>NZ_JATR01000001.1:0-31812 GCF_000526075.1 Streptococcus sp. SR1
CGCCGTTCCGATAGGCTCGGTGTATTCAGGAATTTCAACAGTAGGAGCTTCCTCTTGCCCCGCCGTTCCGATAGGTTCGGTGTATTCAGGAATTGTCACTGTAGGCGGTTCCTCTTGCCCTGCAGTCCCGATAGGCTCAGTGTGCTCAGGTTTCTCTACAGTAGGAGCTGGTTCGTCCCCCTTGCTTGTAGTTGGTTGCTTCTCATCAACCTTCTTCTCATCTTTTTTAGTAAAGACAGCTACGACAGGACTACTTGTGGTAGTTCCTTGAATGGCATAAGCTTCAATCGCTTTTCCAGTTTGTCGATCAGTAGCCTCAGGGATTGGGATTTGAACTTGATTGTCTTGGATTGATAGCACGGTCTGATCCCCACTTGTAACCAGATGCGTTTCGTCCACTTTGCGCAATACTAGAGGATCTTTGACACCTGAGAAGGTCACTGCGATGGCTTCCCAGTCTCCAGATGGTAGGCTTAAGGAAATGGTTTTGTCGTTTTCCTTAAGAGGCGCGATGCTTGGACTATCTAGACCAACAGCAGGGGCTTTGATGATATCAAAGGAGTCTAGAGAGATTTTCTTGCGACCTTCTGGCGAATCTGGGTCAACTTGTAATGTCAGGGTGTGCGGACCGTCAGTAAGGTTTGTAAATTCGCCAATAAAAGCTCTCTTTTCAGTTGCACCTGAAGTGTAGAAGTCTAGACTTGGCATTTCTTTGCCATCTAGTGTAACACGTGCTCGTCCAAGGGCAAGGCTCTTCAAGCCATAAATACGAATGCCCGTCCCTGTAAAGGAAATAGTTGCCTGAGCTTCTGAAGCTGCACTAGAGTCGCTGTTGTTAATATCAGCGTATTTTTCCGTACCACCGTAGAGTTCAGGGTCAGACCAGTCCTTAAACTGGGAACCATATTGGATGCGCGAATCACGATCATCCATTTTTTCAATCGTGTTGCCTGTTCCTGATAGGATCTTGAAGTAGTCTAATGAAATTTTCGAGCGCTCACTACCACGTCCTTTGTGCTCACGTTTAACACGAAGAGTCAATGTGTGAGGTCCGTCAGATAATCCTGTGAAGCGACCAATGAGACTACCTTTTTCAGTTGCTCCAGCAGTATGGAAGTCAAGCTCGCCGACCTCTTTGCCATCAATTTTAGCAGTGGCAAGACCTAGTTCAGACGATTTCAGTCCATAGATTTCGATACCAACGCCAGTGAAAGGAATGGTGGCAGTGAGATCTTCGTCTGTGTAGTCTCCTTTTGAAAGGTCAGCAAATTTCTCTGTTCCTCCAAATAATTCTGAGTCTGCCCAGTTTCCAAAGGCAGCTCCGTACTGGATGCGGCTGTCTCGGTCGTCCATCAACTCGCTATAGGTTTCGACAGTGGCCTGTTCAGAAACTTGTGTGGCAAGCTCGCCCAGCATCGCCTTGACCGTATAGGTATAGGCATGTTGAGGATTGAGTGATCGGTCGATAAAGTGGGTTTGATTGGTTACAAATTCTCTGGTCGCAGAAGTTTGGCCAGATGCGTCTTTCACTTGCCTTTGGATGACATAGTGGGTAGCGCCTTCTACTTGGTTAAAGGTGAGTTCAGCAGTGACTCCATTTTGTCGAACGGCTGTCAGACTGGTTACACGACCAGGGAAGTGTTCAAAGGTAATGACGTCACCTTTTTGTGTTGCCAGTTGGATGCGATTGTTTTTGAGAATCGTTGCCTTGACTGGTTTGCCATTGACCTTGATTTGGCTGGCTTCGATATTTGGATAATCTACAACCAAGTCTCCACCGACATTTGAAAGGAAGGACAAGCTTTGCAGGTTTTTATCTTTCCACTTCATGCTGACTTCAAAGTTTCCTCGAGCAACCAAGCCAGAAACCTGACCGTCTTTCCAGGCATCTGGAAGAGCTGGTAATGGTGCAATATAGCCAGTATGTGATTGGAGGAGCATTTCTGCCATCCCACTGGTTGCCCCAAAGTTGCCGTCGATTTGGAAAGGCGCGTGGGTATCCCAAAGGTTTTCTAGGGTTGAATACTTGAGCTGTTCAGCGAGCAAGCGATGGGCACGGTTACCGTCCAGCAAACGAGCCCAGAGGTTGATTTTATTTGCCTTAGACCAACCTGTACCACCATCTCCACGGTGGTTGAGGGTAGCACGCGCAGCTTCTAGGTATTCAGCTTGGTCCTTGCTAAAGAGCGTACCTGGGAAGAGACCAACTAGATGGGAAACGTGACGGTGGTTGTTTTCAATCCCTTCATTTGTGAATTGTGGGCTGTCTTCTTCGTACCATTCCTTGATGCGTCCCTCTTTGTTAATGTGAAGGGGGTTGAGTTTGTCAAATTTAGCCTTGACCTCTGTGACTAAGTCTTGGTCGACATTCAGATGGTTGGCTACTTCCATATAGTCGTGGAATAGCTGCCAGACTAGCGATTGGTCAAAGGTATTTCCGATGGTAATGGTCCCGTGTTCAGGTGAGTAGGATGGAGAAGACACCCAACGGTCGCTTTCTTTGTCGTAGTGCAAGAAGGAGTTCCAGAACTTAGCTGTTTCCTTGAGCATTGGATAAATCTTTTCTTTGAGATAAGTCTCATCCTTGGTGAACTTGTAGTAATCATAGACGTTTTGCATCATCCAAGCGTTAGCAGCTGGAGACCAACCCCAATAGTAATTCCAGCCTGGAGTAGTCCAGCCAAATGGTGTCGCCTGGGTGTGGACAAGCCAACCATTTTCTTGACCGTCTTTGGATTCGATGCCAGCGTATTCCTTGGCAGCGATACGGCCATAATAGCGCATGTCGTCAATGTAATTAATCATTGGCTTGGCTGTTTCAGCTAGATTGCTCATATAGGCAGGCCAGTAGTTCATTTGCAAATTGACATTGAGGTGGTAGTCAGCGTTCCAAGGTGGATTGTCTACAGCATTCCAGACTCCTTGTAGGTTTGCAGGAAGGGCATCTGTCCGATCACGAGAAGAACTGATGAGTAAATAACGTCCGTATTGGAAGAAGAGTTCTTCCAATTTTTGCCCTTTTTCTGGGTTATAGCTTTGAAGGGCCTCTTTTGTCGTTTGAGCAGTCTTGTTTCCGCCTAGGTTTAGTTTAACGCGGTTAAAGAGACTTTGATAGTCCTTGATATGGGTCTTTTTAAGTGTCTCGTAGTCTTTGGCCTTAGCAGCTTCGACAATCCCTTTAACTGTTTTTTCGAGGTCAATGTCTTTTCGATAGTTGGTTTTAGGATTTTGAGCAAAGTTTGTTTTGGCGCTGAGGTAGAGGGTTGCATAACTTGCGCCTGTAACGGTTAGTGTCTCATTCTGAACAGTAACTGTTCCATCCGTTTTAATTCCTAGATAGGATGCAAATTTGAGGCCGTTATCTTTAACAGTTCCCTTTAGAAGGATTCCGTTTGCATCTGTAGTGACATGACCATTCTTATAGTTGGAATATTCCCAAGAGTAGTTGCCATTAGCAAGCAAGTCTTCTGTCAAACTGTTCCAAAGGGTAAAGTCAAGTGTCTTGTTTCCTTTTTTAGTCAAGTGGGTCACAGTGACATCATCAGGATAACTGGAGAAGGTTTCGCGTTTGAAGGTCGTCCCATCTTGGGTGTAAGAAGTGGTCGTAGTGGCTTCAGTGATATCCAGATTACGGTGATAATCAGTTACAGTGTCTAGTCCTTTCTTCTGGTTATTAAAGACCATGAAGATATCTCCAAAGGCTAGGTAACGTCCATACTGGGCGTTGTTTGGTCCAACTAGATTTTGTTCAGCGAGTTGTTTAGCTTTTTGGCGGTCACCAGCTTCGAGGGCTTTACGTATCTCTGCTAAGACCTTGTAGCGATCCTTGTAGTTTCCTCCGTTATAGTCGGTGCTATCGGGTTGTGGTCCTCCTGACCAGAGGGTCTTTTCGTTGTACTGGATTCTCTCTTCGCCAATTAGGCCAAATACCTTGGCTCCCATCTCTCCGTTTCCGACAGGAAGGGCTTGCTTTTCCCATCCGTCATAGGAGGGAGCTGTTGGCTGATCGTAGTTGAGTTGATAGTTCTCTTGCTTTGTCACCGGCTGATCTGCTTTTTCAGGTTCCTTCTTTTCTTTAGATTCTACAACGGCTTCTTCACTAGCTTGACTATTTGTCTTCTGAGCCTCCTCAGCTGGCTTGCTTTCGGAAACTACGGGATTCTCGGCTAGAGACGGATTTGTAGTTTCAGTAGCTTCAGCTGCTTTGGGTTCGCTATCAGGCTTAGTGATAGCTTCGACAGAGGTTGGTTCAGTTTGCTTGACCTCAACACTGTCTGCGGCTACAGTGTGGTTGACTAGAAAAACAGCTCCCAGTAAAACAGAAGCAGTCCCAACCGTCAGCTTGCGGATGCTATAGCGACAGGATTTCTCCCAAAAGTGTTTTTTCATAAAACCCTCCTTTGTGTATTCGAAACCGCTTACATTTTATGAAGCAGTTTCGTTTATTTTGTTTCTATTTATCTCCTTACCTCCCATTCTAATGGTCGTTTAGCATTTGTCAAGAGCTTTTTAGCAAGATACATATTTGCTGCTGTTTTTTCTAAAAAAAGTAGAAACTTAAGGAAGAAGATCCTCTTTTCCAACTATCAACTAGATCGTTTACTACTAAAAAACAGTTGAGAGTATTCCCAACTGTAGGTGTTTATTTCGGATGTCTTTTGGCAAAGTCAACAAAGTGAAATTTTTCTAATTTATGGCGACTTTCGGTGAACTGAAATTGGCGCCCGTCTTGGAGATAGACTTTTGACTTGATTGAAACGACATAAGGGTCTTTGCCAATGTCCATGAGAATCTTGTCTCGGTCACTCGTGTGGTCAATAGTAATTTCTTTCTGAGCATAATCAATATGGAGTTTGAGGTCGTCCTCTATATACGAGTAGATAGACTGCTCAGCGATTTGGCGAGTGAGATTTGGGATTAGTTCCATATCCAGATAGTCCGTATCCAGAACCGATACCAGGTCATCCACCACACGCTGGCGGACTACCTTCCACACCATCCGAAACTCTGGAAAGCCGGTTATCAGTGAGGATTTCTTATTGATAATGATCTTATCCAGACTGACCACATTGGTCTTAGAGCGCAGTCCAAGTTCCTGTACCAGTTCTTGGTAGCTGGTTAGGTTAGAGACGGGGAAATTGACGGTTTCTTCTTTGACGACTTGAGAACCTTGCCCCCTTATCTTCTTAATCAATCCTTCCTCTTGGAGGAGGGACAGAGCTTTTCGAACGGTGTCACGGCTCACCTGATACTGATTCATGAGATCGTGCTCGCTAGGGAGGAAATCTCCGACAGCGTAAGTCTCGTTTTGAATAGTTTTTTGGATTTGCTTAAATAATTGTTGGTATTTCTTCATCTTGCTTCCTTAAATAGGTTTTGAGTCTTATTCTATACAAACTTGTATCTATTTTACCATACAAGTGCTAGAAAATTTACAAAAATATCCTCTTTTTACAACAAACAAGTTGCCTACAAGTTTGGTATCGTTTACAATAGTCTTATCAAATAAAACTTGCTTTGACGAGTATAAGGAGAATCAAATGGGAAAATTTGAACAAGAAGCCAAAGATCTGCTTCAGGCGATCGGAGGTAAGGAGAATGTCACTGTTGTCACCCACTGTGCGACACGGATGCGCTTTGTTCTCGGTGACGAAAAGAAGGCCAATGTTAAGGCTATCGAGTCGATTCCAGCCGTCAAAGGGACCTTTACAAATGCGGGTCAATTTCAGGTGATTATCGGGAATGACGTACCGATTTTTTATAATGATTTTACAGCTGTTTCAGGTATTGAGGGTGTTTCTAAAGAAGCAGCCAAGTCAGCAGCTAAGAGCAATCAAAACCTGGTCCAACGTGTTATGACCACTCTGGCGGAAATCTTTACACCGATTATTCCAGCCTTGATTGTCGGAGGATTAATCCTCGGTTTCCGTAATGTCTTGGAAGGTGTGCATTGGTCGATGTTGGATGGTAAGACCATCACAGAATCCTCTCAGTTTTGGTCAGGGGTTAATCACTTCCTCTGGTTGCCTGGTGAAGCAATCTTCCAGTTCTTACCAGTAGGGATTACCTGGTCTGTCTCTCGTAAGATGGGAACCAGCCAAATCTTGGGAATTGTTCTCGGGATCTGTTTGGTTTCACCTCAGTTGCTCAATGCCTATGCAGTAGCTTCAACACCTGCATCAGAAATCGCAGCCAACTGGGTATGGAATTTTGGCTACTTTACTGTTAATCGTATCGGTTACCAGGCTCAAGTTATCCCAGCCTTGCTTGCAGGTTTGAGTCTGTCTTATCTTGAAATTTTCTGGCGCAAGCATATCCCAGAAGTGATTTCGATGATTTTTGTACCTTTCTTGTCATTGATTCCAGCTTTGATTTTGGCTCATACTGTATTGGGGCCAATCGGTTGGACAATCGGGCAAGGACTCTCATCAGTTGTCTTGGCAGGTTTGACGGGTCCAGTTAAATGGCTCTTCGGTGCGATTTTTGGTGCCCTCTACGCTCCATTTGTCATCACAGGTTTGCACCATATGACCAATGCCATCGATACACAATTGATTGCGGATGCTGGCGGGACTGCCCTCTGGCCAATGATTGCTCTTTCAAATATTGCCCAAGGTTCTGCTGTATTTGCCTATTATTTCATGCATCGTCATGATGAGCGTGAGGCTCAGATTTCACTTCCCGCAACCATTTCAGCCTATCTCGGTGTTACAGAACCAGCCCTCTTTGGGGTCAATGTCAAATACATCTATCCATTTGTAGCTGGGATGATTGGTTCAGCCCTTGCAGGCATGTTGTCCGTTACATTCAATGTAACTGCGGCTTCTATCGGTATCGGAGGTTTGCCAGGTATCCTCTCTATTCAACCACAATACATGCTGCCGTTTGCAGGAACCATGCTAGTTGCTATTATTGTACCAATGCTATTGACTTTCTTCTTCCGTAAGGCAGGCCTCTTTACAAAAACTGAGGACGATACAGCCTTGCAAGCAGAATTCGTTGCCCAAGAAGAGGCAGAATTTGTCAGTCATGAACCAGTAACCCTTGCTCCAGTAGAGATTGTCAGCCCACTTACAGGTCAGGTGAAAGAATTGAGTCAAGCGACAGACCCTGTTTTTGCATCAGGCGTCATGGGACAAGGTCTAGTCATTGAACCAAGCCAAGGTGAGTTGACTTCTCCAGTCAATGGGACAGTGACGGTTCTTTTCCCTACTAAGCATGCTATCGGTATTGTCTCTGATGAGGGGGTGGAATTGCTCATCCACATCGGTATGGATACAGTAGGTCTTGATGGCAAAGGTTTTGAAAGTCTTGTAGCCCAAGGAGACCATGTCACAGTTGGTCAGAAATTGATTCGTTTTGATATAGATGCTATTAAGGCTGCGGGTCTCGTGACAGAAACTCCAGTTATCATCACTAACCAAGATGCTTATACAGCGACTATCACTGGAACTTATCCAACAACTATCCAAGCTGGCGAAGCTCTCATGGTCGCTACACGAATCTAATTAAAATAATAAAACAGGGAAGGAACAGAGGTTCCTCCCTTTTATCAGAAAAGGAGAAATAGATGACACTTGATAAAGGAAAAGTAGTCTATCAAATCTATCCAAAATCATATAAAGACACCACTGGAAATGGTATTGGGGATTTCCGTGGGATTATCGAAAAAATTCCCTATCTAGCCAAACTGGGCGTGGATATGGTCTGGCTCAATCCATTTTATCCAAGCCCCCAACGGGATAATGGTTACGATATTTCAGATTATATGTCAGTAGATCCTCTTTTTGGTGATATGGCTGATTTTGAAGAGATGGTACGTGTCGGTAAAGAGCACAAGATTGACTTTATGTTAGATATGGTGCTCAATCATTGCTCGACAGAACACGAATGGTTTCAGAAAGCCCTAGCTGGCGACCAGTACTACCAAGACTTTTTCTTCATCCAAGACCAACCGACAGACTGGCAGTCTAAGTTTGGTGGCTCTGCCTGGGCACCTTTCGGGAATACGGGGAAATATTATCTCCACCTCTTTGATGAGACCCAGGCTGACCTTAATTGGCGCAATCCTAATGTCCGTAAGGAACTTTTCAAGGTTGTTAATTTTTGGCGTGATAAGGGAGTTAAAGGTTTCCGATTTGATGTGATCAATTTGATCGGCAAGGATGAGGTCTTAGTGGATTGTCCTGAAAATGAAGGAAAGCCAGCTTACACAGACAAGCCCATCGTTCATGACTATTTGCGCATGATGAACCAAGCCACTTTTGGATCAGACGATAGCTTTATGACAGTTGGGGAAATGTCCTCTACAACCATGGAAAACTGTGTCCTCTATTCTTCGCCTGAACGTCAGGAATTATCCATGACCTTTAATTTCCATCATCTCAAGGTGGACTACAAGGATGGGCAGAAGTGGACTTTAGCTCCCTTTGATTTCGAAGAGTTGAAAGGTCTTTACCATAGCTGGGGCAAGGAAATGAGTGACAAAAACGGCTGGAGTGCCCTCTTTTGGAACAATCACGACCAACCACGAGCCTTGAATCGTTTTGTCGATATTCAACATTTCCGCAATGAAGGGGCGACTATGCTGGCTGCCAGCATTCACCTGTCACGTGGGACACCTTATATCTACATGGGTGAGGAAATCGGAATGATTGACCCAGACTATGATTCCATGGCTGATTATGTGGATGTCGAGTCCATCAATGCTTATCAGATGCTCTTAAAAGAAGGGAAAAGTGAGCAAGAAGCCTTCCAGATTATTCAGGCTAAGTCACGAGATAATTCACGCATTCCCATGCAGTGGGATGCTTCAGAAAATGCTGGCTTCACAAAAGGGACTCCTTGGCTGAAGGCAGGGAAATCCTACCCACACATTAACGTAGAAAATGACATCCAAGGACCAATTTTCACCTTCTACCAAAACTTGATTCGACTTCGTAAGGAAATGCCGATCATTTCAGAAGGAAGCTACAAACCAGCCTTTGAAGACAGTAAGCAAGTCTATGCCTTTGAACGTCAGTATGAGGATGAAACATTACTGGTCCTCAATAACTTTTATGCCACAGAAGTGGAAATCGACTTGCCAGTGGTCTACCAGAAAGGACAGATTCTGATTTCAAACTATGAAGATGTAGAAGTATCAGAAAAAATTCTTCTGAAACCTTATCAAACACTAGCTATTTATGTAAAATAAACGCAGCAAGGAGCTCTCTTTCATCGAAATGAGGAGCTCCTTTTTTGTCGCCTATTGCCCTTTGTGAAAGCGTAAAACAAACTAGTCAGGAAAGTCACTTTGTGGTATAATATAGAAGACTCAAAAAGAAACAGGAGAAAAAGAATGGACTTACTTTTAGCAATTGTCTTGATTGTGCTAGCTTTTCTAGGAGGAGCTCTTGGAGGGATGTACTTGGTTCGTAAGCAAATCGAAAAAGAATTTGCGGACAACCCACGTTTGAACGCTGAGGCAGTTCGTGCTCTTTTGAGCGCAAATGGTCAAAAGCCAAGCGAAGCCAAGGTACAACAAGTTTACCACCAAATCATCCGCCAACAAAAAGCAGCCCTTGCTAACAATAAAAAGAAATAAATAGGAAAAGTCTGGGATGAAAGTTCCAGACTTCTCACTATGTTCAATAGTTCTCAAGGATAAGACTTTTTCCTTGCATTCTATTGATATTTGATTATGATTAAGAGAGGCGGTTGCCATTCTATGAAGCTGTCTATCCCTTCATTTAGGAAGAGTAATCATGATGAACTATCAATCAGAAAAAAGACTAGAAAGAAGACTGTATGGATAATCGACCAATTGGTTTTTTGGATTCGGGTGTCGGGGGCTTGACCGTTGTTCGTGAGCTCATGCGCCAGCTTCCCCATGAAGAAATCGTCTATATTGGAGATTCGGCACGGGCGCCCTATGGTCCCCGTCCTGCTGAGCAAATCCGTGAATATACTTGGCAGTTGGTCAACTTTCTTTTGACCAAGGATGTTAAGATGATTGTCATTGCTTGTAATACTGCGACTGCGGTCGTCTGGGAAGAGATCAAGGCCCAACTAGATATTCCTGTCCTAGGTGTGATTTTGCCAGGAGCTTCGGCAGCCATCAAGTCCAGTCAAGGCGGGAAAATCGGAGTCATTGGAACTCCCATGACGGTACAATCAGACATCTACCGTCAGAAAATCCATGATTTGGATCCGGATTTACAGGTGGAGAGTTTGGCCTGTCCCAAGTTTGCCCCCTTGGTCGAGTCTGGTGCCCTGTCAACCAGTGTAACCAAGAAAGTGGTCTATGAAACCCTGCGTCCCTTGGTCGGGAAGGTGGATAGCTTGATTTTGGGTTGTACCCATTATCCGCTCCTTCGCCCCATCATCCAGAATGTCATGGGACCAAAGGTTCAGCTGATCGATAGTGGGGCAGAGTGTGTACGGGATATCTCAGTCTTACTCAATTATTTTGAAATCAATCGTAGCCGAGATGCTGGACCACTTCAACATCGTTTTTACACAACAGCCAGCAGCCAAAGTTTTGCCCAAATTGGAGCAGAATGGCTGGAAAAAGAGATTCATGTGGAGCATGTAACATTATGACAAACAAGATTTATGAATACAAGGACGACCAGGACTGGTATGTCGGCGTCTGGGATGTCTATGGAGGCATCTACAGCCTCATCAAAGATCCTCTTGAGCTCGATTTTATGGATTTGGCGCGGATTTTTCGTGATGAGGAAAATGGCTTTCCGATTACGATAACGGTGATGCGCTGGTCTTCCAACTTCCGTTTACTCTCTTTTATCGTTGAGATTTTAAATGCCGAAGCAGGACGCAACTTGGAAGTCATCCAACGTCAGGGAGCCCTGCTCTTGGTTGAAAATGGACAACTCCTGCATGTAGAATTGCCTAAAGAAGGGGTCAATGTTCAAGACTTCTTTGAAACTAGTAAGGTTAGAGAAACCTTGTTGATTGCGACTCGAAACGAAGGCAAGACCAAGGAATTCCGTGCCATCTTTGATAAACTAGGCTATGATGTGGAAAATCTCAATGACTATCCTGACCTGCCTGAAGTAGCAGAAACAGGCATGACCTTTGAAGAAAATGCTAGACTTAAGGCCGAAACCATTTCCCAATTAACAGGCAAGATGGTGCTAGCAGATGACTCAGGTCTCAAAGTCGATGTCCTCGGCGGTTTGCCAGGAGTCTGGTCAGCCCGTTTCGCAGGTGTGGGAGCGACAGACCGAGAAAACAATGCCAAACTCTTGCACGAATTGGCCATGGTCTTTGAACTCAAGGACCGTTCGGCACAATTCCACACAACCCTGGTTGTAGCTAGTCCAAACAAGGAAAGTTTGGTGGTTGAAGCTGACTGGCCAGGTTATATCAATTTTGAACCCAAGGGTGAAAATGGTTTTGGCTATGATCCCCTTTTCCTTGTGGGAGAGACAGGCAAGTCAGCAGCTGAATTAACCCTTGAAGAAAAAAATAGCCAATCCCACCGTGCCTTAGCCGTTAAGAAACTTTTGGAGGTATTTCCATCATGGCAAAGCAAACCATCATTGTAATGAGTGACTCCCATGGCGATAGCTTGATTGTCGAAGAAATTCGTGACCGCTATCTGGGTAAAGTCGATGCCATTTTTCACGATGGTGACTCAGAACTCCGCCCCGATTCTCCGCTCTGGGAGGGCATTCATGTCGTCAAAGGAAATATGGACTTTTATGCCGGCTACCCAGAACGTTTGGTGACTCAACTTGGTCCGACCAAGATCATCCAGACGCATGGACACTTGTTTGATATCAATTTCAACTTTCAAAAGTTGGACTACTGGGCTCAGGAAGAAGATGCCGATATCTGTCTCTATGGTCACTTGCATGTGCCAAATGCTTGGATGGAAGGAAAGACGCTCTTTCTCAATCCAGGCTCCATTAGCCAACCACGAGGAACCATCAGAGAATGCCTCTATGCCCGTGTAGAGATTGATGACAGCTATTTCAAAGTAGACTTTTTGACACGTGATCATGAGGTTTATCCAGGCTTGTCCAAGGAGTTTGCTCGATGATTGCCAAGGAATTTGAAGCATTTTTACTGGAGCAGGAAGAGACTTTTCTTACCCCTGCTGACAATCTAGCAGCCTTGATTGATACCCACAATGCTGATCATGCGATTTTGGTTCTGAGCCAAATCACCTATACCCGTATCCCTGTTGTGACTTTTGACAAACGCTTTGTTGGAACCATTGGTCTGAGAGACATTTTGGCTTATCAAATGGAGCAAGGTTTGACAGATGAGCAGATGGCAACGACAGATATCGTCAATATGACCAAGACAGATGTGGCAGTCGTCGCTCCAGACTATAACATCACTGAAGTCCTCCATAAACTGGTGGATGAACCTTTCTTGCCAGTCGTAGATGATGAAGGAATTTTTCAAGGAATCATCACGCGCAAGTCTATCCTCAAGGCCGTCAATGCTCTCTTACATGACTTTAGTAAGGAATATGAGATTCGATGCAAATGAGAGATAGGATTTCAGACTTTTTAGAGGGAAAGCAGGGTTTGTCTGCCAATTCCAAGCAGTCCTATAAGTATGATCTGGAGCAATTTTTAGACATTGTAGGTGAGCGGATCTCTGAAACTAGTCTCAAGATTTACCAAGCCCAGCTAGCCAATCTAAAAATCAGCGCCCAGAAGCGAAAACTTTCGGCCTGTAACCAATTTCTCTACTTTCTCTATCAAAAAGGGGAGGTGGACAGTTTTTACCGTCTGGAATTAGCCAAGCAAGCTGAAAAGAAGACTGAAAAACCAGAGATTCTAAACTTAGACTCTTTTTGGCAGGAAAGTAATTATTCAGAAGGACGCTTGCTGGCGCTTCTTATCTTGGAAATGGGCTTGTTACCAAGTGAGATTTTATCCCTCAAGATTGCGGATATCAATCTTGATTTTCAGGTGTTGAGAATCAACAAGGCTTCCCAACAGAGGATTGTTACCATTCCCACGACCTTGATTTCAGAATTGGAACCCTTGATGGGGCAGACCTATCTTTTTGAAAGGGGAGGGAAAGCCTATTCTCGTCAGTGGGCCTTTCGTCAGCTAGAATCTTTTGTCAAGGAGAAAGGTTTCCCAACCTTATCAGCCCAAGCCTTGCGGGAACAGTTCATTCTAAGACAAATAGAAAACAAGGTCGATTTGTACGAAATTGCAAAAAAATTAGGATTAAAAACAGTTCTGACCTTAGAAAAATATAGATAATGGATATTAAATTAAAAGATTTTGAAGGGCCCCTGGACTTGCTCTTGCACCTAGTCTCAAAGTATCAGATGGATATTTACGATGTGCCTATCACAGAAGTCATCGAACAGTATCTAGCCTATGTCTCAACCCTGCAGGCTATGCGTCTGGAAGTGACTGGCGAGTACATGGTCATGGCCAGTCAGCTCATGCTGATTAAGAGTCGCAAGCTCTTGCCAAAGGTAGCAGAAGTGACAGACTTGGAGGATGACCTGGAGCAGGACCTTCTCTCCCAAATCGAAGAATACCGCAAATTCAAACTCTTGGGTGAGCACTTGGAGGCTAAGCACCAAGATCGGGCCCAGTACTATTCTAAAGCGCCTACTGAGTTGATCTACGAAGATGCGGAGCTTGTGCATGATAGGACGACCATCGACCTCTTTTTGGCTTTTTCCAATATCCTAGCCAAGAAAAAAGAGGAATTCGCTCAGAATCACACGACCATCTTGCGGGATGAGTATAAGATTGAGGATATGATGGTTATCGTAAAAGAGTCCTTGGCTGGACGAGACCAGTTGCGTTTGCAGGATTTGTTCAAGGAAGCCCAAAATATCCAAGAGGTCATTACCCTCTTTTTGGCAACCCTAGAGTTAATCAAAACCCAAGAACTGATCCTTGTTCAAGAGGAGAGTTTCGGAGATATCTATCTCATGGAAAAGAAGGAAGAAAGTCAAGAGGCACAAAGCTAGACTTGATAGAGAGGAAAGATGAGTACTTTAGCAGAAATAGAAGCGCTCTTGTTTGTAGCAGGTGAAGATGGGATTCGGGTCCGTCAGTTGGCTGAACTCCTATCGCTTCCTCCGACAGGCATCCAGCAGAGTTTAGAAAAATTAGCCCAAAAGTATGAAAAAGACCAAGAGTCGAGCTTGTCCCTGATTGAGACAGGGGGCGCTTACAGATTGGTGACCAAGCCTCAATTTGCAGCGATTTTAAAGGAATACTCCAAAGCTCCCATCAACCAGAGTCTGTCTCGGGCAGCCCTTGAGACCTTGTCCATCATTGCCTACAAGCAACCCATCACGCGGATAGAAATTGATGCTATCCGTGGGGTCAATTCGAGTGGGGCTTTGGCAAAGTTGCAGGCTTTTGACTTGATAAAGGAAGACGGGAAAAAAGAAGTGTTGGGCCGCCCCAACCTCTATGTGACTACGGATTATTTCCTAGATTACATGGGAATTAACCATTTGGAAGAACTGCCAGTGATTGATGAGCTTGAGATTCAGGCTCAAGAAAGCCAATTATTTGGTGAAAGGATAGAAGAAGATGAGAATCAATAAATATATTGCCCACGCAGGTGTGGCCAGTAGGAGAAAAGCAGAAGAGTTGATCAAGCAAGGCTTAGTGACGGTTAATGGCCAAGTGGTACGTGAACTCGCAACGACCATCAAGTCTGGTGACAAGGTCGAAGTGGAAGGTCAACCTATCTACAACGAAGAAAAGGTTTACTATCTGCTTAATAAACCACGCGGTGTGATTTCCAGTGTGACAGATGACAAGGGCCGCAAGACTGTTGTGGACCTCTTGCCCAATGTCAAAGAGCGCATCTACCCAGTTGGACGTTTGGACTGGGATACATCAGGTGTCTTGATTTTGACCAATGATGGTGATTTTACGGATGAGATGATTCACCCCCGTAATGAGATTGACAAAGTCTATGTCGCGCGTGTTAAAGGTGTGGCTAATAAGGAAAATCTCCGCCCCTTGACCCGCGGTCTTGAGATTGATGGCAAGAAAACTAAGCCAGCTGTTTATGAAATTCTCAAAGTGGATCCAGTCAAAAACCGCTCTGTGGTACAGTTGACTATCCATGAGGGGCGTAATCATCAGGTTAAAAAGATGTTTGAAGCCGTCGGTCTGCAAGTGGATAAACTGTCTCGGACACGTTTCGGACACCTAGACTTGACAGGTCTTCGTCCAGGAGAATCTCGTCGTCTTAATAAAAAAGAAATCAGCCAACTACACACCATGGCAGTAACCAAGAAATAATGAAACGAATCTTAATAGCGCCAGTACGCTTTTACCAACGTTTTATCTCACCAGCCTTTCCACCCTCTTGTCGCTTTGAGCCGACTTGTTCCAACTACATGATTCAGGCTATTGAGAAACATGGCTTCAAGGGTGTTCTGATGGGCTTGGCTCGAATTTTCCGATGCCATCCTTGGTCGCCAATAGGAAAAGATCCTGTCCCAGACCACTTTTCTCTCAGACGAAATCAAGAAAAAAAGTAACCCAACATCACCTGATGTTGGGTTTTCTTGCTTATTTCAAAGCTTTTTGAGCGTCTTCGATCATGAGTTTAGTTGATTCAAGCCCGCCACCGCTTAGATACCAGAGGTCTGGTGTTAGTTGGATAATTTTACCATTTTTAGCAGCAGGAGTTTCAGCGATGAGGGCATTTTCTAGGACGCCGTCGTTGCTTGAGTTGTCCCCGCCGATGGCAAGGGTACGGTTAATGACAAAGAGGATGTCAGGATTGATTTCTTTAACACTTTCAAAGCTGACTTCTTGTCCGTGGCGAGAGTCTTCAAATTTGGTGTCAGTTGGCTTGAATTTTAAGGTTTGGTACAAGAAAGAGAAACGAGATTGGGCACCAAAGGCAGCCATTTTTCCTTCATTGAGGAGGATAGCAAGGGCTTTTTTGTCAGAACTTTCGTTTTTAGTAGCGACTTCTTGGATGCTCTTGTCTAGGTTAGCCAATTCTTCTTTGGCTTTCTGTGTACCAGTTTCGCCGAAGGCGCTTGCTAGGGATTCGATGTTGGTCTTGGTAGAAGTCCAGTAGTCGTCCTTACTTGCTTGGAAGAGTATGGTTGGAGCGATTTCTTTGAACTTATCTACGAATTTTTGGGTACGTGGTGAAGCGATAATTAGGTCTGGTTCAAGAGCAGCGATGGCTTCTAGGTCTGGCTCAACCATGGAACCCACATTGTTGACATTTCCTGCAAGATCTTTTAGGTAAGTCGGCACAGTTTTTGTAGGCATTCCGACGATATTCTTTTCAAATCCTAAAGCGCGAATAGTATCCGCAGCACCGAGATCAAAGGTCACAATCTTTTCAGGAACCTTTGAAAGTTTGACCTCATCTAGTGAACTTTTAATGGTTACTTCTGTTTGAGCAGAACTACTTGTCTCTGTTTGCTTCGTAGTTTTAGTTGTACTACATGCACCAAGTAAGAGCAAGAAGCTAGCCGCTAGGGCAGTGAGATAAAGTTTAAGGGATGTTTTCATAATTTCTCCTTTTTAAAATATGATAACGATTTAGGGGGCTCTTAGATAGGCTTGTTAGCTAAGAGACAGAGGGTTCTCTGACATGAGTTCAGAATAGCTAGCTATAGATACAGATCTTTTTGCCATTGATATCAGCCAGCGTGATGGGAATCTCATAGAGTTGACTGAGCAGGTCAGCCTGCATGATTTGAGCAGTCGTTCCCTTGCAAAAGACTTGACCGTCTTTAAAGGCAACAATTTCATCCGCATACTGGCTAGCCATGTTGATATCGTGGAGGACGATGATAATGGTCTTCCCTAGTTCCTCCACCAGTTGCCGAAGTATCTGCATCATGCTGACGCTTTGCTTGATATCGAGATTATTAAGCGGTTCGTCCAGCAAGATAAAGTCTGTATCCTGGGCTAGTACCATAGCGATAAAGACACGTTGCAACTGTCCACCAGACAGGCTATCAATGTAGCGGTCTTTTAAGTTGGTCAGTTCCAGATAGTCCAGAGTTTCTCGGATTTTTCCCCAGTCTTCTGCCTTCAGTCGACCATGGCTGTAGGGAAAACGTCCAAAGCTGACCAGTTCTTCTACAGTCAATTTGGCTTGGTAATTGATCTTCTGCTTTAGGATAGTCAATTCTTTGGCTAGTTCTTGCGAATTCCAACTCTCGATTTCACGCCCTTTGATACTAAGAATTCCCTGATCTTTCTTGGTCAGTCTGCTCATGATGGAGAGAAGAGTTGATTTTCCAGCACCATTTGGACCAATGAAGGCTGTCAGTTTATGAGGACTGACTTCAAGCGAAATGTCTTGCAAAATATCTTGTTTTTGAATGGATTTGTCAATGTTTTCCAGTTTCACCGACGTGCCCTCCTGTAAAGTAAGATAAAGAATAAGAAGCCACCCACACTCTCAATAATCATGCTGATGCGAATTTCCAGCGCAAAGACTCGTTCGATGAGGGCTTGCCCCAAGGTTAAGCTAATAAATCCAATTAGAATGGCTACGATAAAGAGCAACTTGTGTCGATAATCTTTGACAATCAGGTAAGTGAGATTGGCCAGCATAAAGCCAAAGAAGGCCATAGGCCCTACCAAGGCAGTGGCTGTTGAGGTCAAAAGCACGATGGCCCAGAGGAGTTCTCTCTGTTCTTTTTCAACATCGAGTCCCAGTATCTGAGCCGTTTCTCTTTGCAGGTGTAAGACATCCAGAATAACTGCTTTTCGAAAGAAAAAGATTGTCAAAGCGAGGATGATTAGAGAACCGATGGCTAGGATGGGAGTGTTGAGATGCTGAAAGGAAGCAAAGAGACTGTTTTGCAGTTTATCGTATTCATTTGGATCCATCAGGACTTGGAGGAAGGTACTGATATTTCGAAAGAGACTTCCGAGTGCTAGACAGATTAGCAGAATGAAGACCAGGTCTTGCTTCATCAGCGTTTTCAAGTAGCTTTGTAAGGCGAGAAAAAAGAGGGATTGAAGCAGAAGCAAGACTAGAAATTCTAAGATAGGAGACTTTCCAAGCTGTAGAAATTTGCTTTCAAATATCAGTAGCAGGGTTTGTAGCAAGACATAGAAGGCTTCGATTCCCAAAATACTTGGCGTCAGAAAGCGATTTTCCGTCAAGGTTTGAAAACTAATGGTCGAAATTCCAGTCGCGATGGCTACCAAGAGATAAACGATGATTTTTTGGGAACGCAGCTTCCAGGCAAAGGCAGACAGGTTAGTGATGGGCCAAAAGTAGAGGAGACAAGCTCCGACGGCCAGAACAATGAGAAGGCAGAAGAGTTTGGTATGTTTGCTTTTAAACTGCATCCTTTTGTCCCCCTCTCCATAGAAGTAGGATAAAGACGAGGCTGCCGATGATTCCTAGTAAGAGACTGACAGACAGCTCATAGGGCCGAATCAAGACTCGAGAGAGGATGTCGCAGGCCAGAACCAGATTGGCTCCGACCAGTGCGACCATGAGTTTGGTTTGACTCAGATTATCTCCATAGCGCTTGCGGATAAGATTGGGAACGATGACCCCGAGAAAAGGCAAGGCACCCACGGTAATCATGGTGACACTTGTCGTTAGCGCCACTAGAAAGAGGGCCAGCTTTTCAAGTAGGGAGTAAGAAATCCCCAAACTCTCGCTGGTTTCCTTGCCTAGATTCATGATGGTGAAGGTTTGGGATAATTTCCAAACGGCTATCAGGATGATGAGGCCTAAGAAGAGCCACTCATACTGATGGGTCTGAATCATGGAGAAGGAGCCCTGGGTCCAGGCCGTCATACTCTGAACCAGATTGAAACGATAGGCGATAACTTCTGTGATAGAACCGATAATCCCACTATAGATGATCCCGATCAAGGGCAACATCCACCTTTCCTTTACAGAAAAAATAGTCATAAAGGCCAGGAAGAAGAGAGTAAATAAAATGGATGAGCCAAAAGCAAAGAGCATCTTTTGGGTCAGACTCGCAGACGGAAAGACAAAGAGGCTCAACACCATTCCCAGTTTGGCGGCTTCTGTCGTTCCGACTGTACTCGGAGCAGCAAACTGATTTTGAGTAATGGTCTGCATGAGGAGTCCTGCCATGCTCATACTAGAGGCTGCAAGGAGAATACTGATGGTTCTTGGAAGACGCGACTCTTGAAAGAGAAGCCAGGTCTGTTGGTCAAAAGCAAAGAATTTTTCCCAATAAAAATCACTGGTTCCAATGGTAATGGAGAGAAAGACCAGGAGTAGAAGTAAGCCTGTTAAAATATGAGAGAGTTTCATGCCCCGTCCTTTCTTGTAGATTTGGTATCGAAAGATATCTGCGGATATAAATGTAACACGATTTCTTTAATCTGTCAATGAATTTTCTGACAATTTAATGTAAAAAGAAAGAAAAATTCCTGAAATAACATCTGCCCCTCTCTTTTATTGGAAAACTGAGTAAAAACCAATCTACCTTCCCACTATCCTTCTCCTATAAAAAGTGGTAAAATGGAGGACAGAAAGAAGGAACTGATATGACAACATTATTTTCAAAAATCAAAGAAGTAACAGAGCTTGCTGCGATCTCAGGCCACGAAGCGCCTGTCCGGACTTATCTTCGTGAAAAGTTGACACCGCACGTGGATGAAGTAGTGACAGATGGCTTAGGTGGTATTTTCGGTATCAAGCATTCAGAAGTTGCGGATGCCCCACGCGTCTTGGTCGCTTCTCATATGGACGAAGTTGGTTTTATGGTCAGCGAAATTAAGCAAGATGGAACCTTCCGTGTGGTTGAAATCGGTGGCTGGAACCCTATGGTGGTCAGCAGTCAACGCTTCAAACTCTTTACTCGTGACGGTCGTGAAATTCCAGTGATCTCAGGTTCTGTCCCTCCACATTTGACACGTGGAACAGGTGGACCAACTATGCCAGCTATTTCAGATATCATTTTTGATGGTGGGTTTGCAGACAAGGCTGAAGCAGAAAGCTTTGGTATCCGTCCAGGTGACACCATTGTCCCTGATAGTTCCGCTATCTTGACAGCCAATGAAAAGAATATCATTTCAAAAGCGTGGGACAACCGCTACGGTGTTCTTATGGTGAGCGAGTTGGCAGAAGCCCTATCAGGTCAAAAACTCGGAAATGAACTCTATCTTGGTGCCAATGTCCAAGAAGAGGTTGGTCTTCGTGGCGCTCATACTTCTACAACTAAGTTTGACCCAGAAGTCTTCCTAGCAGTTGACTGTTCACCTGCTGGTGATGTCTACGGTGGCCAAGGTAAGATTGGGGATGGAACCTTGATTCGCTTCTACGATCCAGGTCACTTGCTCCTCTCAGGTATGAAGGATTTCCTTTTGACAACGGCTGAAGAAGCTGGCATCAAGTACCAATACTACTGTGGAAAAGGCGGAACAGACGCTGGAGCAGCTCATCTGAAAAATGGTGGTGTCCCATCTACAACTATCGGTGTCTGTGCTCGTTATATCCATTCTCACCAAACTCTCTACGCGATGGATGACTTCCTAGAAGCCCAAGCTTTCTTGCAAGCCTTGGTGAAAAAATTGGACCGTTCAACGGTTGATTTGATTAAAAATTATTAAACATAAGGGAGGTGGTCAGGAGATGGCAGAACCAAACCTAGAAAGCCTTATAAAAGATCTCTATAACCATGCCCGTCAGGGCTTGAGTGAAGATTTAGTTGCTGCTCTCCTAGAGACTGCTAAAAAACTACCAACTACAAATGAGCAATTACTAGCAGTCCGTCTCTCAGGACTGGTCACCCGTGAATTGCTCATAAATCCCAAACACCCAGCACCTGAGTTGATCAACTTGGCGCGTTTTATCAAAAGAGAAGAAGCCAAGTACAGGGGCACTGCAGTTTCTGCTATTATGTTTGGTGAACTCTTTAAAATGCTTTGATTCCATTGTGAATCAAAGCATTTTTTATATGCTCCAAAAGAAATTCTTAATGAGGAGACGAAAAAAGCCATCCCATTCAGGATAGCTTTTAGGTACTTAGATTTGTTCAGCGATGACCTTTTCAGCTAGGTTCATAGCATGGTCAGACACACGAGTGTAGTGGGAAATAATGTCGATAAAGTTGACCCCGGCTTGTGTAGAACACTCACCCTTGTTAAGGCGTTTGATGTGGGTCTTTCTGAGAACGCGTTCCATATTGTTGATTTCTTTATGGCGTTCAATCAGACTCTGAGCTTTTTCAATATCATTGTTTTCCACACTATCAAGGGCATCCTTGATGAATGCAGTTGTTGCTTGATAAATCTCAGCTAATTCCTCTAAAGCAGCATCAGAAAATTGAACATTCTTACGTTGGAGGTAGTCGGTTAGGTTGAGCAAGCCTTCTGCATGGTCCCCAATCCGTTCCAAATCACGAGATGAATCGAGGATATTGGTTAAGATTTCACTTTCCTTTTGGCTCAATGATTCGCTAGAAAGACTAATCAGGTAGCGAGTCAGTTTCTCGTCAATTGTGTTAATGGCTTCTTCAGTCTTGTGGCCTTTTTCCGCTAGTTTTTCATCTAGATTTATGATGTAGTCGTAGGAAAGGTCAAAAGCTTTTGCAGCATAGTTCCCCAAGTGAAGCAGTTCTTTTTTGGCATTTCCTAGAGCGATAGAAGGAGCCTGCTTGATGAGTTGTTCATCCAAGTAGAGAGCTTCGTATTTGACAACCTCATCTTCACCAGGAATGAGCTTGGTCACAATGTAAGCCAAGGCACCAATGAATGGGAACTGGATAATGGTATTTGTAATATTAAAGGTTCCGTGGGCAAAGGCAATGGTCATTTCTGGAGCTAGATTGAGAGTAGATTCAAACCATTGAATCAAGCCAGTGAAAGGTACAAGAAAGACAATACAGATGACCGTACCAATCACGTTAAAGACGACATGGGCACCGGCAACACGTTTGGCAGCGATATTGGCTCCAAGAGAAGCAATGATGGCTGTAATGGTCGTTCCGATATTATCACCAAACAAGACCGGTAGGGCACCTTGTAGGTCAATCAAACCACTTGCGTACAGGTTCTGTAAGATACCGATAGTTGCGGATGAAGCTTGAATGAGTAGGGTCAGTCCAGTTCCGACAAAGACACCTAGAATAGGACTCTTACTTAGTTCAACCATGTAGTCTCTAAAGACTTGCAGGTCTTTTAGGGGCTCCATTGCACCGCTCATAAGATTGAGGGCGAAGAAGATACCACCCACACCAAAGATAATCCGTCCGATGTTATTGATGGAGCGATTCTTGGTGAAGAAAAGACAAACAGCTCCGATAAAGAGCATAGGTAAGGCATAATCTCCTAGCTTAAAACCGATGATAAAGGATGTAACGGTGGTTCCAATATTGGCACCCATGACAATACCGATAGCCTGACGCAAGGTCAAAAGTCCCGCACTGACTAGTCCCACTGTAATGACAGTAACACCAGAACTTGATTGAATCAGCGCCGTCATACCGATACCAACCAGCACACCGAAGAAGGGATTGCTGGTATATTTGTCAATGTAAAAACGAAGGCGATCTCCAGCAGCTTGTTGCAAACCGTCTCCCATGGTCTTGATACTATATAAGAATAGCCCCAGACCACCTAAAAAGTGAAATAAAATTTCCTGCCAATTAATGGACATTTCTTTTTCCTCCGAAAAATAATCGCGGAATTTCTCCCATTCTATTTTAAAGGATAAAAGTAAATCTAACAAGTGTTTAGATGAAATTTTCCTAAGAAAAGGCAACTTGCTTTAAAAATAGGGAGTAAATTTACTTTCCAAGAGTGGTTTTATTCAATCATGTCCAAATTTTACTGATTATTATCCTAGCTATAGTTTTTGTGTCAAGTATATTGACAACGCTTTCATATAAGATAAAATGAAGATGATCCTGTTCTGGTGTTGTGCACTGAGAACAGTTACTGTTTATCTAAAAAGTAAAGCGCTTACTTTTTATTTTATTAGGAGGATAAGATGAAAGATCTATTTTTTGAAAAACGGTGCCGTTACAGTATTCGCAAGCTGTCAATCGGAGCTTGTTCCTTGATGATTGGTTCAGCTCTATTTGCGAGTCCAGCCCTTGCTGAACAAGTCACTGCCCCTGAAACAGCTACTAATACGAGCGCTCAAGCTACAAGCGCTAGTGAAACAGCGAGTCCAGACACTGCAACCATCGAAAAACAATTAGAAGAAACTGAAAACAAAGTAGCTGAGCAACCAATTTCAGAAAACTCTCCAGCAATAGCTGATTTGCTCAATGAAAAAGAAGAGGCAAAGCCGGCTCCGACAGATAAAGTTGAGGAGCCAGCTCCAGCAACTGACAAAGAAGGAGCCAAGCCAGAGGAGGCGCCTCAAGTAGCTGATAAAAAAGCCGACAAACCAAGTCTAGCAGACGTTCCTAAAAATGAAGAGAAGAGTCTCCGGCCAAAAGAAATCAAGTTTGATACTTGGGATGATTTGTTGAAATGGGAACCGGGTGCGCGTGAGGATGATCCTATTAACCGTTCCTCAGTTGAACTCGCCAAGCGCCATAGAGGGCAGTTGGTCAATGAAAAAGCAAGCAGAAGAGCCAAGGTTCAGGCGCTAGCAAATACCAACTCAAAGGCCAAAGACCACGCTTCTGTAGGTGGAGAAGAATTCAAGGCCTACGCCTTCGATTACTGGCAATACTTGGATTCAATGGTCTTCTGGGAAGGCCTAGTCCCTACTCCAGATGTCATTGATGCCGGTCACCGCAACGGAGTTCCCGTTTATGGAACCCTCTTTTTCAACTGGTCAAATAGCATTGCAGACCAAGAGAAATTTGCAGCTGCCTTGAAACAAGACGCAGATGGCACCTTCCCTATCGCACGGAAACTTGTCGATCTTGCTAAGTACTATGGCTTTGATGGCTATTTCATTAACCAAGAAACAACTGGTGAATTGGTAGCACCTCTTGGTGAAAAAATGCGCCAATTCATGCTCTATACAAAAGAATACGCGGCTAAAGTCAACCACCCAATCAAGTATGCTTGGTACGATGCCATGACCTACAAATACGGTCGATACCACGAAGATGGACTGGGAGAATACAACTACCAGTTTATGCAAAAAGAAGGTGACAAGGTCCCTGCAGATCAATTTTTTGCCAATTTCAACTGGAACAAGGAAAAGAATGACTACTCAGTAGAGATGGCCAAATGGCTAGAACGTAGCCAGTATGATGTCTTTGCAGGCTTAGAATTGCAACAAGGTGGTTCTTATAAGACAAAAGTCAAATGGGATGCTCTTTTAGATGAAAATGGCAAGTTGCGCTTGTCACTTGGACTTTTTGCGCCGGATACGATTACCAGTCTAGGAAAAACAGGTGAAGACTACCATAAGAACGAAGACATCTTCTTCACAGGTTACCAAGGAGATCCGACAGCTCAAAAACCAGCTGACAAAGAGTGGTATGGAATTTCCAATTTGGTTGCGGACCGCACACCAGCAGTAGGACGAACCTTCACGACCTCCTTTAATACAGGTCATGGTAGAAAATGGTTTGTAGATGGTAAGGTTTCTAAGGATTCTGAGTGGAACTACCGTTCGGTTTCAGGTGTCTTGCCAACATGGCGCTGGTGGCAGACTTCAACGGGTGAAAAACTCCGTGCAGAATATGACTTTACAGATGCCTACAATGGCGGAAACTCTCTTAAATTCTCAGGTGATGTAGCTGGTAAGACGGACCAAGATGTGAATTTGTATTCTACCAAACTAGAAGTAACGGAGAAAACCAAACTTCGGGTTGCCCACAAGGGAGGAAGAGGCTCGAAAGTTTATATGGCCCTCTCTACGACTCCAGACTACAAATTTGAGGATGCAGCTGCATGGAAAGAACTGACTCTCTCTGATGACTGGAAGAATGAAGAATTTGACCTTAGCTCACTAGCTGGAAAAACCATCTATGCAGTCAAACTCTTCTTCGAGCATGAAGGAGCTGCAAAAGATTATCAGTTTAACCTAGGTCAATTAACAATTTCGGACAATCACCAAGCACCACAAGCGCCGACGGGGCTATCTGTGGTGAAACAATCTCTTAAAAATGCCCAAGAAGCTGAAGCAGTGGTCCAGTTTGCGGGTAACCAAGATGCGGATTTCTATGAAGTCTACGAAAAAGATGGAGATAACTGGCGTTTGTTGACAGGATCATCTGCTTCAACCATCTACTTGCCAAAAGTTAGCCGTTCTGCTAATGCGACTGGTACGACTCAGGAACTGAAAGTCGTTGCAGTTGGTAAAAATGGCCTTCGTTCCGAAGCTGCGACGGCATCCTTTAACTGGGGGATGACAGTTCAGGATACGACCCTTCCAAGACCTTTAGCTGAAAATATCGTTCCAGGTGCAAAGGTCATCGGTAGCACTTTCCCAAATACTGAAGGTGGAGAAGGCATTGAAGGTATGTTGAACGGTACCATTACTAGCTTGTCAGATAAGTGGTCTTCAGCTCAGTTGAGCGGTAGTGTGGATATTCGCTTGACCAAGCCACGTACCGTTGTTAGATGGGTCATGGATCATGCGGGAGCTGGTGGAGAATCCGTAAACGACGGTTTGATGAACACCAAAGACTTTGACCTTTATTATAAAGATGCGGATGGTGAATGGAAGTTAGCTAAGGAGGTCCGTGGCAATAAAGCGCACGTTACGGATATCACTCTTGACAAACCAATCACTGCTCAAGACTGGCGCCTTAAAGTTATCACTTCAGATAACGGAACACCTTGGAAGGCCATTCGTATCTATAACTGGAAGATGTACGAAACCTTGGATACAGAAAGCCAAAATATTCCAATGGCTAAGGTAGCAGCCCGTTCACTTGGAAACCATCAAGTGCAACTAGGCTTCTCTGATGTTCCGGAAGGCGCGACCATCACCGTTTACGACAAGGCAGATTCACAAACACCGATTGCAACTTTGAAGTCTGAAACTGGAGGCGACTTGGCAACAGCACCATTGGGCTTTGACAAGCAACCAACTCTCCTCTACTATCGTACCCAACTACCTGGCAAAGAAATCAGTAACACCTTGGCAGTAGCGATTCCACAGGATGAGAGGAAAATTGCTGCAGTTAGCCTTGAAAAAGGACCTAAGAAGACAGTTTATAAAGAGGGAGAAAAACTTGACCTCAGAGGCGGAACCCTCCGTGTTCAATACGAAGGGGGACAAGCCGATGAGCTGATCAACCTTACTCACTCAGGTGTGACAGTATCTGGCTACGACGCTCATCAAAAAGGGGAACAAAAGCTCACAGTCAGTTACCTTGGACTTCCAGTTACTGGTGCCTTGAAGGTACAAGTGACAGGTCAAGATGAAGGGAAGCCGAAAGAAGTAGCAGGTCTGTACATTACTCAGAAACCGAAAACGGACTATCTAGTAGGAGAGCAACTGGATCTTGCAGAAGGGCGCTTCGGCGTTCTCTATGATGATGAGACAGAAGAAAGCCATGCCTTCACAGATCAAGGTGTTGAAATTACGGGCTACGATGCTCAAAAGACTGGTCGTCAGACCTTGACCTTGCATTACAAGGGACACACCGCTGAGTTTGATGTCTTGGTTTCTCCAAAGGCTGCAGTCAATGATGAGTACCTCAAACAAGAAATCACTGCTGCCCAAGGCCGTCAGTCAACCCTTGCCTACACCTTCTCAAGCGAGGACAAACAAGCAGCACTAGTAGAGAAGCTCAATGCAGCCAAAGCTGTAGCAGAAAACCATAATGCTAGCCAAGAAGAAGTCAATCGGGCTTTGAATGAGTTGAAACAAGCAGGGACAAACTTGGATGGAAATCAACGTTATCAGACTGCTAGAGAAGAATTGGAAGGCTTGCTCGAATCCCTCCGTGAAAAAGATCCTAAAGCTGAGTTGATTGAACAAGCAGAAACTTTGTTGGCTTCAGAGATGCCAACTCCACAAGCTTTTGCGGACATGAAAGAAAAGCTGAATAAGAAACTAGCTCCTGCAGAAGAAAGCCATCATGTTGGTAGTATGGATCCAAATGAAGTGGCCCCAACGGTTGAGGCCCTCCCTGAACTAGTTATTGAAACTGAAACAACAGCCTTTGAACGTCAGGAGCGACCAAACGCCGAGCTTCTCAAAGGACAACGCCGTGTTGTGCAAGCTGGAGTTGAAGGTCAAGTCCGTCGCTTTGTAGAAGTCGATGGTCAGGGCAAACGCACCCTTCATTCGACAGAAGTTGTTAAGGAAGCAATCCCGGAAATCACCGAAGTTGGTACAAAAGTTCTATCGAGCAACCAACCAGCTGAAGGTGTGAAAGATTTAGTGCTAGAAACTCCGAAACTGGAAATTGAAGAGGGGACAATTTCCTTCGAACGTCAGGAGCGACCAAACTCCGAACTTCTCAAAGGACAACGCCAGCTAGTTCAAGCAGGAGTTGAAGGCCAAGTTCGTCGCTTTGTAGAAGTTGATGCTCAGGGCAAACGCACCCTTCATTCAACTGAGGTTGTTAAGGAAGTAATCCCAGAAATTGTTGAAGTAGGAACGAAAGAAGAGCAAGTCTCACAAACGAGGGATCAAGCTCTTTCAGCAGCACCGACAAAAGTTGAAGCAGCAAGCAAAGAGCTTCCAAATACAGGAGCGACAAGAGATGCTAGTCTAGTAGCGCTGGGACTCCTCGGAGTAATGAGTGGCTACGGCTTGCTTGCTGGAAAGAAGAGAGAAGACTAATCGAATTTACGAATCTTGGATTTTCTCATAAAAATTAAAAACAAGGCTTGACTGTAGATTAGTCAGGCCTTGTTTTAACTAGTAGAAATCAGTGAAAGAATGATTAAATGAGCTAGTCTTTCTTTCAATAATCAGTTATTTAACAAGGTTTTTCTAGTTTTTATTTTAAAAAATGCTAGTTTCAATTATAAGAAAGAACAAGAAAAGTTTAGGGTTTTTCTATCTCTTTTGCTGATTTTGTGATATAATTAACACGTATAAAAAAAGAAGGAGTCATATCTAATGGCAAAATTGACTGTTAAAGACGTTGACTTGAAAGGGAAAAAAGTTCTCGTTCGTGTTGACTTCAACGTACCTGTTAAAGATGGCGTGATTACTAATGACAACCGTATCACTGCAGCTCTTCCAACTATCAAGTACATCCTTGAACAAGGTGGACGTGCAATCCTCTTCTCTCACCTTGGACGTGTAAAAGAAGAAGCAGACAAAGAAGGTAAATCACTTGCTCCTGTAGCTGCTGACTTGGCTGCTAAATTGGGACAAGAAGTTAAATTTATCCCAGGTGTTACACGTGGTGCTGAATTGGAAGCAGCAATCAACGCTCTTGAAGATGGACAAGTTCTCTTGGTTGAAAACACTCGTTTCGAAGATGTTGACGGCAAGAAAGAATCTAAAAACGATCCTGAACTTGGTAAATACTGGGCATCACTTGGAGATGGCATCTTCGTAAACGATGCATTCGGTACAGCTCACCGTGCACACGCATCTAACGTTGGTATCTCAGCAAACGTTGAAAAAGCAGTTGCTGGTTTCCTTCTTGAAAACGAAATTGCCTACATCCAAGAAGCAGTTGAAGCTCCAGAACGCCCATTCGTAGCCATCCTTGGTGGTTCAAAAGTTTCAGACAAGATCGGTGTTATCGAAAACTTGCTTGAAAAAGCTGATAAAGTTCTTATCGGTGGTGGGATGACTTACACATTCTACAAAGCTCAAGGTATCGAAATCGGTAACTCACTTGTAGAAGAAGATAAATTGGATGTTGCAAAAGCTCTTCTTGAAAAAGCAAACGGCAAATTGATCTTGCCAGTTGATTCAAAAGAAGCAAATGCATTTGCTGACTACACTGAAGTGAAAGACACTGAAGGTGAAGCAGTTGATCCTGGATTCCTTGGTTTGGATATCGGTCCAAAATCTATCGCTAAATTCGATCAAGAATTGACTGGTGCGAAGACAGTTGTATGGAACGGACCAATGGGTGTATTTGAAAACCCAGACTTCCAAGCTGGTACAATCGGTGTCATGGACGCTATCGTGAAACAACCAGGTGTGAAATCAATCATCGGTGGTGGTGACTCAGCTGCCGCAGCTATCAACCTTGGTCGTGCAGACAAGTTCTCATGGATCTCTACTGGTGGTGGAGCATCAATGGAACTCCTCGAGGGTAAAGTTCTTCCAGGACTTGCAGCCTTGACTGAAAAATAAATAGTTTAACTAAAAGAAGATGGTTTAACCATCTTCTTTTTAATTTCATTTATAAATATGTTAGATTTATCGATAAATGAAGGGGGAGAGTAAATGTTTGCATCCCGCATCATAAAATGCTACTATAGATGGTAGATGATTAATTTAGATAAGGAAAGGGATTATAATGAAAAATAAAAAAGAAGTCTATGGATTTCGTAAAAGTAAAGTTGCGAAAACTTTGTGTGGTGCTGTTTTAGGAACTGCTTTGATTGCTTTTGCAGACAAAGCAGTATTTGCTGATGAAGTTACAGAGACAACTAGTACAAGTACAGTTGAGGTGGCTACTACAGGAAACCCAGCTACAAATCTAGCTGAAGCTCAAGGAGATATGAGCCAAGCCGCCAAAGAAAGCCAAGCTAAGGCTGGTTCTAAAGACTCAGCTTTACCAGTAGAAGTATCATCAGCTGATTTGGATAAAGCCGTTGCTGATGCAAAAACTGCAGGAGTTAAGGTAGTTCAAGATGAAACAAAAGACAAAGGAACAGCCACAACTGCTACAGAGAATGCACAAAAACAAGATGAAATCAAAAGTGATTATGCTAAACAGGCTGAAGAAATAAAGACATCTACTGAAGCATATAAAAAAGCAGCAGCAACTCATCAGGCTGAAACAGATAAAATCAATGCTGAAAACAAAGCAGCGGATGACAAGTATCAAAAAGATCTAAAAAGTCATCAAGAAGAAGTTGAAAAAATCAATACTGCCAATGCAACAGCTAAAGCAGAATATGAGGCTAAGCTAGCACAATATCAAAAAGATTTAGCAACTGTCAAAAAAGCAAATGAAGATAGTCAACAGGATTATCAAAATAAACTTTCAGCTTACCAGACAGAATTAGCTCGAGTACAAAAAGCTAATGCTGAAGCTAAAGAGGCTTATGAAAAAGCAGTAAAAGAAAATACTGAGAAAAACGAAGCGCTTCAAGCTGAAAATGAAGCCATTAAACAACGTAATGAAACTGCAAAAGCGAACTATGACGCGGCGATGAAGCAGTATGAAGCAGATCTTGCAGCTATTAAGAAAGCTAAAGAAGATAATGATGCTGATTATCAAGCTAAATTAGCAGCTTACCAGACAGAACTAGCTCGCGTTCAGAAAGCAAATGCTGATGCAAAAGCAGCCTATGAAAAGGCTGTTGAAGAAAACACTGCTAAGAACAATGCTATCCAAGCTGAAAATGAAGCTATTAAGCAGCGTAACGCCACTGCAAAATCGACTTATGACGCAGCGATGAAGAAATACGAAGCAGATTTGGTGGCAGTTAAGCAAGCAAATGCTACCAACGAAACAGACTACCAAACTAAGCTAGCAGCTTATCAGACAGAACTAGCTCGCGTTCAAAAAGCAAATGCCGATGCAAAAGCAGCCTATGAAAAGGCTGTTGAAGACAACAAGGCAAAAAATGCAGCGCTTAAAGCTGAGAATGAAGAAATCAAGCAACGGAATGCCGTGGCTAAAACAGATTATGAAGCTAAATTAGCAAAATATGAAGCTGATCTTGCCAAATATAAGAAAGAGTTCGCAGCTTATACTGCAGCACTCGCAGAAGCGGAGAGTAAAAAGAAACAAGATGGTTATCTTTCAGAACCAAGATCACAATCGTTGAACTTTAAATCAGAACCAAATGCAATACGAACAATTGATCCATCTGTACATCAATATGGGCAGCAGGAATTGGATGCTTTGGTAAAATCATGGGGGATTTCGCCAACAAATCCTGATAGGACAAAATCTACAGCATATTCATATTTCAATGCAATCAATTCGAATAACACTTATGCAAAGCTTGTATTAGAAAAGGATAAACCAGTCGATGTTACCTATACTGGTCTAAAAAATTCAAGTTTTAATGGTAAGAAAATTTCAAAAGTAGTTTACACTTACACATTAAAAGAAACAGGTTTTAACGATGGAACCAAAATGACTATGTTTGCCTCGAGTGATCCAACTGTGACAGCATGGTATAATGATTATTTTACTTCTACAAACATTAATGTAAAAGTCAAGTTTTATGATGAAGAAGGTCAACTTATGAATCTCACAGGAGGATTAGTTAATTTTTCATCTCTAAATAGAGGTAACGGTAGTGGGGCAATTGATAAAGATGCAATTGAAAGTGTTAGAAACTTTAACGGTCGATATATTCCAATTTCTGGTTCATCTATCAAGATTCATGAAAATAACTCTGCTTATGCAGATTCATCAAATGCAGAAAAATCGCTAGGCGCTCGTTGGAATACATCGGAATGGGATACAACCTCTAGTCCAAATAATTGGTACGGAGCTATTGTCGGTGAAATAACTCAATCGGAGATTAGCTTTAATATGGCTTCTTCTAAAAGTGGAAATATTTGGTTTGCTTTCAATTCAAATATTAATGCAATTGGGGTTCCGACGAAACCTGTTGCACCAACAGCTCCAACTCAACCAATGTATGAGACAGAGAAACCATTGGAGCCAGCACCGGTAGCACCGACATATGAAAATGAGCCAACTCCACCAGTTAAGACTCCGGATCAACCAGAGCCATCAAAACCAGAAGAGCCAAAATATGAGACGGAGAAACCATTGGAACCAGCTCCAGTAGCACCAAGCTACGAAAATGAGCCAACACCACCGGAGCTAAA
>NZ_JATR01000002.1:0-181765 GCF_000526075.1 Streptococcus sp. SR1
GCTGCAGCAATCAGCTTCAGTAAGTCAAGTCAATCAGCATCAGTGAGCGCAAGTCAGTCAGCGTCAGCCAGCGCTAGCCAGTCAGCCTCAGTCAGCTCAAGCGAATCTGCCTCAGCAAGCGCGAGCCAATCCGCTTCAGTGAGCGCAAGTGAATCTGCGTCAGCCAGCTCGAGTCAGTCAGCCTCAGTAAGCGCAAGTGAGTCAGCATCAGCAAGTGCGAGCCAGTCTGCATCGGTAAGTTCGAGTCAGTCAGCCTCAGCCAGCGCTAGTCAGTCAGCATCGGTAAGTACAAGTCAATCAGCATCAGTAAGTGCCAGTCAATCGGCCTCAGCGAGTGCGAGCCAATCTGTATCGGTGAGCTCAAGCCAATCTGCTTCAGCTAGTGCCAGTCAATCCGCATCAGTGAGCGCAAGTGAGTCAGTATCAGTAAGTGCTAGTCAGTCAGCGTCAGTGAGCGCAAGTGAGTCCGCTTCAGTAAGTGCAAGTCAGTCAGCGTCCGTAAGCTCCAGCGAATCCGCCTCAGCTAGTGCCAGCCAATCTGCTTCAGTGAGCGCAAGCGAATCGGCATCAGTCAGCTCAAGTGAATCTGCTTCAGCAAGTTCGAGCCAATCTGCATCGGCAAGTTCGAGTCAGTCAGCGTCTGCAAGCTCCAGCGAATCCGCTTCATTGAGTGCCAGTCAATCAGCCTCAGTAAGCTCCAGCGAATCGGCATCAGTTAGCTCAAGTCAGTCAGCTTCAGCGAGTGCAAGTGAGTCAGCCTCAGCGAGCGCGAGTCAGTCAGCGTCATTGAGCGCGAGCCAGTCAGCTTCAGTAAGTTCAAGCGAATCGGCCTCAGTAAGCTCAAGCCAATCTGTATCGGTTAGTGCTAGCCAATCGGCGTCTGTAAGCTCAAGCCAATCAGCCTCAGTCAGCGCAAGCGAATCCGCTTCAGCCAGCGCAAGTGAGTCAGCCTCAGCGAGCGCGAGTGAATCTGCATCAGTAAGCTCGAGCCAATCAGCCTCAGTAAGTTCGAGTCAATCTGTGTCAGTGAGCACAAGCGAATCCTCTTCAACAAGTACTTCAACTTCTGCAAGTATGCTAGCGGACGAGTTGGCGTTGGAAAGTGCTTCGATCTCAACAAGTACTTCATTGAGCGAATCTACTTCAACGAGCGCATCACTCTCAGCTAGCATGTTAGCCAGTGAATCGACTCTAGCAAGTACTTCGGTTTCAGCAAGTGTGTCAGTGAGCGAGTCTACGTCGATTAGCGCTAGTCTCTCGACTTCAGATTCTATTAGTAGATCTGCGTCAGCAAGTGCTCTGGTATCTACTTCAGCAAGCACCTCTCTCTCAATGGCAAACATTGCAAGCCAAGGTCAATCCGCTTCAAGCAAGCCGAAACAAGTCTTGCCAAATACAGGAGCGTCGACTTCGGTAGCATCTGCTTTGTTGGGAGCATTGGCAGCTGTGACAGGTATCGGTCTTCTTGCCAAGAAGGATCAGAATGACGATCAAGAAAGTCATTGATAAGATATAAAAATCAATGAATAAATAGTAAAATGGAAAACCTTTGAAAACTTGATTTTTCAAAGGTTTTTTCTATATGTGAGAAGGGGAAAATCCTCTTTTGAGTTTGAAATAAACTAGGGGAAAAGGTATAATAGGAAGGTGAGATAATCATCGAAAAAATCAGAACTATAGTAGTAGAAAAGTAGCCAAAAGAATGTGAAGAGAAAAGGGGACGAAATGAAAAAAGAGCTTCAAAAAGCCATTGTACTCGGTGGTGATAATGCTTATATGGACAAGATTGAGACAACAATCAAGTCAATCTGCGCCCATAACCGAGCAGTGACTTTTTATGTTTTCAATGATGATTTGCCATCTGAATGGTTTCAGCTCATGGAGAGACGTCTAGAGCCTCTAGCCTCAAAAATCGTCAATGTCAAGATTAGTCATCAAGGTTTGAAAGAGTATAGTTTACCACTAGCTCACTTAAGTTATGCAACTTTCTTTCGTTATTTTATTCCTCAGTATGTCAGCGAAGACCTAGCCTTGTACTTGGATTCGGATATCATCGTTAGATCAAACCTGGATCAACTCTTTTTAGAAGATATGGCGGACTGGCCAGTAGCTGCTGTCGCAGATGCCTTAGTTCCTAGCACTTTTAATGCAGGTGTCTTACTGATTAATGTGGCTCTCTGGCGTCAAGAAAAGGTGACGGAGCACTTGTTGAGCCTGACAGACCAACTGCATGACCAAGTTTTTGGTGATCAGGGCGTGTTAAATCACCTCTTTGAAAGTCGTTGGAAATCGCTGCTAGCTACCTATAATTTTATGGTTGGTATGGATACAGTGGCTCGAAATTACCAGATGGATTCTTGGTATACGGATTCTCTTGCTACTGAGAAGACAGCCCAGATTATCCATTATACCGGGGACAAGCCTTGGTATCAAATCAACCTCAACCGTTTCAGGGAGGACTGGTGGTTTTACTACGGACTAGAGTGGTCTGATATTGTCATGAAAAAATGTGATTTCCATAAAGGATTGGCATCTTTAGTTCAAGCTCCCCAGTATGCGACCGCTATTTTTACCAATACGTGTCACATAGAGCAAATCGAACACCTGATCCAAGAATTGCCCGATGTAGAGTTCTCTATCCTAGCTCATACCAATTTTGCGCCGGAAATCATGAACTTACAATCACATCTGAATGTACGCCTCTATCCTTACTTTAATCCCATGAATGTCAAAAAGGTCTTGGAAAAGATTGACTTTTACTTGGACATCAATCATGAGGATGAAATTGCAAACATTATCCAAGAGGTACAGCAAAGAGAAATCCCTATATTTGCTTTTGAGACCACTAGTCATGACTCGAGTGGCTACAGTCATGTCTACTCACCAGCAGCCGTAGGTCAAATGATCGAGTCTATCCGTACGCTTTTGGAATCACAGAAGCAGTCGTTGTAAACTGAAGGAAACTAAATGAAAAAAACAATTGTTCTCGCAGGAGATTATGCCTATATCCGCCAGATTGAAACAGCGCTCAAGTCTCTCTGCTATCATAATAGCCATGTCAAGGTCTATATCTTTAATCAGGATATTCCCCAGGAGTGGTTCCGTGCTCTCAGACCGATAGTAGAGCAGATGGGCGGTGAGTTGGTGGATGTCAAGATGCTTGGCGCCCAGTTTCAGATGAACTGGAGCAACAAATTGCCCCATATCAATCACATGACCTTTGCCCGTTACTTTATCCCTGATTTTGTCGAAGAGGACAAGGTACTTTACTTGGACAGTGATTTGGTAGTAACGGCTGATCTGACGGCTCTCTTTGAAATGGACTTAGGAGAAAACTACCTGGCTGCAGCACCATCTTGTTTTGGAGTTGGGGTTGGCTTTAATGCAGGTGTACTCTTGATCAATAACAAAAAATGGCGGGCAGAAGCTGTGAGACAAGAGTTAGTTGAGTTGACGGAGCGGGAACACCAAAATGTGAGTGAAGGAGACCAGTCCATACTCAATATGCTCTTTCATGACAGCTATGCTCCTCTGGATCAGAACTATAATTTCCAGATTGGTTTTGACAGTGGGGCTGCCTCACATGGGCATGAGTTCATCTTCCAGATTCCCCTAGAGCCCCTGCCAGCCATCTTGCATTTCCTCTCTCAGGACAAACCTTGGAATACTCATTCGGTCGGGCGTTTGCGTGAGGTTTGGTGGCTCTATCATCTGATGGAGTGGTCTGCCATTACTGAAAAATGGCGTCAGGCCGGAATTGACTACCCAGTCACAGTCTATCAGCCAGTTATGACTTGTGTTAATTTGACCAATTCCTGGAATCTTGAGAAAATCGACTATCTGGTTCAAGCCTTGCCAGATGTGCATTTCTACATTGCAGCCTATACGACGATGGCACCGGAACTCATGCTCTTGTCACGTTTTGAAAATGTGACCCTCTATCCCAACACCTTCCCCCTCTTGGTCGAGAAACTGATCCAGCAGACAGATGTCTACCTCGATATTAACCACGATGACAAGCTGAGTGTTGTTTATGACTATATTTCACGCTTTGAGAAACCAATCTTGACTTTTGACAATACCCAGTCGCGGGAACTACCTGAAAGTGCCTATGCAGGTATTTTCTCAGCAGAAAGGCCAGAAGAAATGGTAGCAGCTCTGACAGCTTATCTGGACGAAAAACTCACGAAAACTGAGATAGAGATTTGAATGTGCTAAGATAAAAAGGCTGGATTGGCCCCGTGTGACAGGACAGAAAGATAAAAAGAAAAGGAGGAGCCAGTGAAAGAATTTCGTTCATCGATAGCAGTAAAAAAAGGGATGCACACCCTGTTTTTGCTCTTTATTTATGTGCTCGGGAGTCGTCTGGCTCTTCCTTTTGTTGATCTCAATAGTCGGGATTTTCTCGGGGGAAGCGTAGCCTATCTGGACTTTTCAGTAGCTCTGACTGGTGGAAATCTTCGCAGTCTCTCTCTCTTTTCCATCGGGCTTTCACCTTGGATGTCAGCTATGATCTTGTGGCAGATGTTTTCCTTTTCAAAGAAGCTGGGCTTAAACTCGGTTTCTTCGGAAGTTCAGGATAGACGGAAAATGTACTTGACGTTAGGGATTGCCTTGATTCAGGCCTTGGCCTTGACTACAAACCTCCCTGTCCAAGCTCCCTACAATCCCTTCTTGGTCTTTCTCCTCAATACCAGCCTTTTGGTTGCGGGGACCTTCTTCTTAGTTTGGCTGTCGGACATCAATGCGTCTATCGGAGTTGGAGGCCCTGTCGTCATTTTATTGGCAAGTATGGTGGCTTCACTCCCTCAGGACATCCTCCAATCGGTCCAAGTTCATAAGATCTCTCCTTGGCTGCTTTTCCTATTGGTAGTGCTTGGTGTCCTCTTTACCTATCTAGTCGTTCTCTTTTACCGAGCGCGATACCGCATCCCTATCAATAAAATCGGGCTTCATTCTCGCTTTAAACGCTATTCCTATCTGGAAATCATGCTCAATCCTGCAGGTGGCATGCCTTATATGTATGTGATGAGTCTCATGGGCTTGCCTTCTTATCTCTTGCTCTTGCTTCAACATCTGGATAAGGGTAATCCTCTCTACCCTGCCATACTGGAGCAGTATGCGATGGGGAAACCCTTGTGGATCTATGCTTATATCCTTATCCTCTTTGTCTTTAGCATTGCCTTTGCCTTTGTTAATGTGAGTGGTCAACAGATCGCAGATCGGATGAAGCAATCAGGAGATTACATCTACGGAGTCTATCCCGGTGAGGATACTAGTCGCTTTATCAACCGCTTGGTTCTACGATTTGCTCTGATAGGTGCAGTCTTTAACGTTACCTTGGCTGGACTTCCGATCTTGTTTGTCTTGAAGGATGAGAGTCTGTTAAAAGTCAGCATGATTCCTGGACTCTTTTTAATTTTGAGTGGTATGATTTTTACGATTCATGATGAATTGCAGGCGCTCAGACTAAATGAAAGGTATCAGCCACTATTCTAGGAGGTTTTGATGTATTACTTTATCCCAGCTTGGTATGGCAAGGAGCGTCCCTGGCATGCCGATTTGACACCTTGGTATTTTTCTCATTTTAAGCTAGAATTTGATGACACCTTCAATCAGATTCGTCTGATGCAACGCCAAGGGATTCCTGCACAGGTCCTCCTCATGTCCTATCAGCCTCATCTGCGCTATTTTCTCCATCGCCAAGGCATTTTAGAAGCACAGGTTTATTCCTTATTTGATGAATTGCAGGATTTTCATGAGATTCGACCGCAGGTCTTGCAGCTCAGAGATATTGAGTGGGATGAGGATTGCGACTTTGTTTACAGTCCCTTTACTATTCTGGTGCTGAAGGATGGCAAGCCCTATGCCCAGGTAGAGCATGGGATAGAAGGTTTTATCAGTACGATTCAGTATTTCAAGGAAGATGGGCTTTTGTCTGCCAACTACCTGATGGATGATCGGGGGCTGGTTTCTAGTGTGATTTACTACGAAGAGGGTCAGGCTCTCTACCAAGACTACCTCAATCCCAAGGGACTGTGGCAGTTTAGAGAGCACTTGCAAGATGGGGGCCGTATCGTGGTCAATCCTATCTTTGCTTTTCGCTTCCAAAAAGAGTCTTACCAAGATATGGGAGAATTGATTGCTGAGTTTTTTGAGAAGAAAATAGCTCAACTCCCTGAGGAAGAAGCGACCTATTTTCTGCCTGCTTGTGACCAGCATAATACCTTCCTTTTAGAACGATTGCCTCGTCAAAGCACCAAGGTTCTCAGCCTTTTTATCGGACGAAATCCTCAAGAGCAATTACCCCAACTGGCAAGTCTGCTGGATAAGGTGGACCTTGTTCTGGTCGACAGAGAGGACACCTTGCACTTGGCTCAGTCTGCCTTTCCAAATCAAGCAACGAAATTTCGTCATTTATCACCTTTTGATACCCGCTTGGAGCTGGGAAAGAGTCAGACTCGGAAGGAGTCGCTCCTCTACTATCAACTGGACTTTGAGCAGGGGATAGAGGACCAAGCGCTCTATCAGGTCTTGCATTTCCTTTCTGAAAACAAGGATACGGAGCTGGTTTTTGGAGCCTTTGCTGCTAATCAAGAAGAAATGAAGCAGCTGGAAACACGAGTTGCAGAGATGATTGCAGACCAGTTTCAAAGTCAGGAGCTAGAGAAGGAAGTTGATTACCAAGGAGCTGAAAATCCGCTTGAGGACAATCGCCACCAGGCCATGCGCTATTCATTTGTCAATATGAAGGATGAATCGGAGTTAATCAAGCAGCTGGAATTTGTTCGTTTGATTGTCGATTTGAACTGTCAGCCTCTTCTCTATACTCAGATAGCGGGGATTAGTGCTGGTATCCCTCAAATCAACAGGGTCAAAACAGAGTATGTCAGCCATCAGAAGAATGGCTATCTGTTGGAAAATATAGCTGATTTTGCTCAAGCGGCCCATTACTATCTCGATAGTCTGCAGGTGTGGAATGATGCTTTAATCCATTCCATTGAAAAGATAAAGGAACACACTGGGGAGCAATTCCTAATCAAACTAGAGAAGTGGTTGGAGGAGGTGACTCATGGAAAAGAAGTATAAAATCTTGCAAATCGGTCCAGAGGATTGGCGAGATGCACTTGCCCTACCAGCCCAACTAGACTGGTATCATGTTCCTCCCAACACACCGTCTGCCATCCAGAAAATCATGGATGAGAATGACCTAGATCACTTTCATGCTGTCATTCTCACGGATGGGGCTTACCTAGTAGATTTGTTGCCTTTTGCATCTAGCTTGGAACCCTATACGGTTTTCTATCCAGAACAGTTTGCAAGTCAGGATGAAAGTCTTCAAAACCTCATCAAACAGCACTGCATGCAAGCGATGGACCTGTCAGACCAACAGGGCTTTGTTCGAGACCTCTCCACCTCCCTCTTTGAAGGTGGTTATGGAGACAAGCTGAGTCCAGCTACGATACGAATTCACCCGAGATTCCAAGGATCTGTCTCCTATCAAGGATTTGAGTATCTGGAGCTGGAAGGAGACTTTGGCAAGACCTATACCCAGATAGTCTCTTGGGCCTACAATCAGACCGTCCAAGCCCATTCGCCAATCGAACTCTGGCTAGAATATGAAAAAACTGGACCCGTGGAATTGCGCCTGCGTTTGCGAAAGATCCCAGCAGGATCCATTTCAGAGATTAGACAGGACATTCTCCTTGAGGAAGCAGACTTTGCCTCAGCAATCATAGTGGAGCAAGACTATGATGCTTATCTGAGCGTTTCTCTTGAAGCGCGTGGTCAGGGAAAGGTCAACATCGGCAATCTCCACCAACGCTGGAGCCGGAAACAGTTTGGGAAATTTGTTATCGGAGGCAATATCCTGCATGACAAAAAACGTGAGGAAATCAACTATTTCTTTCACCCAGGGGATTTCAAGCCACCTCTAGCAGTTTATTTCTCAGGTTACCGTCCCGCAGAAGGTTTTGAGGGTTACTGGATGATGAAGAATCTCAGATGCCCCTTTCTCCTCTTTTCGGACCCTCGATTAGAAGGAGGAGCCTTTTACCTAGGAACTGAGGAGTTAGAAGACAGCATACAAGCAACGATTCAACACTATCTAGACTACCTAGGCTTGGATAGAAGTGACTTGATCCTATCTGGCCTGTCAATGGGAACCTTCCCAGCCCTCTATTATGGTTCCTACTTTGAACCCAAGGGAATCGTAGTCGGAAAACCCTTGACCAATCTAGGAACCATTGCACAGAGGGGGCGCCTAGAGGCGCCAGGAGTCTTTCCAACTAGCTTTGATGTCTTGCACCTTCAGACAGGAGGAGTGAGCCAGAAAGACATGAAGGACTTGGATCAACGTTTTTGGACTCGATTTGAAAAAGCTGATTTTTCCCAGACGACCTTCGGTCTTTCTTACATGAAGGACGAGGATATGGATAGTGCTGCCTATGACCAACTAGTGGAGACTCTTTGCCAGACAGGTGCCAAGATCTTGTCGAAAGGGACAGCAGGTCGACACAATGATGACACAGGGACAAACGTTGCCTGGTTTATTCATTTTTACAAGATGATACTAGAAGAATACGGAAGAGGTGAGACATGATTATCATCAAGAGAGAGGATATTAGGTGGGGCGAGATGGGAGCCACTTATCTTTACGGTAGCCAGATCACCTATCATGCAGATGGTCATGTTACACTGAAAAATCCTTTGCTGGCTTCAGGTGAAACCCTTAAAACCTGGTTTTCCAGTGTCAACTACCAGGCTACTAGAAGTCAGCCTAGCCTCCCTCTTCTTAAGAAAAATCACACCTACCGTCTATCTATGAAGATGCAGGTTCAACCGGCCAATGGCCTCTATCTCAAACTGACTTTTTTAAACCGTTATGAGGAAATCATCGAGGAGAAGATTGAAAGACAATTTTCTTTTAGCTTCACCTATCCTGAAGCGGCCTACACCTACCGCCTTTCCTTGATTAGCGCAGGTTTTGAGGATCTTGACTTTGTTTCGTTTTCTATTGAGGAGGATGCTGGTGTTTAATCGTTTGTATCAAGAAAGACAACTGAGAAAGGTCAAGAAACTTTTAAGCCAAATCAACGACCTCAAAGAAGAGATGGCTGCCCTCAGTGATGAGGAAATGGCTGCAAAGACAGAAGAGTTTCGCCAGCGCCTTGCCCAGGGAGAAACCGTGGATGAGCTATTGGTAGAAGCCTATGCCCTTGTCCGTGAGGCCGATAAAAGGGTCTTGGGTCTCTTTCCCTATGATGTGCAAGTCATGGGAGCCATTGTGATCCACCAAGGAAATGTGGCTGAGATGAATACGGGTGAAGGCAAGACCTTGACTGCAACCATGCCCCTCTACCTCAATGCCCTAACGGGAAAAGGCAGCATGCTGGTCACGACCAATGACTATCTGGCTAGACGGGATGCAAGTGAAATGGGTCCGGTCTACCAATTTTTAGGTCTAACTGTCGGTCTGCCCTTTTCAGAGGATCCAAAAGAGGACTTGACTGCCGAAGAGAAAAGAAAGATCTACACCTCGGACATCGTCTACACGACCAATAGTGTACTGGGATTTGACTATCTCAATGACAATCTTTCCTCCACTAGTGAAGGAAAGTTCCTGCCTCCCTTTAACTATGTCATCATTGATGAAATCGATGACATTCTACTCGATAGTGCCCAAACTCCCTTGATTATCGCAGGCTCTCCCCGTGTCCAGTCTAACTATTATGGGATGATTGATACCCTAGTGACGACCTTGGTTGAAGGAGAAGACTACATCTACAAGGAAGAAAAAGAGCAGGTTTGGTTGATCCGAAAGGGGGCCCAGACGGTTGAAGGATTCCTAGGAATCGATCATCTTTATAAGGAAGAGTACTCCAGTTATGTTCGACATCTAGTCTATGCGCTCAGAGCTCATACGCTCTTTACCAAGGACAAGGATTACCTGGTTCGAGGGCAAGAGATGGTCTTGTTAGACAAGGGAACAGGTCGCCTGATGGAAATGACCAAACTTCAAGGCGGTCTCCACCAAGCCATCGAAGCCAAGGAACATGTGAAGCTCTCTCCTGAGACCAGAGCCATGGCTTCAATCACCTACCAGAGTCTCTTTAAAATGTTTCGCAAAATCTCAGGTATGACAGGAACGGGAAAGGTAGCAGAAAAAGAATTTTTCGAAACCTACAACATGGCCGTCATTCGCATCCCGACCAATCGCCCACTTAGGCGAATGGACTATCCGGACAATCTCTATGTGACCCTCCCTGAGAAAGTGTATGCCTCTCTCGAAGCTATCAAGACCTACCACGCCAAAGGCAATCCACTCCTGATCTTTGTCGGATCTGTTGAAATGTCCCAACTTTACTCGTCCTTGCTCTTGCGAGAGGGGATTTCCCACAATGTCCTCAATGCCAATCATGCGGCGCGTGAAGCCCAGATCATCGCAGAGTCTGGACAGATGGGGGCAGTGACCGTTGCGACTTCTATGGCAGGTCGCGGGACAGATATCAAACTCGGTCCAGGAGTCGCAGAATTGGGCGGTTTGATTGTGATCGGTACCGAGCGAATGGAGAGCCGACGGATTGACCTGCAAATCAGAGGTCGTTCCGGCCGCCAGGGCGATCCAGGCATGTCTCAATTTTTCGTGTCGCTTGAAGATGATGTGATCAAAAAGTTCGGACCGTCTTGGGTTCACGACCTGTATCAAGACTACCAAGTGGAAGATATCAGCAAACCTATTCTACTCAAGGCTCGCAAGTACCGCAATCTCGTCAGAAAAGCCCAAGAGGCTAGTGATAGTGCCAGTCGCTCTGCACGCAGACAAACCTTAGAGTATGCGGAAAGCGTCAATATCCAGCGTCAGATGGTCTACAAAGAAAGAGATCGTTTGCTGGATGGAAGCCGTGATTTAGAGCATATCCTTGAGGACATACTGGCAGACTATACCAAACAAATCTCAGAAAAAACCTATAGCAGTCCCCAAGAGCTCTTTCACTTCATCGTAACAAATATTAGCTTTGGGATGAGAGAATTACCGGCTGATCTGGATTTAGCTGATGCAGATCAGATTCGGGAGTTACTAGAGAAAATAATAGCCAAGGAAATCGCAGCTAAAAAAGAAGTCCTCCAACCTCACCAGCTCTATGACTCCTTTCTGAGAATATCCATGCTCAAGGCGATTGATGACAACTGGGTTGAGCAAGTCGACTATCTCCAACAGCTCAGTCTAGCAATCGGAAGTCAGTCTGCTTCTCAAAAGAACCCTATCGTGGAGTACTATCAGGAGGCCTATGCAGGCTTTGAAATCATGAAGCAACAAATCCGTACAGATATGGTACGCAATCTTCTCATGGGGATTGTGGAAGTAACGCCCAAAGGTGAGATTCTCACCCATTTTCCATAAAAAGAGGATCATATGACAATTTACAATATAAATCTAGGAATAGGTTGGGCGAGCAGTGGTGTCGAGTATGCCCAGGCCTACCGAGCAGGGATTTTTAGAAGTTTAGACCTAGCATCTAAGTTTATCTTTACCGACTTGATTTTAGCAGACAATATCCAGCACTTAACGGCCAATATCGGCTTTGCGGATGATCAGGTAATCTGGCTTTACAATCATTTTACAGATATCAAGCTAGCACCGACCAGTGTTACAGTTGATGAGGTCTTGGCCTCTTTTGGTGGCCTAGAGAGTCATAGGGAGCAGGATGGCAAGGTCTTGCGCGTCTACTTTTCAGACGAGGACAAGTTTGTGACCTGCTACTTGGTAGACTCGGCTAAGAATCTAGTACAACATGCAGAGTATGTGTTTGGGGGGAACTTGATTCGCAAGGATTATTTCTCCTACACACGCTACTGTACAGAATATTTCGCGCCTAAAGACCAAGTGGCTAGATTCTATCAACGAAGCTTTTTCAATGAAGACGGCAGCACCGCTTACGATATCTTGCTGACTGAAGGTCAGGAAGAGGTCTATAGATTTAAGGACCGGATTCTGTACGGAAAGCCAGCCCTTATGCGCTATTTTATGCAAAGTTTGAACTTGAGCAAGTCTGATTTGGTCATCTTGGACAGGGAAACAGGGATTGGTCAGGCTGTTTTTGAAGAAGCACAAAAGGCCCATCTAGCAGTTGTCGTTCACGCAGAGCACTATAGTGAAAATGCTAGCAACGAAGACTATCTCCTTTGGAATAACTACTATGAGTATCAATTTACAAATGCGGACAAGGTCGATTGCTTTATCGTTTCCACGGATCGGCAGAAGGAGATTCTCGAAGGTCAATTTGCCCAGTACAGTCAGCATCGTCCACGAATCGTCACGATTCCAGTTGGGAGCATTGATCAGTTGACGAAGCCTGCTAGGGAACGAAAGCCCTTTTCTCTCATTACCGCTTCGCGTTTGGCCAAGGAAAAACACATCGACTGGCTCGTCAAGGCGGTTATCCAAGCGCATCAAGTCCTCCCTGAGCTCACCTTTGACATTTATGGCAGTGGAGGTGAGGAGTCCCTTTTAAGGGAAATCATCACGGCTCACCAAGCGGAGAACTATATCCAGCTCAAGGGGCATGCAGACCTGGCTCAGATCTATCCCCAGTATGAGGTCTATCTGACAGCCTCAACCAGTGAAGGCTTTGGTCTGACCTTGATGGAGGCAGTTGGTTCAGGCTTGCCCCTGATTGGTTTTGATGTGCCTTATGGAAACCAGACCTTTATCCAGGACGGTCAAAATGGCTACTTGATTCTAAGTTCGGATGACCATGTTGAAACGGCGATTAAAAGGGCCTTTGCAGAAAAGATCTGCCAGCTCTATCAGGAAAATCATTTGCCAGCTATGCGGACAGCATCTTATGAGCTAGCTAGAGGATTTTTAACAGATAAGGTAAGGGACAAGTGGGAGAAAACGATAGAGGAGGTCCTGCATGATTCAACTATTTGATCGATATGGCCAGGAAAGTCGAGATTTGCACGAAAGTCTAGAAACTGCTGGTCTGTCTCATGTCACGGTTGTGATCGAGCCAGATGGCTTTCTCCCAGATGGGATTCTTTCTCCCTTTACCTACTATCTAGGTTACGAGTCGGGAAAAGCTCTTTATTTCAATCAAGTAGCCGTACCTGAGTTTTGGGAGATTGCGGGAAATAACCAGTCGGCGCATATCTTAGAGGATTCTCGGGAGAGGGGCGTGATTCACTATGTGGAGGCTCCTCAGGCCCGTTTGGTAAAGCAAGTCGACTGGAAGGACCTATCCGGTCGCATCTACCAAGCAGACCACTATAACCGATACGGAGCCTGCTTTGCCAAGACCACCTATAGTGCAGATGGGCAGGCTATCCTAACAAAGTACCAGGATGCAAAGGGACAGGAAATTGTCCTAGAAAACCATGTGACAGGCGATATCCTCCTAACCTTGCCCGGACAAGCCCTGCGCCATTTTAAAAATCGAGTAGAATTCACGATTTTCTTTTTGCAAGACTTGGGAATCGACACTCGCCACCTTCTCTTTAATACTCTAGCCACCTCTTTCTTGGTCTCATACCATTATCCAGATAAGACTGGACGGGATATTTTAGTCTGGCAAGAACCGCTAGATGATTGTCTTCCTGGAAATATGCAGTTGCTACTGGAGCAAGAGGGGCTGAGAGCTAAGCAGATCCTCATACCAGACAAGGCTACCTATGAACAGGCCTTGGCCTTGGCCAATCCAGCCTATCATGACAAGTTTGCCCATCTAGGTTATCATTATCAGTTCAAAAGAGAAAACTTCGTTCGAGCAGATGCCTTGATTGTTACCAACTCAGATCAGATCGAGCATATCGAAACCCTGATTGAGTCCTTGCCAATGGTGACCTTCCGAATCGCGGCAGTGACTGAGATGTCGTCCAAGTTGCTGACCTTGCTTTCTTATCCCAATGTCGTTCTCTATCAAAACGCTAGTCCGCAAAAGATTCGAGAACTCTACCAGCTGTCGGATCTCTATCTAGACATCAATTACGGAAACGAGCTTTTGGATGCTGTCCGTCAAGCCTTCGAGCACAATATGCTCATCCTAGCCTTTGACCAAACAGCTCATAACAGACCTTACACAGCTCCAGAACACCTCTTTGATGTCCAGGCTGTTGGAGACATGATTGCGAAGATTCAAGAAGCTCTCAGCAGTCTTGACAAGATGGGCCAATCCCTTGGACATCAAGGCCGCCATGCCAACTATGTGGACTTGGCTACTTACCAAGAGAGGATGGAAAGGATAATAGGGGATGGGCATGACTAAAAAAGATTTATTTTACAAGGATGTCGAAGGACGCATGGAAGAGTTAAAGCAAGGAGCGCTTAAGAAAGAAAAGCCTACCCGAGGAGAAAAGATCAGTAAAACTTTCTCCATTTTACTCGGCATGCTCATCCTTCTTACCCTGATCTTTACATTATTAGGAATCTTGAGGTGAAAATGATGGAAGTTTTGATGCTTATAGGAATAATCCTAGCCGTCGCCTTAATTGTCCTGGTTCTCATCCAACCTCGCCAAAGCCAACTCTTTTCCATGGATGCGACCAGCAATATCGGAAAACCAGGCTACTGGCAGAATAACCGCTTGGTAAAAATGGTGACCCTCTTGATTAGCCTAGCCTTGTTTGTCTTGCTCCTCGTTTTTATGATGGTGACCTATCAGTAAGAACGCGGTACCATTCACAGATAGAGGATACTAGAGACGGGGAAAATACATCTAAACCGGAGGAACATATGGAAAACCAGATTAATGAGAAAATTATCGAAATCGTACATCAAGTCAACGATATGATTCCAGTTGAGTGGGATGATTTGTATCCCTTATACCAAGCAGGCTACATTCCTTGCGGATATGCGGGTGGACAATATAAAGTCTTCTAGCTTGGATTGTTATGAAAGTCAATCAGACTGTTGAGATATTCTGTGAATTTTAAAATATGGCTAGTCGTGATAGGGATTCAGGTTCTACAGAAAATATCCCTGTCTTGATGATTCTAAGGGGAATGGTCAAATAATTTCCCTCCAAATACAAAACACAAGAACCTCAGAGGAATTCTCTGAGGTTCTTTGCGTTTTAGTTTCCATATTTCTGGTAAAAATCAACCTTGACCTGGATAAAGGTTTCGGCTTCGCGTAGTAGTTGCAGGAGGGTAGCACGGGTTTCAAACTCCTCACGTGTTTTCGGGAGACTCCGATTGCGAAAGACTTGCAGATAGCGTTCGATGTCATCAAGTAGATCATGAGCAGGATTGGTCTGGCTTAGCTGGGCAGCAATCTTTGAAAAGAGCTGGGCCAAGATCAAACTCTCACTGGCGGCCAGATGACAGGTATTGATCTGCTGGGCCATATTTCGCAGGATACGACTTTGTCGCTGTCTCATCTCAAAGTAGTGGATGTGGTAGTCCGTCTGGTGAAAGAGGTGGTCCGAGTGATCCAAATAAACCAGTTTGAAAGCTTCATCGAGGAGCTTATCTAATTGGTCAACGAGTTGGGCTTGATTGCGCCCGTCTCCTCTTGACAGATAGTATTTAAAGCGAAGCAGGATGTCTTTTAATTTTTCTTCGACCTGAAGGTGGTAGCTTTGGATGGCTTTCTCACGAGAGGGCATGTAAAGGTTGACCAATAGGGCAAAGCTTGTCCCGATGAGAAAGAGGAGTACTTCATTAAGCAAGAGATCTGGGGAAGTAGACTCCTGTACCAAGAGATGACCGACCAAGACACTGCTAGGGGTGATGCCGATTTCCCAACCCATTTTATAGGCTAAAGGAACATAGAGAGCCAGATAGAGGCCCAGGCTCCAGATGTGAAAGCCTGTCAGCTGAAAGGCTAGAACACCGATAGCGAGCGCTAGAAGCATGGAAAAGAGGCGTTACGTGCTAATTTCAGCGTGCTTCTGCGCGTGTCGGAAAGGCTTAAGAGAGCGATAATTCCAGCTGAAACTGCTGATGATAAATTTAAAAAATAAGCGAGAAAACAAGCGAGACAGGTCGCTAAGATCAGTTTTGTCGTGCGTTGAGTGAGGGACATGAAAAATTTCCTAAACTAATAGAGTCAAGTGTTTAACGAGGAGTCAGAGACTAGGGGCGAAGTTTTCGGTTTGTAGCATACTCGGCAACCGCTGTAAAGAGGACATCTGTTGAAGAGTTCAGGGCTGTTTCACAGGAGTCTTGAACGACCCCAATCACAAATCCGACTCCGACAACCTGCATAGCCAAGTCGTTGGAAATCCCAAAGAGGCTACAAGCCACAGGAATGAGGAGAAGGGATCCCCCAGCGATTCCAGAGGCCCCGCAGGCAGAAATGGCAGCCACTACACTGAGCACAAATGCTGTCCCAAAGTCTACCGAGATTCCGAGTGTGTTGACGGCAGCCAGGGTCAGGACATTTATGGTAACAGCAGCGCCAGCCATGTTGATGGTCGAACCAAGCGGGATGGAGACAGAGTAGGTGTCAAGATTCAGTCCCAAATCTTGGCAGAGTTTCATATTGACAGGGATATTGGCGGCAGAGCTACGAGTGAAAAAGGCTGTAATACCACTGATACGTAGGCATTTCAAAACAAGGGGATAGGGATTTTTCCTCATAAAGAGAAAGGCGATGAGTGGGTTGATGATGAGAGCAACAAAGGCCATGGTAGTAATCAAAAGTCCTAGGAGGACACCATAGTTAGCCAGACTGGCAATACCCTTATCAGAGATGGTCTTGAACACCAAGCCTAAAATCCCAAAGGAAGCTAGGTTGATAATCCATTCGACAATTTTAGAGGTGACATCTGCCATGGTTTTCAGTAATTCTTTACTGTGTTTACTTGCCTCTCTCATAGCCAGACCAAAGACGACTGCCCAAGAGAGAATCCCGATATAGTTGGCTTCAACAATAGTATTCAAGGGATTATCCACCAGTTTGAGCAAGAGGTTGCTGAGGACTTGACCGATACCGTCAGGAGCAGCAACTTCTGTATTTGCACTGGTCAGGGTGATTTGCACAGGCAGTAAGAAACTAGCTAGAACGGCTACCAATGCAGCAGCAAAGGTTCCAAGCAAGTATAGGAAAATAACTGTCTTCATATTGGTGTTTTGTCCCTTTTGGTGTTGAGAAAGGTCATTGGCAACAAGGGCAAAAACTAGAATAGGAGCGATGGCCTTCAGTCCGCCTACAAAGAGATCTCCAAGCAGACCGATTCCTGTAAGGTTTGGAAAGAGCATCCCCAATGTCGCTCCAAAAATCATTCCAATAAGGATTCGTTTGATGAGGCTTGCCTTGGTCCAGGCTCTAATGATTCGTTTCATATCAGTCTCCTTCAAAATGTATTGTTTATAATTATAGTATAAATATGCTATAGAGGCAAGTGATATTTTGAAAACGGAGATGATAATTGAATAATTATGAAAGAAAAGAGAAGGACGATTTTATGGTATAATAGGAAAAAGGAGTTTTATATGCAAGATTTTTTTCAACGCTATTTTGATAAACTTGATTTAACAACCATGTTAGAGAATCTCTTGACCAAGGTGATTTCTCTTTTGATTTTGTTTTTACTATTTTATATAGCTAAAAAGATGCTTCATGCGACTGTACGAAAGATTGTCAAGCCCTCGCTTAAATTTTCAAATCGAGATGCAGGAAGACAAAAGACCATCTCGCGTTTGCTGGAGAATGTCTTTAACTACATTCTTTATTTCTTTTTGATCTACTGCATCCTGTCTATTTTAGGTTTGCCGGTTTCTAGCCTCCTTGCTGGTGCGGGGATTGCTGGGGTGGCTATTGGTATGGGGGCGCAAGGCTTTCTATCCGATGTCATCAATGGCTTTTTCATCCTTTTTGAACGCCAGCTTGATGTGGGTGATGAAGTGGTTCTGACAAATGGACCGATTACCGTTTCTGGAAAGGTCGTTAGCGTAGGGATCCGTACAACACAACTGCGAGGTGATGATCAAGCTCTTCACTTTGTTCCTAACCGCAATATTACCGTTGTTAGTAATTTATCCCGTACTGAATAGTCCGACTATTTTAGCAGATTTGTGGTACAATAGAAGGAGTTTGGTAAAGGAGAGAGTATGCTATTTGTAGAGAAAAAACTAGGTCACGATCGTACTTGGATAGACCTTGATGTGGATAAGATTAAAAATATGGAAGATCTTTCTGACATCTATGGATTGGACAAGGAAACCATCGAGTATGCTCTGGATAGAAATGAACGAGCCCACATGGATTATAACCGTGAAACGGAGACGGTAACCTTTATTTATAATGTTCTTGATTTAGAAAAAGACAAAGAATATTATGAAGCGATTCCGATGACCTTTATCGTTGAAAAACAACGGCTGATTACTATCAGCAATCACAAGAATACTTATGTGATTAAACGCATGGCAACCTACCTTGAAAGCCATGAAATTATTTCAATCTACAAATTTCTTTTTGCCAGTTTAGAGATTATTAGCAATGCTTACTATCCAGTGATTGAAGAGATGGATAAAAGTAAGGATGAAATCAGTGCACTTCTTCGTCAAAAAACAACTAAAAAAAATCTTTTCGCCCTCTCTGACTTGGAAACTGGTATGGTTTACCTGACAGCAGCTGCTAAACAAAATCGTCTCCTCTTGGAACACATCCAAGGGCATGCTCTTTATCGTAATCTTAATGAGGTAGAAAGAGAGCAGTTTGACGATGCTATGATTGAAGCCCATCAGTTGGTTTCAATGACAGATTTGATATCTCAAGTTTTGCAACAACTCTCAGCCTCTTACAACAACATCCTAAATAATAATCTAAATGATAATTTGACAACTTTGACAATTATCTCAGTCTTGCTAGCTATCCTTGCGGTTATTACAGGATTCTTCGGAATGAATGTTCCCTTACCGTTTACAGATGAACCAAATGCTTGGATTTATATTTTGATAGCTAGTCTCATTTTATGGGCAGTCTTAGCTCAATGTTTAAAGAAAATTGCTAGAAATTAAAAAAGGAGCCAGAATGGCGATTGAAAACTATATGCCAGATTTTGCTGTGGAAGCAGTTTATGATCTGACAGTCCCAAGCCTGCAGGCGCAGGGAATCAAGGCTGTTTTGGTCGACTTGGACAATACCCTCATTGCTTGGAACAACCCTGATGGGACACCAGAGATGAAGCAATGGCTACATGATCTCCGTGACGCGGGCATTCGCATCATCGTGGTCTCAAATAATACCAAAAAACGAGTTCAACGCGCAGTTGAGAAATTTGGGATTGATTACGTTTATTGGGCCTTGAAGCCTTTCACATTTGGGATCGACCGTGCCATGAAGGAATTTCACTATGAAAAAAATGAAGTGGTCATGGTCGGCGACCAGCTCATGACAGATATTCGCGCAGCCCATCGTGCGGGTATTCGCTCGATCTTAGTCAAACCCTTGGTCCAACATGACTCGATCAAAACGCAGATTAACCGAGCTCGCGAGCGCCGTGTTATGCGAAAAATCACTGAAAAATACGGACCGATTACATATAAAAAAGGAATTTAACTATGGAAGAAATTCTCTGTATTGGTTGTGGAGCAACCATTCAGACGACAGACAAGGCTGGTCTTGGTTTCACTCCCCAGTCGGCACTTGAAAAAGGTTTGGAGACTGGAGAAGTTTATTGCCAACGCTGTTTCCGTCTCCGCCACTACAATGAAATCACAGATGTCCAGTTGACGGACGATGATTTTCTCAAACTCTTGCACGAGGTGGGAGACAGTGATGCCTTAGTGGTCAATGTCATAGATATTTTTGACTTTAATGGCTCTGTCATCCCAGGCTTACCGCGCTTTGTATCGGGCAATGATGTCCTCTTGGTCGGAAATAAAAAAGATATCCTGCCCAAGTCAGTTAAACCGGGCAAGATTAGCCAGTGGCTCATGGAACGTGCCCACGAAGAAGGACTTCGTCCAGTTGATGTGGTTTTAACTTCAGCCCAAAACAAGCATGCTATTAAAGAAGTCATTGACAAGATTGAACACTACCGTAAGGGCCGTGATGTCTACGTAGTTGGGGTAACCAACGTTGGAAAATCAACTCTAATCAATGCCATTATTCAAGAAATAACGGGTGATCAGAATGTCATCACGACTTCACGCTTTCCAGGGACAACCTTGGACAAGATTGAGATTCCACTTGATGATGGATCTTATATCTACGATACACCGGGGATTATCCACCGACACCAGATGGCCCACTACTTGACGGCTAAAAACCTCAAGTATGTCAGCCCTAAAAAGGAAATCAAGCCAAAAACCTATCAACTCAATCCTGAACAAACCCTGTTTTTAGGTGGTCTTGGACGCTTTGACTTCATATCAGGAGAAAAGCAAGGATTCACAGCTTTCTTTGACAATGAACTCAAACTCCACCGTACCAAGCTAGAAGGCGCTAGTGCTTTCTATGACAAGCACGTCGGAACCCTTCTAACACCACCAAATAGCAAGGAAAAAGAAGATTTCCCAAAACTAGTCCAGCATGTCTTTACCATCAAGGACAAGACAGACCTAGTCATTTCAGGCCTAGGCTGGATCCGCGTAACAGGTACCGCCAAAGTCGCTGTCTGGGCACCAGAAGGCGTCGCCGTCGTCACACGAAAAGCAATCATTTAAACACAGAAAGGAAAGGGTTATCTGAATTCGGGCGAGTCCCGCGAGCCTATAACGAATACTTTTCGCCGTGGTGTCAGTTGGTACAAGTGATTGTACCAACTGAGGAAAATTTGAGACTTTAGGCTCAAATTTTAGTCATGAAAGTCCGAAGGACTTTGCTGACGTCCGTCACCACTTCAGAAAAGTATAAAAAGAAACTCTTTTAAAGAAATTATGTCATTAACATCAAAACAACGTGCCTTCCTCAACAGCCAGGCACACACCCTCAAACCCATCATCCAAATCGGTAAAAATGGACTTAACGACCAAATCAAAACCAGCGTTCGCCAAGCTCTTGACGCCCGTGAATTGATCAAGGTTACTCTCTTACAAAACACAGATGAAAACATCCACGAAGTAGCTGAAATCTTGGAAGAAGAAATCGGTGTAGATACTGTCCAAAAAATCGGACGCATCTTGATCTTGTTTAAACAATCCAGCAAGAAAGAAAATCGCAAGATTTCCAAGAAAGTTAAAGAAATCTAAACACCTACTCCAAACAACTGTTTTTACAGAGAATTAAAGGAAGACGAGCCTATGGCAATTGAATTATTGACTCCCTTTACCAAGGTAGAGTTGGAGCCAGAAATCAAGGAGAAAAAACGCAAACAAGCCGGGATTCTAGGAGGGAATTTTAATCCCGTTCACAATGCCCATCTGATCGTTGCTGACCAAGTACGGCAACAGTTGGGACTGGATCAAGTCTTGCTCATGCCTGAATACCAACCTCCTCACGTAGATAAAAAGGAAACTATCCCCGAGCACCACCGCCTCAAGATGCTTGAGTTGGCGATTGAGGGGATTGAAGGCCTCGCCATTGAAACCATTGAGTTAGAGCGCAAGGGCATTTCCTACACCTATGACACCATGAAGATTTTGACCGAGCAACATCCTGACACAGATTATTACTTCATTATCGGGGCTGATATGGTGGACTATCTGCCTAAGTGGTACCGAATTGATGAGCTAGTCGACATGGTTCAGTTTGTGGGGGTTCAGCGCCCACGCTACAAGGCAGGGACTTCCTATCCAGTTATCTGGGTGGATGTGCCTCTCATGGACATCTCGTCCAGCATGGTGCGTGACTTCATTGCTCAAGGTCGGAAACCTAACTTTCTCCTACCTCAGCCAGTGCTAGACTACATCGAGAAGGAGGGGCTTTACTGATGGCATACCAAGACTATATCAACTGTTCCCGAGAGGCTTTGTTGGAAAAAATGGCAGAGCTTCTGCCTGAAAAACGTTTAACCCATTGTTTGGGGGTGGAGCGTGCAGCCATAGAACTTGCCCAGCGATTTGAAGTCGATGCTGAGAAAGCTGGTCTAGCAGGCCTTCTTCATGATTATGCTAAAAAGCTGTCAGATCAGGAATTTCTAGACTTGATTGACCGTCATCAGCTAGACACTGATCTCAAAAACTGGGGCAATAATGTCTGGCATGGTATGGTTGGCATCTACAAGATTCAGGAAGATTTGGATTTGCATGATCCAGAAATCCTGCGAGCTATTGAAATCCATACAGTCGGAGCTGGTCAGATGACCGATCTAGATAAAGTCATCTACGTCGCAGATTATATCGAGCACAATCGTGCCTTTCCAGGAGTGGATGTGGCGCGTGAAATTGCGGAGCTATCGCTCAATAAGGCAGTGGCCTACGAAACAGCTCGTACCGTGGAGCATTTAGCTCATCAGGGATTTCCCATCTATCCCCAAACCCTTGAAACCTATAACGCCTTTGTGCACTATTTGAAAGAGGACTAAATGAACGAAAAAGAATTACTAGAACTAGTCGTGAAAGCGGCTGATGAGAAACGTGCGGAGGATATCCTCGCACTTGACGTACAAGATTTGACCAGCGTGACGGACTACTTTGTCATCACGAGCTCGATGAATAGCCGTCAGTTGGACGCTATCGCAGATAATATCCGTGAAAAAGTAGCTGAAGCTGGCTTTAAAGGCAGTCATGTCGAAGGAGATGCAGCTGGAGGCTGGGTTTTACTAGACCTCGGCGGTGTTGTTGTGCATATCTTCTCAGAAGAAATGCGTGCCCACTATAACCTAGAAAAACTATGGCATGAGGCAGAGTCAGTAGATTTATCTGAAGCTTTGGCGTAGAAGATGACTTGAACTTCGGATGGAAATTACTTTGAAATTCGACAATGTATTGAGATTATTCTTATTTTGAGTAAGAAGTGAGAGATTGCCGAGACTTTCCGTTGTGATAAAAGTTCTTGAAATATTAATGTTTCAAGAACTCGGGAGTTTTGAGATCTTAGGCTCAAAACTAAGTCTTGGAACTTCGAAGAAGGTCGCAGACGTCCGAAATCACCTAAGGAAAGTCTTAAAAAGACTTTGTCTTTAATCGAACTCAGTTGCAGTCAACTGGGTTTTATTTGCTTATTTTAGAAAAAATGGATAGAAAGGTAAAGGGCGTCGTGTTTTGTTCATCTCGAAACTGAACACGAGCTAAAAGCTGCGAGAAAAAGATAAACTTCCTTTGTATCTGACGATACAGCAGAAAGTTTCCTATTTTCTCCTTGCTTTTAACGCTCTTTGTATCTTAATTATGGCTACTTATGAAACCTTTGCGGCGGTCTATGATGCGGTCATGGATGATAGTTTATACGATAAATGGACGGATTTTTCGCTACGTCATTTGCCTAAGACCAAGGAGAGAAAGAAGCTTTTGGAATTGGCTTGTGGAACAGGTATCCAGTCTGTTCGCTTTTCTCAGGCTGGCTTTGATGTGACAGGACTTGACTTGAGCGCGGATATGCTGAAGATTGCTGAGAAGAGAGCGACTTCAGCCAAGCAAAAGATTGACTTTATTGAAGGCAATATGCTGGATTTGTCCAAGGCAGGGAAATATGATTTTGTCACTTGTTATTCGGACTCGATCTGTTACATGCAGGATGAGGTCGAGGTAGGAGACGTCTTTAAGGAAGTGTATAATGCCCTCAATGATAATGGTGTATTTATCTTTGATGTGCATTCAACCTACCAGACAGATGAGGTTTTTCCAGGCTATTCCTACCATGAAAATGCGGAAGATTTTGCCATGCTTTGGGACACATATGAGGACGAAGCCCCTCACTCCATCGTGCATGAGTTGACTTTCTTTATCAAGGAGGCTGACGGTTCCTTTAGTCGCCACGATGAAGTGCATGAGGAGCGAACATACGAAGTCTTGACCTATGATATTTTGTTGGAACAGGCTGGTTTCAAGTCCTTCAAACTCTTTGCGGATTTTGAGGACAAGGAACCAACAGAAACCACTACCCGTTGGTTTTTTGTGGCGCAGAAGTAGGAGAACATCATGACCATCACAGGTATTATCGCGGAGTTCAATCCTTTTCATAATGGCCACAAATACCTGCTTGAGCAGACGAAGGGGTTGAAAATTGTGGCCATGTCTGGAAATTTCATGCAACGAGGAGAGCCGGCTATCGTGGACAAGTGGACACGGGCTCAAATGGCACTGGAGAATGGAGCAGACCTGGTAGTGGAATTGCCCTTTTTAGTCAGTGTTCAGGCAGCAGATTTTTTTGGTCAAGGAGCTGTAGATATCTTGGTTCGCTTGGGTATTGATACTCTAGCTTTTGGGACAGAGGAAGTTTTGGATTATCAGAAAATTGCTGACTTATACACAGAGTGCGGTCGAGAGATGGAGAATTTTGTGGAAAATCTGCCTGATTCACTCTCCTACCCCCAGAAAACCCAAGCCATGTGGCAGGAATTTGCAGATCTAGATTTTTCAGGCAATACGCCCAATCATGTCCTTGCTCTGGCCTATGCCAAGGCGGTTGCAGGACGCAACATCAAGCTTCAGCCGATTCAGCGTCAGGGAGCGGGTTACCATTCTGTGGATAAGGATGTGGACTTTGCCTCGGCAACAGCTCTCCGTCAGCATCAATCAGACCAAGATTTCTTAGAACGCTTTATGCCTTCCGTTGCCCTCTTTGAGCAGGCCCGTAAGGTGAGTTGGGACGACTATTTTCCCTTGCTCTGCTATCAAATTTTGTCAAATCCAGACCTGACGACCATCTATCAGGTCAATCAAGAAATGGCTGTGCGCATCAAGGAAGCTATCAAAACGGCTCAGTCTGTTGACGAATTGGTCGAGGCAGTTGCGACCAAGCGTTATACCAAGGCGCGTGTCAGACGCCTCTTGACTTATATTTTGGTGCAGGCCAGAGAAAGCGACTTGCCAGAAGTCATCCATGTCCTTGGCTTTACTGAAAAAGGCAGACAACATCTCAAGTCACTGAAAGAGCAGGTCCATCTAGTCAGCCGAATTGGCAAAGAACCTTGGGATACCATGACCCAAAAGGCAGACCAGATCTACCAACTAGGACAGCCAAGTATCGCAGAGCAGAATTTCGGCAGAGTGCCTATCATAATAGAAACAAACTAAGTCTACTGAAAGGTAGGCTTTTTTAGAAGATTTTCGAATAAATAGATAGAAAAGAAAAATCTTGTACAAGTTCCTGACAATTTCTTTCTTTTTGTGTATAATAGTGGAAAAGAGGTAAAACGAGGTATGGTTATGGAAGCAGTTCTTTATTCAACATTCCGAAATCATTTAAAGGACTACATGAAGAAGGTAAACGATGAATTTGAGCCTTTGACGGTGGTCAATAAAAACCCAGATGAGGATATTGTAGTCCTTTCAAAGAGCGAGTGGGACAGTATTCAGGAAACCTTGAGAATCGCTCAAAATAAGGAACTTTCTGACAAGATCTTGCGAGGAATGGCTCAAGTCCGTGCTGGAAGTGCTCAGCTGCATGTCATTGAGGAGTGAGAAATGCTGCTCAAGTTTACAGAAGATGCCTGGGCGGATTATTGCTATTGGCAAAACCAAGATAAGAAAACATTAAAAAGAATCAATAAATTAATCAAAGATATTCAACGCAATCCTTTTGTAGGAATGGGGAAACCAGAACCGCTCAAATATGACTATCAAGGAGCTTGGTCGCGGCGCATCGATGCAGAAAATCGCTTGATTTATATGATAGATGGAGATAGCGTGGCTTTCTTGTCCTTCAAAGATCATTACTAAGTCTACTGAAAGGTAGGCTTTTTTATTTTGAACTTTTTAGCTAGCAGATTGAAGATAAAATTTTTTGGAAAATGACAGATTTCCTAAGTTAAAAAAAGTGAAAAATTATTAGTATAATAATTAGATTCTTGTCCCTTGAATCCGCTTTATAACTCTTATTTTGTGGTATAATGAAGAGAATTGTTAATAATAAAAACAGGGGAAGCAAATGTCTAATTTCAAAGAAAAACTACCGCTATTCCAGTCGAACGATGTTCAGATTTCAAATGTGGTCAATGCAGTTTGGTCGATTGCGAATACCTTACGTGGGGCTTACCGTGCAGATAAGTATCGAGATGTTATCATTCCGATGTTTGTCTTGACTCGCTTGGAAGCTGCTTTATTGCCAACGAAAGACGAAGTAGTCGCACTTTATAAGTCAAATCCCAATACACCCGAGAAGGTTCTTGAGAATAAATCTGGCTATAAATACTATAATACCAGCTCTTTCACGCTAGAAAACCTTCAAAATGATCCCAATGCGATTGAAGAAAATTTTATTGCCTACCTAGATGGTTATTCTTGTCGTGTGAAGGACATTATCGAAAACCTTAAGTTTAAAGAGCAGGTCCGTACACTTGCACAGTCTGGACGTCTTTTTACAGTGATTAAGAAATTTTCTCAGATTGATTTATCGCCAAGTTCTGTGGATTCTATGGTGATGGGCTATATGTTCGAGGATATCATCCGTCGTTTTTCTGAAAATGAGGAAGCAGGTTCCCACTATACGCCTCGTGAAGTCATTGCTCTAATGGTCAATCTGCTCTTGATTGAAGCCGATGAAGAATTATTTGTCGATAAAAAAGAGTTGAAAATCTTAGATATGGCTGCTGGGACAGGTGGTATGCTAGCGACTGCCAAAAGTTACATCCGTAAGCTCGATACAGGGGCAACTGTCCGTCTTTTTGGTCAGGAAGTTTTACCTGAGACTTTCGGGATTGGTCAAGCGGATATGTTGATTCGTCAGGAAGACTCGGACTATTTCGTGAAGACCGATACATTAAAAGATCCGGATCCATTCCCAGATAAGAAGATGAGTTTTGTCATTGCCAATCCTCCTTTTGGTCAATCCTGGGGCGGGAAAGATGCAGATGATGGCGTAGAAGACGCAGTTAAAAGAGACCATAATCTCTTTGAGAGTACAGAAGGTCAACAAGGACGTTTTGTAGCGACTCCGGGAACTGGTGATGCCCAACTTCTGTTCCATCTTCATGGTTTAGCTAAATTAGAAGAAAATGGTCGAGCTGCTATCATCTCAAATGGTTCCCCTCTCTTTTCTGGAGGTACTTCATCTGGGGAAAGTCAGATCCGCCGTTACATCCTTGAGAATGACTTGTTGGAAGCTATTATTGCCCTTCCAGGACAGTTTTTCTACAATACAGGGATTGGAATTTATATCTGGATTTACAATAAAAACAAATCTCCTGAGCGTCAAAACAAGGTCCAGTTTATCGATGCGACAGAGGAGTTTGTCCCTTTGCGTAAGTCACTTGGACAAAAACGTCGTGAGTTGTCTCAAGACAATATCCGCCAGATTCTCAAATGGTATGATGATTTCAAAGAAAATGACCATGTGAAAATTTTTGATAAGAATGAGTTTCTATACCGAGAATATACAGTCATGCAACCTCTGCAACGTCGTGGCTGGATTACTGAAGAAACCATTGATAAAGCAAAAAGTGTTCCTTTCCTAGCTAAACTATTTGATGAATACCAGTATCAAGAATTGCTAGAGATGGAACCACGCTCAGCCAAGGATGAGAAAAAATTACAAGGCTTTGAAGCTGGGAAAGACAAGCAAGAAGCTATCTTAGATGCTCTTCGTGGGGGAATCACGGATGACAGTTATCCTAACTTTGAAAGCTTTGTCCAAGTCATTAAGGACTTGTTGGGAGACATCAAGGTAACGCCTGCGAATATCAATGCGCTAGCTCTAGCTATGAGTGAAATGGACAAGACAGCAGAAGTCATCCGTACTAAGAAGAAAGACAAGCCAAATGAGATTGCTGGAGGGATTGTCTATGATAAGACCACCAAGGATAGTGAAATCGTCAAGCTGACAGAGGATGTGGAAGACTACTTTGCGCGTGAGGTTTATCCCCATGTACCTGACGCCCACTACTGGTTTGATGAAGAAAAGGGCTATGGAGCCGAGATTCCCTTTACTCGCTATTTCTACCAATACCAAGCACCAGAAAGTGCAGAAAAACTTTTGGCAGAGTTCTATGACATAGAAGTAGAACTACAGACTCTCTTGGAGGAACTAAAACATGACTAGGATGAAAGAGAGTGGCATTGACTGGATCGGACAGATACCAGAAGAGTGGCAAATTTCGAAAATTAAATTTACGACTCAGCTTAATGGTAGAATCGGTTGGCAAGGATTAACATCAGCTGAATATAAAGAAGAAGGCCCATATTTGATTACAGGAACTGATTTTCAAAATGGAACAATTAATTTTGAAACAGCTGTACATATTGATGAAAAACGTTGGTCAGAAGCTTCGCAGATTCAGGTAGAAAATGGTGATTTACTGATTACGAAAGATGGTACGGTGGGTAAAGTAGCTATTATTTCAGGGCTTGATGATAAGGCTTCGTTAAATAGCGGTGTATTAAGGATCCAAACAGTTGATGAGATTGATAGAAAATTTTTATATTATGTTTTACTATCAGATGAATTTTGGATGTGGTTTAACTATACAAATTCAGGGGCGAGCACCATTTTACATTTGTATCAAAATGTATTTGATGAATTCACTTTTACCTTTCCTCAAAAAAATGAACAACAAAAAATTGCTGATTTTCTAGACAAGAAAACTGCCCAGTTGGATAAGGTAAAAGCTCTACTGGAAGAACAGATTCAAAAACTCAAAGACTACCGCGCAAGCTTGATTTATGAGACCGTCACAAAAGGATTGGATAAAAACGTCCCCATGAAAGACTCAGGAATCGACTGGATTGGACAGGTGCCTCAAGGGTGGGGAGTGAAGCCAATTAAACATGTAGTAGCTACGCCTGTCACTGATGGACCACATGAAACGCCTTTACTATGCGAGACAGGTATTCCATTTTTATCGGCAGAAGCTGTAAAAAATGGTGTATTGGATTTTAATTATAAGAGAGGTTATATCTCGTTGCAAGACCATGAACGTTTTAAGAAAAAAATATCTCCTAAAAAAGATGATATTTTTATTGTAAAATCTGGTGCAACAACTGGGAATGTCGGTATAGTTAACACTGATGAAATATTTGATATTTGGTCTCCACTTGCGCTAATAAGGTGTAAGAAAAGTTTAGCTGTTCAAAAATACATCTATTACTATTTAATATCTAATATTTTTAAAGCTCAAGTTGAATTCAATTGGTCTTTTGGAACTCAACAAAATATAGGTATGGGAATTATTGAAAATATAAAGCTTATCTTACCGCCTTTATCTGAACAAACAAAAATTTCAGATCTTCTGGATAAGAAAATATATCAGATTGATCAACTAATTCAAATAAAAAACAAGCAAATTGATAATATTAACAAACAACGACAAACTCTTATTTATGATTATGTAACAGGGAAGAGGAGAGTGTAATGGATACAGAAATAGGAGAATATAGTTATTCTATTCGATGGATTTTTGAGGATTCTAAAAAACATGAGTTAGATGCTAAGACACTATTAAAATCTGAACAAAATTTAGCTGATTTTTTATATGAAATAACCAATCAATTTGGTCTCTCAATTGAAATTAGAGCATTGGCGAGAGATAAAGGCAGTTTTAAATCGGAGTTTAAAATTTTATGGAAAAAGAATCTAGACAAAATTTTTATAGCTGGTATGACGTCTATTATTTCAATAAGTCTTACTGCTTTTTTTCAACAAGTTCAAGAACCTAAAAGTACAACGTTAGATCGTGAAAAATTAGTACTTGATTTACAAGAAAAAATAAATAAGGGAGATCTGACACTAGAACAGGCAAAGACATACATTGAAGAATTTTCTAGTCTTGCTAAGTACAAAAATGCTTTTTTTAAAGCAAATAAAATTGATAAAGAAATTTCAGAAATCGAGATAACACAAGAAGGAAAAGTAACCAGTAATATAGGTAGTGGCGAATTTGATAATTATATTTCTAATAACCAGACTAGTGAGACAGTTATTTACGATGCTAAAGTTTATATTATATCTCCTGTGTTAGTAGCTGGTGTAACAGAAAAGTGGACAGGTGAGTATGAAGGGGATAAAATACGTTTCAGTGTCAAAGACAAGGATTTTTTAGAAAAATCACAAAACAAAGTTATCTCGTTCAACACAGGTTTTTTCATAAGATGTAAATTACGAAAGATTGATAAAAGTATTGCTGGTAAGGAGCAGTGTGCATGGGAAGTTCTGGAAGTTACTCATTATGCTGTAGATGATGAACATGTCGTCGAATTTGAACACCGTATAAAATCTAAGAATAAAGAAATTTCTGGTCAAATGACCTTATTTGACTGATAGAAATTTGATTGGAATGTATCGAATAATATAATTTTAAAATCAAGAAAGTGAGAAACTATGGCAAATTTGGGCTTGAAGGAGCGCTATGATTTCCAGCAGTGGATTATCAAAGACTTGAAAGATAAGAATGGCTATATTCAGCGGGATGCTGCTCAGTACAATTCTCGATTAGCCATGGATGAGGAACTCCTATGGGATTTTCTGATGGAGACTCAGGAAGAGACCATGGATTATCTCCTAAAAAAACTGAGCAAGGAGACGATTATCACTCTCATCAATAAAGAAATCGTCAAGGGTGGTTTTTTGTTCGCCTTAAAAGAGGGAGTATTTATTGAAAACAAGCAACTGCGCCTCCTCTATCGTAAACCAGCTACTAGTTTTAATGAAAAAGCTGTTCAGCAATATAAAGCCAATCGCTTGTCTGTAATTGAGGAAGTGGTTTATGAAGAGGGTGGCCGCATTGACCTTGTTATCTTTATCAATGGATTAGCGCTATTTGCCATCGAGCTCAAGTTTAATCCTAGTGGTCAGTCAGTTCAGGATGCCATCAAACAACTCAAAGGTCGTAATCCTAATAATCGTCTCTTTCGTTTTGAGCAGGGGGTCTTAGCTTCCTTTGCTGTAGATACTATGGAAATCTATATGACAACCCAGTTAAAGGGTCAAGAGACCTACTTCCTTCCCTTTAATATGGGGAAAGGGGAAGGTATTGATATGGGGAGTGGCAATCCACACAACCCTAATGGTGTAGATACAGAGTACTTGTGGCTTGATGTATTGACCAAGGATAGTATTCTTCAGCTGATTGAAAGTTTTATCTTCTTTGAGCTTGATAAGAATGATGCTAAAAAGAGAACACTGATTTTTCCTAGGTACCATCAGCGTAGAGCTGTTAGTCGTCTCCTAGAAGACATGAAAGTCAATCATACTGACAGTAATTATCTGATTCAGCATTCGGCTGGTTCTGGTAAAACCAATACCATAGCATGGTTAGCTCATAGTCTGGTTTCACTTCATGATGACCAAAATAGAAATATCGTTGATACAGTTTTAATTGTCACAGACCGTATAGTAGTAGACCGTCAGTTACAAGATGCTGTTAGACAGATTAACCATAAGAACGGTGTTGTGAAGGTGATGGGTGATCGTGAGACATCTAGTGATTTAGCTGATGCCATTGCTGGGAACACAAAGATCATTGCAACGACTATCCATAAGTTTGCCCAGATTAACCAATCCAACTGGATGTCTGTAGGGAATACTGCGAAAAAGAAATTTGCCATCCTGATTGATGAAGCCCATAGTTCAACGACAGGTTCCTACATGAGTTCAGTTAGTCAGGTCTTGACTGAAACGGATACGGAGGATGGAACCATTGATGAGATTCAGGAAGTGACAGTTGCGGATGCCATTGAGCAGGAGATTGCGCGTACAGGAAAGCAAGACAATGTTTCAATCATTGCTTTTACAGCAACTCCTAAGGCAACTACCCTACAGTTGTTTGGTACAACACAGCCCGATGGCTCTAAAGCCCCTTTTGATGTCTACAGTATGAAGCAAGCTATAGAGGAAGGTTTTATCCTAGATGTCTTAGATAACTATACGACTTATAAAACCTACTACCAACTTAATAAAGTAGTAGAAGAAGATCCTGAACTAAAAACCACGCTTGCTAAGCGTAAGATTGCTAAATTCGTGGAATTATCTGATGAGAATATCAATCAAAAGGTTGAGATTATCATGGACCATTTTATCAGTCATGATATTATGGCAGAGTTGGGTGGTCAAGGAAAAGCCATGCTTGTGACCTCTGGTCGTGAAGTGGCAGTTAAGTACCAGTTGGCTTTTGAAAAATACTTTAAAGATCACAGTATCACCAGTATTGGTACCTTGATTGCTTTTTCTGGTAAGGTTGATTATCTAGGGAGAGAGTTCTCGGAATCTCAGATGAATCAGTTTAAGGAAGAGCATTTAAAAGAACGTTTTGATACTGATGCTTATCAGGTGTTGATAGTTGCGAACAAGTATCAGACTGGTTTTGACCAACCTAAGTTGGTTGCCATGTATGTGGATAAAAAATTGCGTAGTGTAGCTGCGGTGCAGACGTTGTCACGCCTGAATCGGATCTTTAGAGGCTATAACAAGAAAACATTTATCCTTGATTTTAAAAATACCTACGACGATATTCGCTCAGCCTTTGCTCCCTACTATCGAGAGACGATTTTAGCTGATACCATTGCTCCTAGTGATGTCTTAAAGTTGGATCGTAAAATTGATGAATATGGTATTCTGGACAGCGAAGAGGTTCAAGAGTTTAATCAATTTTTATATCAAGAAAAACGTTCAAGTAGAGAAAAGCAAAAGATGGTCGCTTTGTTGAATAAAGGTTATGATAGAGTGAAACGTTTTGATGAAAAAGAACAATTGTCTATTCGAAAGGTTATTCGCGGTTTTCTTCGGATGTATACTTTCTTGATTCAGGCAACGGCTTATCAAAATGAGGTTTTACACGAACGATATAACTATCTTCAAAGTCTTGTTAAGATGATTGATGTTCGTTTAGGAGGAAATGATTTTACAATTGCAGATAAGATTGTCGTTGATTATATGAAACATAAGCAAACAGGTTCTTTCAGGGCAGTTTCTGAATTAGAATATCAGCCTGAATTAATTCTTCCTAAACCAAGTTTGAGCGATGTTACTGGTGATCAAGAAAAACATTTATCTGAAATCTTAGACGAAATGAACGAACAGTTAAATTTGAACATTGACCAGCAAGTTGGCTTAAGTGGAGCTGTTTCGATTCGTGAATTGATGAAAAAGAATCCAAGGCTTAAACAATCTGCGCGTGTTAATTCTAGGGAAGATTTCGTATTTGCCTTTGAAGAAGAAATTGATAATGCCTTGATAGAAGGGTACTCTCAGAGTCAAGATTTATATGGTGCTCTATTAAATAATGATTCGTTCAAGAAGAGAGTAGCAAATATATTTTTTGATGATGTGTATAAAAGTTTGAAGGGATCCGAAGAATTGTAGTCCTAGAATTCACACAAAACTCTTCAATTTGGGTTTGTGAAAATCGGTTTTTTATGATAGAATATTAAGGAATGTATGTCATTCGATAAACAAATTTAATGAGGTAAAAACATGGAAATCATGACACTTGCGATTGCTGTTTTTGCCGTCATCATTGGTTTAGTCATTGGATATGTCAGCATCTCAGCTAAGATGAAATCATCTCAAGAAGCTGCAGAGTTGATGCTTCTAAATGCTGAACAAGAAGCAACTAATTTACGAGGACAAGCTGAGCGCGAAGCGGATTTATTACTAAATGAAGCCAAGAGCGAAAGCAAGTCTCTTAAAAAAGAAGCACTATTGGAGGCCAAAGAGGAAGCCAGAAAATACCGTGAAGAAGTGGACGCTGAATTTAAGTCAGAACGTCAGGAGCTCAAGCAAATTGAAAGTCGTTTGACGGAGAGAGCTACGAGCCTTGACCGTAAGGACGACAATTTGACGAACAAAGAAAAAACACTTGAACAAAAAGAACAAAGTATTTCTGATAGAGCAAAAAACCTTGATGCACGTGAAGAGCAATTAGAGGAAGTCGAAAGACAAAAAGAAGCTGAACTTGAACGTATTGGTTCCCTTTCCCAAACTGAGGCTCGAGATATTATCTTGGCTCAAACAGAGGAAAACTTGACCAAGGAAATTGCTAGCCGCATTCGTGAGGCTGAGCAAGAAGTGAAGGAACGTTCAGACAAGATTGCGAAAGATATCTTGGTTCAGGCTATGCAGCGTATCGCTGGTGACTATGTAGCAGAGTCAACAAACTCGACAGTTCACCTACCAGATGATACCATGAAGGGACGTATTATCGGTCGTGAAGGGCGAAACATTCGTACCTTTGAAAGTTTGACGGGGGTCGATGTGATTATCGACGATACACCGGAAGTGGTAACCTTGTCAGGATTTGATCCGATTCGTCGTGAAATTGCTCGTATGACCATGGAAATGTTGCTCAAGGATGGCCGTATCCACCCAGCTCGTATCGAGGAGTTGGTGGAGAAAAACCGTCAGGAGATTGACAATAAAATCCGCGAATATGGTGAGACTGCTGCCTATGAGATTGGTGCGCCAAACCTCCATCCAGACTTGATGAAGATCATGGGACGCTTGCAGTTCCGTACTTCATATGGACAAAATGTCTTGCGTCATTCGATTGAGGTTGCTAAGTTATCTGGTATTATCGCCAGTGAACTTGGTGAGAATGCAGCTCTTGCCCGTCGTGCTGGATTCCTTCATGACATTGGGAAAGCCATTGACCGTGAGGTTGAAGGTAGCCACGTTGAGATTGGTACAGAGTTGGCTCGTAAGTACAAGGAACACCCAGTTGTGGTGAATACCATTGCTAGCCACCACGGCGATGTCGAAGCCGAAAGCGTCATTGCAGTGATTGTTGCTGCAGCAGATGCCTTGAGTGCAGCGCGTCCAGGTGCTCGTAGCGAGTCTCTTGAAAACTATATCAAGCGTCTCCACGATTTGGAAGAAATCGCCAATGGCTTTGAAGGAGTGCAAAATAGCTTTGCCCTTCAAGCAGGACGTGAAATTCGTATCATGGTTAATCCAGGACAAATCAAGGACGACAAAGTCACAATCTTGGCTCACAAAGTTCGTGAGAAAATTGAAAATAATCTCGATTACCCAGGAAATATCAAGGTAACCGTGATCCGCGAACTTCGTGCAGTAGATTATGCTAAATAAATAAGAAAGAGCAGTTGAAAAATTACTGCTTTTTTGTTACACTAGATAGAAAGACTGTAGAAGGATAACTGACGTGATCATCAGTATCCGAGAGAAATTTTACTTTATTTCACAGACTAACTAAAGGAGACATAATGGCAGACCGAGGCTTGCTAATCGTTTTTTCTGGTCCTTCAGGAGTTGGGAAAGGAACGGTTAGAAGAGAGATTTTTGAGAGTTCTGAGAATCAATTTCAATACTCTGTATCGATGACGACGCGTGCGCAACGTCCTGGTGAAGTGGACGGAGTGGACTATTTCTTCCGTACTCGTGAAGAGTTTGAAGAGCTGATCCGTCAAGGTCAGATGTTGGAATATGCAGAATATGTCGGTAACTACTATGGAACTCCTCTGACCTATGTCAACGAAACCCTAGATAAGGGAATCGATGTTTTCCTTGAAATTGAAGTTCAAGGAGCCCTTCAGGTTAAGAAAAAGGTTCCAGATGCTGTCTTTATCTTTTTAACGCCACCAGACTTGGATGAATTGCAAGATCGTTTGGTAGGTCGGGGAACAGATAGCGCTGAAGTGATTGCCCAACGAATTGAAAAAGCCAAGGAAGAAATTGCTCTCATGCGTGAGTATGATTATGCCATTGTCAACGATCAGGTGCCCCTCGCTGCTGAACGTGTCAAGCGTGTGATCGAAGCAGAACACTTCCGTGTGGACCGTGTCATTGGTCACTACCAGGAGATGTTGCCAAAATCTCCAACTACTCGATAAACTATAGGAAACAGGTACAAGCAAATGATGTTAAAACCCTCTATCGATACCTTGCTAGACAAGGTGCCATCAAAATATTCACTCGTAATCTTGGAAGCAAAGCGTGCCCACGAACTAGAAGCAGGTGCGCCAGCAACTCAAGAGTTTAAGTCTGAAAAATCAACTCTTCGTGCTTTGGAAGAAATCGAGTCTGGAAATGTAACCATTCACCCAGATCCAGAAGGAAAACGTGAAGCGGTTCGTCTCCGTATCGAAGAAGAAAAACGCCGCAGAGAAGAAGAAGAAAAGAAAATCAAAGAGCAAATTGCTAAAGAAAAAGAAGATGGTGAAAAAATTTAAGGTTGGGGGGACTCAATCTTATTTTTTCTATTGCAAGAATTTACTGACAAGAAGGAGGTGAGAAGATGGCTATTGCAAAGATTATCGTGGATGTTCCCCTGATGCAGACGGACCAGCCCTATAGCTACAAGGTTCCTGAGGAATTTGTAGACATGCTGGAAGTCGGTATGCGGGTCCATGTCCCCTTCGGTAAGGGCAATCGTTTGATCCAAGGTATTGTGCTTGGCCTGGAGTCCCAGTCGGATGAAGAGGTGGCTGATCAGGACTTGAAAGAGATTGCGGAGGTGCTGGATTTTTCCCCGGTTCTCACTCAAGAGCAACTCTGGCTGGCTGAGGAGTTACGCAAGTCTGTCTTTTCTTATAAAATCTCCATTCTAAAAGCCATGTTGCCGGGATTTTTAAACTCCAGTTATGATAAGATTCTCTATCCTCTGGAAGGTCTGAGCCAGGCAGAACGAGAGCGTCTGTTTGGTTCAGAAGATTCGCTAGCCTTTTCTTCTCTAGACCTTGCTAAACAGGCAGAAATGATGCGCTTGACCAGGAAAGGTCTGCTCCGCTTAGAATACCAGGCAGTCGATCAAAAGAAGGTCAAGACCCAGTCTTGGTATGAAGTTGATGCCACTCAGCTAGAGAAGATCGAGATTTCTGCGCGTGCTAAGAAAAAAGCAGAGCTGAGAGACTATTTGCTGTCTCATCCTGAGAGTGCTCCTCTGGCTAGTTTGTTAGAGTCCTACTCACGCGAGCAAGTCAACTTCTTTGTGGAGCAAGGAGCTGTGTCCATAGTCCAAAAGGAAGTGCAACGCTCAGCTACTTATTTTGAAGGCATTGAAGTCAGCCAACCTTTGGAATTGAATCGGGAACAAAGGCAGGCGCGTGATGCCGTTGTCAGTGCTATTGGCAGTCAACAGCCTCCATTCCTCCTTCAAGGGATTACAGGGAGTGGGAAAACAGAAGTTTACTTACAGATCATCCAAGGAGCCTTGGACAAGGGTAAGACAGCTATTTTACTGGTTCCTGAGATTTCTCTGACGCCACAGATGACGGAGCGTTTCATTGCTCGTTTCGGTGAGAAAGTGGCTATTCTTCACTCAGGCCTGTCCAATGGTGAAAAGTACGACGAATGGCGCAAGGTTGAGCGTGGCGATGCCCAAGTTGTTGTTGGCGCTCGATCAGCTATCTTTGCTCCTTTGAAAAATCTAGGTGTTATAATTATCGACGAAGAGCATGAAGCTAGCTACAAGCAAGACAGCAATCCCCGTTATCATGCTAGAGAGGTCTCCATTTTACGGGCTCAGTACAATCAAGCAGCCCTAGTCCTTGGTTCGGCAACACCGAGCTTAGAGAGCCGTGCGCGGGCTGGAAAAGGCGTCTATCAACACTTACGTCTGACCCAACGGGCCAATCCTTTAGCCACCATTCCTGAGGTTCAAGTGATTGACTTTCGGGACTATATCGGGCAGAATGAGACGTCAAACTTTACGCCTCCTTTGCTAGAGGCCATCCAAGACCGTTTGGATAAAAAAGAGCAGGTAGTCCTCATGCTCAACCGTCGGGGCTATTCTAGCTTTGTCATGTGTCGGGAGTGTGGGACGGTGGATACTTGTCCCAACTGTGACATTTCTCTCACCCTGCATATGGATACCAAGACTATGAACTGCCATTACTGTGGCTTTTCGAAGGGGATTCCTCAGGTCTGTCCCAACTGTCAGAGTCGCAGTATTCGTTACTACGGGACGGGGACTCAGAAAGCCTACGATGAGCTAGCAGAGCTCTTTCCTCAGGCTCGCATTCTGCGGATGGATGTGGATACGACTCGCAAGAAAGGCAGTCACCAAGCTCTTCTGGACCAGTTTGGCCGAGGGGAAGCAGATATCTTGCTGGGAACTCAGATGATTGCTAAGGGCTTGGATTTTCCAAATGTGACCCTAGTCGGAGTCCTCAATGCGGATACAGCCCTAAACTTGCCTGATTTTCGTTCTTCCGAGAGAACCTTCCAACTCTTAACTCAGGTGGCAGGCCGTGCAGGTCGAGCGGAAAAGGCTGGGCAGGTCTTGATCCAGTCATACAATCCGGAACACTATGCCATTCGTTTTGCAAAAGATCAGGATTACGAAGGCTTTTACACTTATGAAATGAGTATCAGGCGCCAACTTGGCTACCCACCTTATTATTTCACTATTGGGATTACCCTCTCTCACAAGAACGAAGAAGAGGTTGTCAAACGTGCCTATGAAGTTATGGGGATTTTGCGCTCAGGTTTATCGGAAACTAGTAAAATCCTTGGACCAACGCCAAAACCCATCGCCCGTACCCACAACCTTTATCATTACCAGATTTTGATTAAATACCGTTTAGAAGATGAGCTGGGACCAACTCTCAATCGAGTTTTGGCCTTGACTCAAGAACGGGAAAATAGCGAGCTCCGTCTCAGCATTGACCATGAGCCGCAGCAATTTTTATAAGAAGGAGAAGAAATGACAAAACTAATCTTTATGGGGACACCTGATTTTTCAGCGACTGTATTAAAAGGACTTTTGACAGATGATCGTTACGAGATTTTAGCTGTTGTGACCCAGCCAGACCGCGCTGTCGGACGTAAAAAAGTCATCCAAGAAACCTCAGTCAAGCAGGCTGCCAAAGAAGCAGGCCTTCCTATCTACCAGCCTGAAAAATTATCTGGAGGTCCAGAGATGGAAGCCATTATGAAGCTAGGAGCGGATGGGATTGTGACTGCTGCTTTTGGACAATTTCTCCCAAGTAAACTCCTTGATAGCATGGATTTTGCGGTCAACGTTCACGCTTCCCTTCTTCCAAAATACCGTGGTGGAGCCCCCATTCATTATGCCTTGATTCAAGGGGATAAGGAAGCTGGTGTGACCATTATGGAGATGGTTAAGGAAATGGATGCAGGAGATATGATTTCTCGTCGTAGCATTCCTATCACAGATGAGGACAATGTTGGAACCTTATTTGAGAAATTAGCCATTGTTGGTCGTGATTTGCTCTTGGACACCCTTCCTGGCTATATTGCTGGGGAGATCAAACCTGTGCCTCAAGATCCTAGTCAGGTCACTTTCTCGCCAAATATTAAGCCAGAAGAAGAGAAACTCGATTGGACTAAAACCAATCGTCAACTCTTCAACCAAATACGTGGCATGAATCCATGGCCTGTTGCTCACACTTTTCTCAAGGGTGATCGCTTTAAGATTTATGAAGCCCTGCCAGTAGAAGGTCAGGGAGCTCCAGGTGAGATTCTGTCTATTGGCAAGAAGGAATTGATTGTCGCAACGGCTGAAGGTGCTCTGTCTCTCAAGCAAGTGCAGCCAGCTGGCAAGCCTAAGATGGATATCGTATCCTTTCTCAACGGAGTTGGACGGACATTGACTGTAGGAGAACGATTTGGTGACTAAAGTAGAAACGGCTAGAAGTCTAGCTCTAGCGGTGCTAGAGGATGTTTTGGTTAACCAAGCATACTCAAATATTGCTTTAAATAAACACCTCAAGGGCAGTCAACTCTCAGTAGCAGATAAGGGCTTGGTGACAGAGATTGTCTACGGAACGGTAGCCCGAAAACTCACTCTGGAATGGTACCTGTCCCACTTTATCGAAGACAGGGATAAGCTAGATAACTGGCTCTATATCCTGCTCCTTCTGAGCGCCTACCAACTTCGGTATCTGGATAAGATTCCTAATCATGCTGTAGTCAATGAAGCGGTAGAGCTAGCTAAAGCCCGTAAAAAAGGTAGTGAAAAATTGGTCAACGCTGTCCTTCGTCGTATTTTGCGAGAAGGCTGGCCAGATATTGACAGCATCAAACGCAAAAATAAGCGTGATTCCATTGCCTATTCTCTCCCAGTTTGGCTAGTATCTAAGCTCAAGGAAGAATACGGTGAAGAGCGAGCACAAGCCATCTTTAAAAGTCTCTTGGTACGCAATAAGGCTAGCATCCGGGTGACCAACTTGAGCCGAAAAGAGGAAATTAAAGCCGTGTTAGAGGCGGCTGATTCCCCTTTGGCAGCCACTGGTCTGGTCAAGGAGCAAGGCCACTTTGCAGGACATGATTTGTTCGCAGAAGGGGCTATAACCATCCAAGACGAGTCCAGTCAATTGGTTGCTCCGACTCTTGATCTACAAGGTGATGAACAGGTCCTGGATGCCTGTGCCGCTCCAGGTGGGAAAACAGCCCATATGGCTTCCTACCTCACATCTGGTAAGGTGACGGCTTTGGATCTTTATGATCATAAGTTGGACTTGATCCAAGAAAATGCGGAGCGTTTAGGTGTGGTAGATCGAGTGCAAACGCAAAAATTGGATGCCAGAAAAGTGCATGAGTTTTTCGGTCGGGACTCTTTTGATAAGATTTTGGTAGATGCCCCCTGTTCTGGGATTGGACTTTTACGTCGCAAACCAGATATCAAATACAATAAAGAAACAGCAGATTTCACGTCCTTACAGGAAATTCAGCTGGAAATATTAGGTAGTGTTTGTCAAACGCTACGAAAAGGTGGTATAATAACGTATAGTACCTGTACTATCGTCTCTGAGGAGAACTTTCAAGTCGTTGAGGCATTTTTAGAAAGTCATCCCGAGTTCGAGCAGGTTAAACTAGAACACGAATGCAAAGATATCCTGAAAGATGGCTGCATCCTGATTACTCCTGAATTGTATGGAAGTGATGGATTCTTTATCAGCCAATTTCGTAAGATATCAGAATAGGAAGGAACTGACACAATGGAAATAGCATTATTAACAGATGTTGGTCAGAAACGGACAAATAATCAGGACTATGTCAATCACTTTGTCAACCGAGCAGGACGCACTATGATCATCTTGGCTGACGGGATGGGAGGACACCGTGCAGGAAATATCGCTAGTGAGATGGCGGTAACAGACCTCGGTGTAGATTGGGTGGATACCCAAATTGACTCAGTCAATGAAGTTCGTGAGTGGTTTGCCCACTACCTGGAGATTGAAAATCAAAAAATTCATCAACTAGGTCAGGACGAAGCCTACAGAGGCATGGGAACAACGCTAGAAGCTGTTGCGTTTATTGACAACCAAGCCATCTATGCTCACATTGGAGATTCTCGTATCGGTTTGATTCGTGGAGAAGAATACCACCAGTTAACGAGTGACCATTCCTTGGTTAATGAATTGCTCAAGGCTGGTCAATTGACTCCAGAAGAAGCAGAAACTCACCCTCAAAAGAATATCATCACACAGTCTATCGGACAAAAAGATGAAATCCAGCCTGATTTTGGGATGATTACACTGGAGTCAGGAGATTATCTCTTGCTCAATAGTGACGGTTTGACCAATATGATTTCGGCAAGTGAGATTTATGATATCGTAACCAGCGATATTTCTCTAGCAGACAAGGCGGCAACCCTCATTCGCTTCGCTAACAATGCAGGAGGTTTAGACAACATTACGGTTGCCCTTGTTTACATGAACGAGGAGGCGGCAGAATGATCCAAATCGGCAAGATTTTTGCCGGGCGGTATCGGATTGTCAAGCAGATTGGTCGAGGAGGCATGGCAGATGTTTACTTGGCCAAGGATTTGATCCTAGATGGGGAAGAAGTGGCAGTTAAGGTCCTGAGGACCAACTACCAGACGGACCCGATTGCTGTGGCACGTTTCCAGCGGGAAGCGAGGGCTATGGCGGATCTGGACCATCCTCATATCGTTCGGATAACAGATATCGGTGAGGAAGATGGCCAACAGTACCTAGCTATGGAATACGTAGCAGGACTTGACCTCAAGCGTTATATCAAAGAACACTATCCTCTTTCAAATGAAGAGGCGGTTCGGATTATGGGACAGATTCTTTTGGCTATGCGTTTAGCCCATGCTAGAGGAATTGTTCACCGAGATTTGAAACCTCAAAATATCCTCTTGACGCCAGATGGAACTGCTAAAGTTACTGACTTTGGGATTGCAGTGGCCTTTGCGGAGACCAGTCTGACCCAGACCAACTCGATGCTGGGTTCGGTTCATTATTTGTCACCTGAACAAGCGCGTGGTTCTAAAGCGACCTTCCAGAGTGATATCTATGCAATGGGGATTATCTTCTATGAAATGCTGACGGGTCATATCCCTTATGATGGGGATAGCGCGGTTACGATTGCCCTTCAGCATTTCCAGAAGCCACTTCCGTCCGTCATAGCTGAAAACCCATCTGTCCCTCAGGCTTTGGAAAATGTTGTCATCAAGGCAACTGCTAAGAAATTGTCTGATCGCTATCAGTCTGTTTCAGAAATGTATGTGGACTTGTCAACTAGCTTGTCTTATAATCGTCGGAATGAACCGAAACTGGTCTTTGACGATGCGAGTAAGGCGGATACGAAGACTTTACCTAAAGTTCCACAAAGTACATTGACCTCGATTCCAAAAGCTCCGGCGCAGGAAGAACGTCCTCAGTCAAAGAAATCAACCCCAGAGCAAGCACCTACGCAAAAGCCAACTAAAAAGCGGAAGTTTAAGGCTCGCTATATGATTCTTTTAGCTAGTCTTCTATTAGTTGCAGCCTCTTTAATCTGGATTTTGTCCAGAACACCAGCAACGATTCCTGTTCCTGACGTGGCTGGACAAACTGTTGCAGAGGCAAAAGAAGCTCTTAAAAAATCTAAATTTGAAGCTGGTGAAGAAAAGTCAGAGGCCAGCGATACCGTAGCAGAAGGACGCGTTATTCGAACCGATCCGGAGGCAGGTAGTAGCCGAAAAGAAGGAACCAAGGTTAATTTGATCGTTTCTTCTGGTAAGCAATCCTTCCAATTGAGCAATTATGTTGGACGCAAGTATACGGATGCCGTAGCTGAACTCAAGGAGAAGAAGGTTCCTGAGAATCTAATCAAGATGGAAGAGGAAGAATCCAGCGAAAGCGAACCTGGAACCATTCTCAGACAAAGTCCTGCGGCAGGTACGACTTATGATCTCTCAAAAGCTACTACGATTACCTTAACAGTGGCTAAGAAGGTGACTAGTGTCAGCATGCCGAACTACATTGGTTCAAGTCTCGAATTTACAAAGAATAATTTGACTCAGATTGTCGGTGTAAAAGAGGCCAATATTGAGGTTGTCGAGGTTTCGACTGCTCCTGAGGGGACAGCAGAAGGTACAGTTGTAGATCAAACACCAAAAGCGGGTGAACAGGTTGACCTTGCTAGCACGCGTATCAAACTTTCCATCTACAAACCGAAAACACCACCGTCAACTTCATCTTCTAGTTCTGCACAACGTGGGAACCAAGGTTCTTCTACAACTCCAAATCAGGGGAACCAACAAGGAAACACTCCTTCAACTAGTCAATCAAATAGTGAAGGAACCCGTGAAAGTTCTCGAGATTAAACGAATCTTTGTCATGATTTCATGACAAAGATTTTTTTTCATTGATTTTTGTGATAAAATATAGGAAGCAGAAAAGGAGGAGAAAATGGACGAATCAAGAGAGTTGAATGCCGTTATTGATGTCATTATGTTAGCTGGAACCATTCTCTTAAAAAGCGGTTCGGAGATTTATCGGGTTGAGGACACCATGATCCGTATCGCTCATTCACAGGGAATAGTGGATTGCAACGTTCTTGCCATGCCAGCGGCTATTTTCTTTTCTATTGAGAATACTAATATTTCTCGTATGAAACGGGTCACTTCTTCCTCCTACAACATCGAAAAAGTCTGCGATGTCAACCAAGTATCACGGGAGCTTGTCGGAGGGCAGATCGATCTCTCTACAGCCTTTGAAAGGCTAAAGGAAATCAGAAATCAAGCTCTTCCTTATACCAAGTTCCAAGTGACTATTGCAGCAACTCTCAGTGCCCCTTTTTTCTCGATTATGTTCGGGGGGAATACCTATGATGCTTTTGGTGCAGCCATTGCGACCTTACTTGGTTTTGCTTTCTCTCTCTATGTAGAGAAGTTTGTCCGCATTCCTTTTGTAACCGCCTTTGCAGGGGCCTTTGTTTTTGGCTTGATTGCCCAGTTCTGGGCCCGCTATACAGGATTTCCTTCGACGGCAGACTTGATCATAGCGGGAGCCGTCATGCCCTTTGTTCCGGGGATTGCTCTGACAAATGCAGTTCGGGATATCATGACCAACCATATCAACTCTGGTATGAGCAAGATGTTTGAATCCCTGCTCATTACCCTCGCTTTAGGGGCCGGTACCTCCGTCGCCCTAGTTTTGATGACATAAGATGACTCTAACAAGTATTTTACTCCAAGCAGTAGCGAGTTTACTCGCCATTATCACCTTTCTAATCGTACTGAATGTTCAACGCTCTATGCTCCTACCTGGTGGTGTTCTGGGAATGGGTGTCTGGCTCCTCTACCTCGTGCTCAAAGAACCAACCAATGTTATTGTTGCGACCTTTATTGCAGCGGTGGTTGGTTCATGTATCAGCCAAATTCTAAGTATTGTCTATAAGACGCCAGCAGTGGTCTTTGTCTTGGCCATTCTTGCCCCCTTGGTGCCAGGTTATCTATCCTATCGAACGACAGCTTTCTTTGTGACAGGCGATTACAGTCATGCCCTTACCAGTGCAACACTAGTAGTTATGTTGGCTCTGGTCATTTCCATCGGGATGGCAAGTGGAACGGTGATTCTAAAACTTTATTACTATATCCGAAAACAGCGAGGCATATCCTCCTAATGCTGTCAAAGCAAAGACTTGATTTGTTGAATCAAGTCTTTTTTCTCTCATTTGTTCCTATTTGTGATAAAATAGAATAGAACGATTTTTTACAATGAATGAAAAAACAGAGGTAAATATGACAATCGGTATTGATAAGATTGGTTTTGCAACCAGTCAATATGTCTTGAAATTACAAGACCTAGCAGAAGCAAGAGGAGTTGATCCGAATAAATATAGTAAGGGTCTCTTATTAAACGAAATTAGCATTGCACCATTGACTGAGGATGTTGTCACCTTAGCTGCCAGTGCAAGTAACTCTATTTTGACAGATAAAGAAAAAGAAGAAATTGACATGGTCATCGTGGCGACCGAGTCAGGGATTGACCAGAGTAAGGCAGCGGCAGTCTTTGTTCACGGTCTATTAGGTATCCAGCCTTTCGCTCGCAGTTTTGAAATCAAAGAGGCTTGTTACGGAGCAACAGCTGCCCTCCATTATGCCAAGTTGCATGTGGAAAATTCTCCAGAGTCCAAGGTCTTGGTCATCGCCAGCGATATTGCCAAGTATGGTGTAGCGACTCCAGGTGAACCAACTCAGGGAGCTGGGAGTGTGGCGATGCTGATTACGCAAAATCCGCGTACCATGGCCTTTAACAATGATAATGTTGCCCAAACGCGTGATATTATGGATTTCTGGCGTCCGAACTATTCAACTACTCCTTATGTAAACGGCTTGTACTCAACTCAGCAATATCTTGACAGTCTTACGACGACTTGGGATGAATACAAGAAACGCTATGACTGGACTATGAATGATTTTGCGGCTATCTGCTTTCACTTGCCTTATCCCAAATTAGCCCTAAAAGGCTTGCGCAAGATGATGGATAAGACTTTGTCTCAGGAAAAAAAGGATAGTCTGCAAGAAAACTTTGATAAGTCCATTCTCTACAGTCAGATGATTGGGAATATCTACACAGGCTCTCTCTTCCTTGGGCTTCTCTCCCTTTTGGAAAATGCAGAGAATTTGAAGGCTGGAGATAAAATTGTCCTCTACAGTTACGGAAGTGGAGCGGTTTCAGAGTTCTTTAGTGGAGAACTGGTTGAAGGCTATGAGGCCTACCTTGATAAGGATCGTTTGACCAAACTCAAGCAACGTACAGCATTGTCTGTTGCAGACTATGAAAAAGTCTTCTTTGAAGAGGTGGAGTTGGATGAGTCTGGTTCAGCTCAATTTGCAGATTTTGAAAATCAAGACTATGCCTTGGTTGAAATTCTCGACCACCAACGCCGTTATAGCAAGGTTGAAAAATGATGAAGATAAGTTGGAATGGATTTTCTAAAAAAACATACCATGAGCGCCTTGAGTTATTGAAAGCTCAGGCGCTCCTTAGTCCTGAAAAGCAAACGAGTCTGGAGCAGGATGAACAAGTCAGCTTGGCTGTTGCAGATCAGCTGAGTGAGAATGTGGTGGGAACTTTTTCTCTACCTTATTCGATCATTCCAGAGCTTGTGGTGAATGGTCAGGACTACACAGTTCCCTATGTGACAGAAGAGCCCTCAGTGGTTGCTGCGGCCAGCTATGCCAGCAAAATCATCAAGCGAGCAGGTGGCTTTACTGCTCAAGTACATGAGCGCCAGATGATCGGTCAGGTAGCCCTTTATCAAGTTGCTGATCTTGAACAAGCTCAAATGAAGATTGCCAATAAGAAAGCGGAGCTCTTGGAACTTGCAAATCAAGCCTATCCTTCTATCGTCAAACGTGGTGGCGGGGCGCGTGATTTGCATGTAGAGCAGATCAAAGGTGAAACAGACTTTCTCGTTGTTTATCTCCATGTTGATACTCGGGAAGCCATGGGAGCCAATATGCTCAACACCATGCTGGAAGCCTTGAAACCAGTCTTAGAAGAACTCAGTCAAGGACAGAGCCTTATGGGAATTTTGTCCAACTACGCGACCGATTCTCTGGTGACTGCAAGCTGTCGTATCGCCTTTCGCTACTTGAGCCCTCAAAGGGATCAAGGACGAGAAATTGCGGAAAAAATAGCCTTGGCCAGCCAGTTTGCGCAGGCTGATCCCTACCGAGCAGCGACTCACAATAAAGGGATTTTTAATGGTATTGATGCCATTTTAATAGCCACGGGTAATGACTGGCGTGCCATCGAAGCTGGTGCCCATGCCTTTGCCAGTCGAGATGGACACTATCAAGGTCTCAGTCGATGGAGTCTAGATAGGGACACAGAAGAATTGGTCGGTGAGATGACACTACCTATGCCCGTAGCGACCAAGGGCGGCTCTATCGGTCTCAACCCACGTGTAGCCCTCAGTCATGAACTACTGGGAAATCCTTCTGCCAAAGAATTAGCTCAGATTATCGTATCCATCGGTCTCGCCCAAAACTTTGCGGCTCTCAAAGCCTTGGTAAGTACGGGCATTCAGCAAGGCCACATGAAATTGCAGGCCAAATCCTTAGCTCTGTTAGCTGGTGCTAGTGAGTCTGAAGTTGCTCCCCTCGTTGAGCGCCTCATCGCAGATAAAACCTTTAACTTAGAGACAGCCCAGCGTTATCTAGAAAACTTAAGATCATAAAAAACTCAGACGAATCAGTCTGAGTTTTTTTGTGTTTAAATACTTTTTCCAGGTAATAGAGTAACGGGTAAGAAGTAACCGGTTGTCGCGACCTCTTTACCTTCAATCTTCTGCAAGAGGAGATCAACAGTGAGTTGGGCAATCTCTTTCATAGGCTGCTTAATCGTTGTCAAGTGAGGATAGTAGTTCTCGATAAAGTAGGTACCATCGTATCCGATGACTTTGAGCTCTTCAGGAACAGAAATTCCCAGCTCCTGAGCGATTTTGATCACTAGGATAGCTGTCAAATCATCCGAAGCAAAAATCGCATCTGGTTTCTGATGGGTCAAGATATTCTTGATTTCCATTTCTTTTCGGACGGGAGAAAAGTCACTCGAAACATTGATAATAGGCGCTTTTGGGAGAATAGAGGCAAAACCAGCGTGGCGCAGTCCAGTTGGTGAGTTAGAGTTGTCATTTCCTGTAATCATGATGATAGACTGGGCGCCTGTCTTGACCAGAGTTTGGGCTGCTAGGACTCCGCCACCGTAGTTATCAGAGGAGACGACAGGGATGTCAGGTGATAGATTTCGGTCAAAGGAAATGATCGGTGCTGTCACACGATTGTAGTCTTCGATTCCCAAGTTGTGACTTCCAGAAATAATACCATCGACCTGGTTGGCCTCCAGCATTTCAATGTACTCCCGTTCTTTTTCAGAGTCGTGTTCGCTGTTACAGATGATGGTCTTGTAGCCATTTTTGAAGAGTTGGTGTTCCAATTTGTCAATCAACTCCGCATAAAAGACATGACTGATGTTTGGAAAAATAAGTCCAATCAACTTGGCAGATTTTCCTTGGAGGCTTCGAGCCAGATTGTTGGGTTTGTAGCCCAATTCTCGCATGGCTTCATTTACCTTTTGAATGGTTTTCTCAGATAGATAACCCTTTTTATTGATGACCCGTGAGACGGTAGTGGGGCTGACGCCTGCAAGTTTTGCGACATCAGTTAGTTTTGCGACCATAATCTAATTCATAGTAAGTTCCAGTTGGGTTTCCAGATTTGATGAGGATACCATTTTGGTCCGCATGTGGGAAGACACGACCAGAAAATACTTTTTCTCCTTTATTGATGAAAATTTCAAAGACTGACTTATCGATGAAGATAGTGGCAGTAGTAGCTTGGTTATTGATAGGGCAAGAACGAGTGGTACCAAATTCTTGGGCGTACTGTTCACCAGCCTGACTACGATCCACTGTCATCTGTCCATTGACAAGGTCAAAGTTGATTGAAAGCCCCTTGCCTTCTTTATCAGCGAGCAAGACAATCTCGCTTTGGCTATTGGCCTCCAAGTTGAGCTCGAGTTCATAGGTGTTATTGGTTTGAGTACGATTTGAGAAGACCTCTTCAGAAGCACGAAGTTCTTTGACGGCTGAGACGGGATATTGGTAGAGTTTGCTATCTTTGATAGTGAGTTCTTTGACCAATGAGAAGGTTCCTTGGTGGTCAAAACGGTCAGATGGGTAAGAAATATCTGGTAACCCAAGCCAGCTTACTGCCAATGTACGTCCATCCGGAGCGTTGAAGGCTTGAGTCGCATAGGCTTCAAAACCATAGTCTAGATTTTGCAATGGAGACACATCTACCATTTTGGCATTTTCAGGATCAAAGGAAGCCCCGATTTTGTACATATTTGGATAGATATTATCATAGTCTAGAACAATCTTATCCAATCCTTGTGGACAGTAGAGAAGGACAGGTTGCTCCCCTACAAAGACCAGATTTGGGCATTCCATCATGTAGGCAGTGCGATCGTTAGCGAAGTCAAGGTCGCCAACTGCTTGCCAGTTTGTGTAATCGTTGTCAACAGCCTTGTAGAGACGGACGAAGCCTTTTTTATCCAAATCCTGTCCACCGACGATAGCATAGTATTGACCTTTGAAGTTAAAAATTTGCGGGTCGCGGAAGTGGTCAGTAGAGTCTGATGGCTGGTCAATCAAGATCTTGTCAATCTTTGTAATCTTGCCATCCTTATCCATCAAAGCACCAATTTGGTAAGGGTGACGGATCCAGTTTTCATCACGGACATTTCCTGTATAAAATAGGAACAAGTTATCGCCAAACTGCATGGCAGAACCAGAGTAGGCACCGTGGCTATCCAATGGAGTATCTGGCAAAACTTTGACTCCAGTTTCTCTAAAGTGAACCAAATCATCACTTTCTAGCTGCGCCCAAGATTTTAAACCGTGGGCTGCACCAAAGGGGAAGTTCTGGTAAAAGAGAATCCATTTGCCATCAAAATAAGAAAAGCCATTTGGATCATTGAGAAGTCCCATTTTAGGCTCGACATGGTAACGAGTATGCCAAGGAGATTGTGCCATCGTTTCCTTGATTTGTTTGATTTCATCATTAGACCAGTCTTCATAGCGTCTGTAACGACGCTCAGTTGTCCATTCCATTTTATCTTTCCTCCATAAGTTCTATTCTATTATTAATAGTAAACGTTTTCGGCAAAAAAAGCAAGTCTTTTATGTTAAAAAAAAGAAAAATATGTCAAACGATTGCCATAAATCAAGTAAAGGAAATCTGGCAAATTTTCACGAAAAAATGAAAGAAAATGTAAATAAAAGCCTTGATTCCTCAAATATAAAGATATTTTTTTGAGGAAAAAGAGAATATCCCTCAAAAACGAGCAAAAATAATCAGAGAAAAAAGAAAGGAAATAAAAAATCCTGCAAAACGCTTGACATATTTTAGAAACGTGATAAAATAATAGTCGTGGGGCGAATAAAATCGCTTTCAAACAAGAACAAAATTTTATAAGGAGATTTTTGCAAATGAACAATCAGGATATTGCAAAAAAGGTCATCGAAGCCCTTGGTGGACGTGAAAATGTCAACAGTGTGGCCCACTGTGCGACTCGTCTACGTGTCATGGTCAAAGATGAAGGGAAAATCAAGAAGGAAGTGATTGAGAACTTGGATAAAGTTCAAGGAGCTTTCTTTAACTCAGGCCAATACCAAATCATCTTTGGTACAGGTACAGTAAACAAGATGTACGACGAAGTGGTTGCACTTGGTTTGCCAACCTCTTCTAAAGAAGATATGAAAGCAGAAGCTGCTAAACAAGGAAACTGGTTCCAACGTGCTATCCGTACTTTCGGTGACGTCTTTGTACCAATCATTCCAGTTATCGTAGCGACAGGTCTCTTCATGGGTCTTCGTGGTCTCTTGAACGCTCTTGGAATCACACTTCCAGAAGATGTTACCATTTACAGCCAAATCCTCACAGATACAGCCTTCATCATCTTACCAGGTTTAGTTGTATGGTCAACCTTCCGCGTATTCGGTGGTAACCCAGCCGTTGGTATCGTCCTTGGTATGATGCTCGTATCTGACTCACTTCCAAATGCCTGGGCTGTTGCTTCTGGTGGTGAAGTAACTGCAATGCAGTTCTTCGGATTTATCCCAGTTGTAGGTTTGCAAGGTTCAGTTCTTCCAGCCTTCATCATCGGGGTTGTCGGAGCTAAATTTGAAAAAGCTGTTCGTAAAGTTGTTCCAGATGTACTTGACCTCTTGGTAACACCGTTCGTAACACTCCTTGTAATGTCAATCCTTGGATTGTTTGTTATCGGACCAGTCTTCCACGTTGTTGAAAGTTACATCCTCATTGGAACAAAAGCTATTCTTAACTTGCCATTCGGACTTGGTGGTTTCTTGATTGGTGGAGTTCACCAATTAATCGTCGTATCAGGTGTTCATCACATCTTCAACTTGCTTGAAGTTCAATTGCTTGCTGCTGACCATGCTAACCCATTCAACGCCATCATCACTGCAGCGATGACAGCTCAAGGGGCTGCGACAGTAGCCGTTGGTGTGAAAACTAAAAATCCTAAACTTAAAACACTTGCTTTCCCAGCTGCTCTTTCTGCCTTCCTAGGTATTACTGAGCCTGCTATCTTCGGGGTTAACTTGCGTTTCCGTAAACCATTCTTCCTTTCATTGATTGCTGGTGCAATCGGTGGTGGATTGGCATCTATCCTTGGACTTGCTGGTACTGGTAATGGTATCACAGTCATCCCTGGTACAATGCTTTACATTGGTAACGGACAACTTCTACAATACCTTCTTATGGTAGCTGTATCATTTGTACTTGGTTTTGCTCTTACTTACATGTTTGGCTACGAGGATGAAAAAGAAGTTGCTTCTGAAGTAGCGACAGAGCGCTTGGTTCAAGAAGAAACAACTGGTAACATTCCAGTAGCTCCTCAAAGTGAAACAATCCAAACTCCAATCGTTGGGGACGTAGTTTCCCTTGAAAATGTTAATGACCCAGTCTTTTCAAGTGGTGCAATGGGACAAGGGATTGCTGTAAAACCAAGCCAAGGTGTGGTTTACGCACCAGCTGATGCAGAAGTATCGATCGCCTTTGCCACAGGACATGCTTACGGTTTGAAGACAGCAAACGGAGCTGAAATCTTGATCCACGTTGGTATCGATACGGTGACTATGAACGGTGAAGGCTTTGAACAAAAAGTTGCTCAAGGCGACAAGGTCAAAGCTGGTGATGTTCTTGGAACATTTGACTCAAGCAAAATCGTTGCTGCAGGTCTTGACGATACAACAATGGTTATCGTAACCAACACAGCAGACTATGCTTCTGTGACACCAGTCGCAAGCGGTTCAGTTGTCAAGGGTGACGCTATCATCGAAGTGAAAGCCTAGTCCTCTTCGAAAATCAGATTTAAAAACAAAACGAACAAATATTATGTTTGTTCGTTTTTACTTGGATGGTAAGATTTACAGAGGAAAATCTAAAATATTGAGAAATCTAGCTCTTTAAAATGTGCTATAATAGAGAAAACAAAGATAAGAGGTTTATCATGACAAAATTATATGGAAGCTTAGAAGCGGGCGGTACAAAGTTTGTCTGTGCTGTCGGAGATGAAAATTTTAACATTGTAGAAAAAACACAGTTTCCTACAACAACTCCTATCGAGACGATCGATAAAACCATCGAATTCTTTTCAAAATTCGATAATCTTGCAGGTCTTGCCATCGGTTCCTTTGGTCCTATCGATATCGACAAAAACTCAAAAACCTATGGTTTTATCACAACGACTCCAAAACCTCATTGGGCAAATGTAGACCTACTTGGTGCCCTTCGCCGCTCCCTCAACGTACCCATGTATTTCACCACAGACGTGAACAGCTCTGCCTATGGTGAAGTGGTTGCTCGTAACAATGCTGGTGGTCGTATCGAAAACTTGGTTTACTACACGATCGGTACAGGGATCGGTGCAGGTGTTATCCAACGTGGTGAGTTTATCGGTGGTGTCGGTCACCCTGAGATGGGTCACTACTATGTGGCTAAACACCCAATGGATGTAGAAAAAGAATTTAACGGCGTCTGTCCTTTCCATAAGGGTTGTTTGGAAGGCTTTGCGGCTGGACCAAGTTTAGAAGCTCGTACAGGTATTCGTGGTGAAAACATCGAACTCAACAGTTCTGTCTGGGACGTCCAAGCCTACTATATCGCTCAGGCTGCGGTCAATGCTACCGTGACGTTCCGTCCAGATGTGATCGTCTTTGGTGGTGGGGTTATGGCCCAACAACACATGCTGGACCGTGTGCGTGAGAAATTTACAGCTCTTCTAAATGGTTACCTACCAGTACCAGACGTGCGTGACTACATCGTGACTCCAGCAGTTGCTGGCAATGGTTCCGCAACACTTGGAAACTTTGTCCTTGCTAAGAGTGTCGCAAAATAAAACAAAGAAAACATCCGCTTGGGCAACCAAACGGATGTTTCTATTCTCAAAACATCTGCCAGAAGAAATCAATAATATAGGTCAAACCATAAGTATAAACCACTAGGGTAAAGGGCTTGGTCAAAATGATGATAATCATATAGCGTTTGAAGGTCATCTTGGTAAGGGCAGCCAGCATGCAGAGAAAGTCAGCTGGGCTAACAGGCCAGATCATCATAAAGATAAAGAACCGCTCGAAACGATTGCCCTTATCTAGCCAACCGATGTACTTGTCATAGGTGCGCTTGCTGACGACGGACTGGACAAAGGCAGCTCCATAGAGGCGTACCAGGTAAAAGATAATGGCACAGCCAATCACGATGCCGATATAGTTGTAGATGGTTCCGATGATGTGGCCGTAAATAAAGACCCCAGCCACTGAGGTCAAAGCTCCCGGAATGATCGGAACGACGGTTTGTAGGATCTGTAAAAAGATAAAGAGTGGTGGCCCCCAAACCCCAGCTTGCTGGATAAAGGCCGATAGGGTTTCCTTTGATTGTAAAACACCCGCCTGATAGGCCCAAATACAGAAAATCAAGGTGCCGACTCCCCCGACGATAGATGAGATATTGATGACTTGCTGTAGAAGGGGAGAAACAGCTTTCATTTGCTTATCCTGTGACATGTAAACTCCTCATAGATAGTATGGTTCTACTATACCATATTTTTCTTATAAAGACTAATTTGATTCCTTATCTTGCTTTTTATATAAGTGTGGTACAATTAAAGGAGTAAGTCAAGAGATATAATGGTGAAAGAAATGTTAGATTTAAAATTTAAAGGAGGATGGAGAAAGTACCAAAAGGAAGTCTTAGATCGTTTTCAGAACTATCAAACAGATGGCCATGTTCACCTAGTGGCGGCACCAGGGTCCGGCAAGACCACCATTGGTATCGAGCTGATCGCTCGTTTTGGCAACCCAGCCCTTGTCTTGGTTCCAACTGTCACCATTCGTGAACAATGGGTAGATAGGATCCAAACAGCCTTTTTAGAGAACGAACAGAAGATTTCAGATCTCGTTTCCCAAAACTTAAAGGAGATGAAGGCATTAACGATTGTGACATATCAGGCTTTTCATAGCGCCATGAACCAATTGCAATCACAAGAAGATGGAGAAGCAGAGGATTTTGTGGGGTTTGATTTGCTTGCAAGTCTAAGAGCTCAGAAAGTTGCTACTCTTTGCTTGGACGAATGCCACCACCTGCGCAATGAATGGTGGAAAAGTCTGGAAGTCTTTCGCAAGCAGTATGGACAGTTGCAAGTCATCTCCCTGACAGCGACACCACCTTATGACAGCGAACCTGAACTCTGGGAACGCTATATCCGAATGTGTGGGGAAATTGACCAAGAAATCACGGTACCTGAACTAGTCAAGGAAGACACCCTCTGCCCTCATCAGGATTTTGTTTATATCTGTTCACCAACAGCTGAAGAGTCAGAACACCTCAGGCAGTTTGAAGATAGAAAGTGGGAGTATATCCATCAGCTTTTGGTCAATCCTGACTTTCAAGCTCTAGTATCAGGTTCGAAGGTACTCAAAGGAGATATTTCATCCGATGTTCTATTAGAAGACCCTAAGTACTTGTCGGCTATTTTGATCTATATGCATTCTCAAGGCTTGACCATTCCTGACTCTTTAGAGAATCTTTTGGGGGCGAAACGTCTGCCTCAGGTGAACTCCTACTGGCTCGAGCTGTTGTTGCAGAGCGTTCTCTATCAAACTCCAGATTGGTACGAGGATTCAAATGGATTTAGGGAAAAGTTAGAATCGGAGTTAAAAGCACGGGGGTTGATCGAACAGCGACAGGTTTCTCTAGTCAAGTCCAAGTCTAAGGACAAGATTTTAAATCAGTCTTTGGGGAAATTGTCTGGTATTGCAGATATTTTTCTGACTGAGTATAAGAGTATGGGACAAGATTTGCGACAACTCGTCTTGGCGGATTATATTCGCAAGGATTTTGCCACCTATCTGGGAGATAATCAGGCAACCATTTCTCAGTTGGGGGTTCTCCCTTATTTTGAAAGCATTCGTCGCAAAGCTCAGGAGCAAGAGATAGCTGTATCTTTGGCTGTCTTGTCAGGGAGTATCGTTATTCTTCCCACCAATGTGGCAGCAGAGTTGAAGGAACTCTTGCCTCAGGTTCATCTTAGTTTTTCGTCTCTTGGTCAGTTAGACCAAGAGGATTATGTGCTGGTGGGATTCCCTAGTACTGCTAAGGGTATTGTAGCGGCAGTGACGGAGCTTTTTCAACGAGGGCGGATTCAAGTCCTAGTCGGGACCAAATCTCTCCTCGGAGAGGGTTGGGATGCTCCTTGTGTTAATTCCCTAATACTCGGAAGCTTTGTGGGGAGCTTTATGCTAAGTAACCAGATGCGTGGCCGTGCCATTCGTATCTGGCCGGGACATCCAGAAAAGACCAGTAACATCTGGCATCTGGTAGCCGTTCAAGCGCAAGCACTTATCACTCTTCCTGGTGAGGAGCCTAGACCAGAGAGCAATCAGGATCTGCAGACCTTGTCGCGACGGATGGAGCATTTTCTTGGCTTGGCCTATAATCAGGAGAGTATTGAGACCGGTTTGGATCGTTTGGATTTTCCCAAGCCCCCCTTTAGGAAAAAGCAAATCAGCGAGTATAATGAGCGAGTTAAGAGTCTCTCCAAGGATCGAGCAGGCTTGCGCAAAAAATGGCAAGATGCTCTCGTAGTGGCAGATCGATTTGAGATTGTCACTGAAGTCGCTGCTCAACAACAGAAAATTCCAATCATGCTCCAGTTTGATGCATTAAAATGGGTTCGCATGTCTTTGTTGCTCCTAGCAGTGGATTTATTGCTCTTGTTGTTTAGATTGAGACTGATTAGAGTTTGGTGGCTTACGGCAGCCTGTCTCCTCTTTCTAGCTTTTGCTACATCACGCTATCTCCTCTATAAAAGCCCCTATAGGCGTATGCAATTCCTTGGTGAGCAGATCCGAAAGGCTCTGCTAGATTCGGGGCATCTAATAGACGATCAATCCCGTGTTCAGGTAGAGGAGGACAAGGACAACTATATGGTTTTTGCCTATCTCAAGGGAGGAAGCATGAGGGACAAGGAGCTGTTTGCACAGACTGTGGGAGAGTTCTTTGCACCAGTGGACAATCAGCGCTATCTCTTGAAGGCAGAGAAAGTCCGACAAGGTCAGTCACCTTACTATGCCGTGCCAAGCCTTTTTGATAAGCGCAAGGAAGAAGCGCAGAAATTCCTTGACTTTCTGACGCCAACTATCGGACGCTATCACCTGATCTACACACGAACAGAGACCGGACGGAAAATCCTTCTCGAAGCTCGTATCAAAGCTCTCTCTAACAAAAATGACCGTATCTTGACTAAGAAGAAGGTTAAAAGCCAGTTGGAGTAGGGGAGGTAAAATATACCCCTCTAGAAAATAAAAAAGCAAAGGGAGAAAATATGGCAGATACAATTTTAATTTTAGGTAATGGTTTTGATATTGCAATGGGGCGAAAAACAAAGTATACCAATTTTATTTACTTTGAAAAACAATTATTCTCTAATCCAAATGAGGAGTTACTGGAGTTCCTAAAAGTTAAAAATATAAGGATTGAGAAATATAAGGATAATTTGTATTTGAAATTTATTAATGAGAATAAAGATACCCTTGGGGATAATTGGTCAAATCTTGAAACCATGATTTCTCAACTTGCAGATGCAATAATGTATTTTAAGGAGAAGAGTGATTTGCTATTTCAAATTGCTCCTGCAAATCAATTTTGGGTACTTGAAGATAAATTAGTAAGTGAAAATAATTATAGTTCAAAAGTATTTGTTGCAAGAAGCTTTATTTCCTTTTATAAAGAGGAAGGCTGGGATTCTTTGGAAAGAGAAGTTACACTTGAAAAATTAAATAGTAAATTTATCAGGCAACTTGATCTATTGATTGAATTGTTAGAAATCTATCTGTCATATATAGATTATTTAGATTTTGAAGTTCGAGGGATTGAAGCAAGACCAACAGCTTTAGATGCAGTACCTCATTTATTAAGTTCTTATGTTTTAAACTTTAATTATACCAACACGTCAAGTTATCTATTTAGAACTGTTGAAGAAAGAACTCATTTTATACATGGTCGAATTGATTTAGATAGAACGTTTAATAGGCTCAATACCATGGTCTTTGGAATTGAGGATAAAGAAAATGATGTCAACAGTGATTTGATTCCTTATCAGAAGTATTACCAAAGAGTTGTTAAAGAGACCGGAAATAAATTTGAAGAATTCTTCAGACAAACTATTCAATTTCCTGATAATGATTTTGAGGGTTATATTACTTCTAAAAATATCATTGTTTTTGGTCACTCTGTAGATCCTCTGGATAAAGAGATATTCCAAAAATGTTTTGAATTAGCAGAGAAAGGTGAGTATCTATATCGATTTATTTACACTTACTTTGATGAACCAGCTAAACGTTCAATTATTAAGAATCTCGCAATCATCCTTGGGAAGGAAAAACTGATAGAGTTAACAGGTAAACGGAATATTGTATTCGTAAAGAGTGATGATAAGGACCGTATGAACAAAGAGCTACTACCTTAATAAAGTTAAGAATAGTTTATAGCCCACTCGCTCTAGTCAGGTCGAGTGGTTTTTCTTGAAATATGATAAAATAGAAAAGATAATACATTAATTAAGGAAAGTAAAAATGGCAAGTAAAGAAAATGCAGAACGCAAGGAGCTGCATCGTAAAATTTGGGCGATTGCAGACGATGTTCGTGGAGCTGTAGACGGTTGGGATTTTAAGCAATATATCCTAGGAATTCTGTTCTATCGTTTTATTTCAGAGCACATGGCAGACTATTTTGACCGTGCGGAGCATGAGGCTGGTGATTTAGAATTCCGTTATGTTGACTTAAGTGACCAAGAAGCTGAGCAAGATTTCAAACCAGGGACAGTTGAGGATAAGGGGTTCTTTATCCTTCCAAGTCAATTATTTGAAAATGTCGTCAAGAACGCCTCGCAAAATGAAAATCTAAACGAAGACTTAGCTAATATTTTCCAAGACATTGAGAAGTCAGCGATTGGGTTCAAATCAGAGGACGATATCAAAGGTTTGTTTGATAACTTGGACACACGAAGCAATATCCTTGGTGGAACTGTTCCAGAAAAAAATAAACGCCTTTCTGACATTCTTAATGGTATCAATAGTATTAACTTTGGTAATTTTGAGGAAAATGACATTGATGCCTTTGGTGATGCCTATGAGTTCTTGATTTCAAACTATGCTAGTAATGCAGGAAAAAGTGGGGGTGAATTTTTCACACCACAGACAGTATCTAAACTGTTAGCTCGACTAGTCATGGTCGGAAAAAACAAGATTAACAAGGTCTATGACCCAACATGTGGTTCAGGCTCTCTCCTTCTTCAAATGAAAAAACAATACGAAGACCATATCTTGGAGGATGGTTTCTTTGGTCAGGAAATCAATATGACCAACTATAACTTGGCTCGTATGAATATGTTCCTACACAATATCAACTACAATAACTTTGATATTAAGCGAGGAGATACCCTTTTAAATCCTCAGCATCTGGAAGAAAAGCCTTTTGATGCTATCGTTTCTAACCCTCCGTATTCTGTTAAATGGGTGGGAGATGGAGATCCAACTCTGATAAACGATGACCGTTTTGCTCCAGCAGGGAAACTAGCTCCTAAGTCAAAAGCTGACTTTGCCTTTATCATGCATAGTCTCAACCACTTGTCTAATAAAGGTAGGGCAGCAATTGTTTGTTTCCCAGGCATTTTCTATCGTGGAGGTGCTGAAAAGACCATTCGTCAGTATCTGGTAGATAACAACTTTGTTGAAGCAGTCATTGCCCTTCCAGATAATCTCTTCTTTGGCACTTCTATCGCAACTACGATTTTAGTTCTGGCGAAGAATAAACTTGAAAATAAAACACTCTTTATTGATGCGAGTAAAGAGTTCAAAAAAGAGACCAATAACAATGTTTTAACAGATAGCAATATTGAGCATATTGTTGAATTGTTCGCTAATTATCAAAGTGTAGACTATAAAGCAGCTCTTGTTGATAATGATGTGATTGGTTCAGAGCAGGATTACAATCTATCTGTGTCAACTTATGTCGAACAAGAAGACACACGTGAGAAGATTGATATAGATGTGCTCAATAAAGAAATCGCTGAGACTGTTGCCAAGATTGACCACTTGCGTGTAGAGATAGATAAGATTGTAGAGGAATTGAGCCATGACTAATGATGTGATTCTCTATAGAACTGATGACGGGGAGTCCGCTATTGAACTCCACTTGGATAATGGAACGGTCTGGCTGACCCAACAAGAACTAGCTGAGCTTTTTCAGACTTCCAAGCAAAACATTAGTAAACATATCAAGGCTATCTTTGAAGATGGTGAATTGGATGAAACAGTGGTTGTCAACTATCAGTTGACAACCACTCGTCACGGTGCAATAGCAGGTAAAACTCAGTCAAAAAAAGTCGCCTACTATAATCTCGATATGATTTTAGCGATTGGTTATCGTGTGCGCTCCCCTCGTGGAATCCAGTTCAGACACTATGCTTCGACAGTCTTAAAAGAGTATCTGATCAAAGGCTTCGCTATGGATGATGAGCGCTTGAAAAACTTGGGTGGAGGCTCTTACTTTAAAGAACTCCTGGAAAGAATCCGAGATATTCGCTCAAGTGAAAAAGTCTTTTACCGTCAGGTTTTAGATCTTTTTGCGACATCAAGTGACTACAATGCAAACTCTCCAGAGGCAAAGAAATTCTTTGCGACGGTGCAAAACAAGATGCATTATGCCATTCACCACAATACTGCGAGTGAACTCATTTATAACCGTGTTGATAGTGAAAAGGAGTTTATGGGATTAACCACTTTTAAGGGAGACCTCCCTACTTTATCCGAAGCAAAAGTTGCTAAGAACTATCTGACAGAAAAGGAACTCCGTGGGCTTAATCAGCTTGTATCAGGATATCTAGACTTCGCTGAAAGACAGGCAGAGCGAGAGGAAGTCATGACTATGGCGGACTGGGTGACACATGTAGATCGTATCCTTCAGGCTACTGGAGAAGACTTGCTGGATAACAGTGGTTCGATCTCTCGTGAACAGATGAAGCAGAAGGTGGATAAGGAATATAAGAGCTACCAAGCCAAGACACTCAGTCAAGTTGAAAAAGATTACCTCAAGGAAATCAAAAGCATTGAAAATCTAGCCAAGGAAGGAGGTAAGTGATGAACATCCTAGAAGACATCCAAAACTGTCCCGTTGAGTGGAAAGAGTTGGGGGAAGTGACACATTCCATAAAAACAGGTTTAAATCCTCGTAAATTTTTTCAATTAAATTCTTCTGACGCTTCGAATTATTATATTACTGTAAGAGAAATAAGAGGACATAAAATTGTTCCATCTGAAAAGACAGATTTAATAAATAATGATGGATTGATGTTATGTCAGAATCGATCTAATCTTGAAATTGGAGATGTTCTTTTTACGGGTACTGGCACAATAGGAAATGTTGCCATAATTGAAAAAACTCCAACTAATTGGAATATAAAAGAAGGAGTTTATGCTATTAAACCTAAAAAAGAGCAGATATGTTCTAAATTTTTGATGTATTTGTTTGAGTCCGAAAATATTAAAAAGGAAATAGAAAGGCGAAAAGCAGGAGGAACAGTTAAAAGTGTTTCAATGGCTGAAATGAAAAAAATCAAAATCCCAATTCCCCCTCTAGAAATTCAAGAAAAAATCGTGCAAATACTTGACAAAATGACTGGGTATGTTACAGAATTGACCTCAGAATTGACCTCAGAATTGACCTCACGTAAAAAGCAATATTCTTTTTATAGAGATAAACTCTTATCTTTTGAGGATGAGGTCTATCAGGTTGAGTGGAAGACGTTGGGGGAAGTGGCGGAATGTTTAGCGGGAGCTACTCCAAGGACTTCCAATTCTTCGTATTGGGAAAATGGAACTATTCCGTGGATGAGCTCAGGAGAAGTAAACAAAGGTTTTGTTTATGATACAGAGAAAAAAATTACTCAAGAAGGTTATGACAGTTGCAGTACTAAAGTTGTTCCAATGGACACAGTTGTTATTGCCTTAGCTGGACAGGGTAAAACAAGAGGAACAGTGGCTATTACAAAAGTTGAATTGTGTACTAATCAATCATTATGTTCAATAGTTTCAAATGATGATATAAATAGTCATTATTTATATTATTATTTAAAAGGACAATATCAAAAGCTTCGAGATATTTCTTCTGGTGAAGGAACTAGAGGAGGTTTAAATTTAAAAATGATTAGAGATTTTAAAATCCCAGTCCCCTCCCTCGAAATCCAATCCCGTATTGTTCAAGTTCTAGACAACTTCGATATGGTTTGTAACGACTTAAATATTGGACTGCCCAAGGAGATTGAACTACGCCAAAAACAGTATGAATATTTTAGAGAAAAACTCTTGACATTCGTCGCCGAAGGCGAGTACACTGAGAGTAGAGTAGAGGAGTGGGACAACTCTGCTATTATCAAGCTTTTACAGTGGGTATTTGGGTCAATCCGAGTGGAGTTGGGAGCTATAGGAGACATTATTCGGGGGAATGGGCTTCAGAAACAAGATTTTCAAGACGCAGGCGTTCCTTGTATCCATTACGGACAGATATATACATACTATGGAATTGAAACTGATATAACGAAGTCGTTTATTAATCTAGAATTATCAAAAAAACTTCAAAAAGCTAAAACTGGTGACTTAATTGTTGCAACGACATCCGAGAATGTTGAAGATGTTGGTAAGTCTTTGGTTTGGTTAGGAAAAGATGAAGTTTGTATTGGAGGACATTCATGTATAATCAAAACCGAGCAAAATAGTAAATATTTAGCCTACTTTTTTAGAACTAGCTATTTCCAAAATCAGAAGAAAAAAAGAGTCTTGGGAACTAAAGTAATTGAACTTTATCCTAAGAACCTTGCAAAAATTCAAATAATATTACCTCCTTTATCAACACAATCTCAAATTGTCTCCATTCTTGATAATTTTAACACCCTAACCAGCTCTCTTTCTGAGGGACTTCCAGAGGAAATTGAACTAAGACAGAAACAGTATGAATACTGGAGAGAACAATTATTAAACTTTACTAGATAAATTCTTTAATCATTTTGAGATAGGATCTCAATTAAAAAAAAAAGGAAGCATGCTATGGTTGATTATTCAAAAGTACATGAAGTAGTTGCGGAAACAAATGAAGGGATTCTCTTGGCTGAGTATCAACCAGAGTATCGTACGGATAGAGAGTATCAGTCAGAGGCTGATCTAGAAAATCAGTTAATTTCTGATTTGGTGAATCATCTTAACTATGAACGCCTAAATATTCATACACCTGAAGAGCTCTTAGCAAATGCCAAGTTGCAAATAGAAAAACTCAATAAGGTAACATTTACGAATGCTGAGTGGGATCGCTTTGTAGTAGAGTATTTGGATTGTCCCAATGAAGGGTTAGTTGAAAAAACTCGAAAAATTCAAGAGAATTATATCTATGACTTTGTCTTTGATGATGGGCGGATTAAAAATATTTTCATCCTTGATAAGAAAAACATTCACAATAACAGTATGCAGGTCATCAACCAAGTGACTCAGGTGGGGAGCCATACCAATCGTTATGATGTTACTATTTTAGTGAATGGTCTGCCATTAGTTCAGATTGAATTGAAAAGACGTGGTGTTAGTCTTAAAGAAGCTTTTGAACAAATTCATAGATATAGTAAGGAAAGTTTCAATAGTGAAAATTCTTTATACAAATATATTCAGATTTTTGTGATTTCCAATGGCACTTATACACGCTACTTTGCAAATACGACAGCTCAAAATAAAAATCATTATGAGTTCACCTGTGAGTGGGCGGACCGCAAAAATAAAACAATTCATGACCTCGAGGACTTTACTGTCACTTTCTTAAGTAAGCGAGTCCTCTTAGAAGTTTTGACCAAGTATTGTGTTTTTGATGCTGATAATACCTTGCTCATCATGCGCCCATATCAGATAGCAGCAACTGAGAGTATCTTGCGCAAGATTCATTCTTCCAATGAAATGAAGAACTTTGGCTCTATCAATGCTTGTGGCTATATCTGGCATACGACAGGGTCGGGGAAAACCTTGACCAGCTTTAAGACTGCACGCTTGGCAACAGAGTTGGACTACATTGACAAAGTGATATTCGTCGTTGATAGAAAAGACCTTGACTATCAGACCATGAAGGAGTATCAAAAATTCCAGCCAAATTCAGTCAATGGTAGTAACAATACAAAAGAACTCCAACGAAGTATCGAAGAAAATGATGATCGAATCATTGTCACAACTATTCAAAAGTTAAACAAGTTTATCACAGCAAATCCAAATCATGAAGTCTATGCTAAGAAATGTGTCTTGATTTTTGATGAGTGTCATCGTTCGCAGTTTGGGAAGGCGCAGAAGCGGATTAAGAAGGCCTTTAAACAGTACGCTTTGTATGGATTTACAGGAACACCGATTTTCCCAGAAAATAGCTTAACGGGTGAAACGACCCAGGAAGTTTTTGGAGAACAACTTCATAATTACGTTATCACAGATGCTATTCGAGATAAAAAAGTATTGAAGTTCAAGGTTGACTATAACTATATCAAGCCTGAAATCAATAAATATAGAGAAGCAGAAAAAGCAGTTGGTCAAGAGCTTGATGAGAAGAAACTCAAAAAGATGGAGAAGGAACTCCTTTTGCATCCAGAACGGATAGCAACCATCACAGAGTACCTGTTGAGAGTTTATAATGACAAAACGCATCGAAATCAACATTATACTCATAAGCAAAAACAACTGTTTGGATTTAATGCCATGCTAGCTGTACAAAGTATTGAAGCTGCTAAGTTATACTATGATGAACTCCAGCGACAACAAGCAACTTTACCAGAAGCTAAACGCTTGAAAGTTGCAACCATCTTTAGCTTCGCACCAAATGAAGAACAGTCAGCTTATGGGGAAATTCAAGATGAAGAGCTCGAACCGCAAGATACAGCCATGCCACAATCTTCTAAAGAGTTTCTGGAAAAAGCGATTGATGACTATAATCACATGTTCAAGACTAACTTCTCAACTGATGGGAAAGAGTTTCAAAATTACTATCGTGACCTTTCTAAGAGAGTTAAGTCTAAAGAAGTGGATTTGCTGATTGTAGTGGGTATGTTCTTGACTGGATTTGATGCTCCAACCATGAATACTCTCTTTGTCGATAAAAACCTTCGTTATCATGGTTTGATTCAAGCATTCTCGAGAACCAATCGAATTTTTAACAAGGTTAAACCTTTTGGGAATATTGTTTGTTTCCGTGATTTAGAAAAGGCTACGCAAGAAGCTATTAAAGTTTTTGGGGATACAAACAAACTTGAAATCATCTTAGAAAAAAGCTTTAGCGAATACATGGATGGTTTTGTCGATCAGGTAACAGGTATCGAGGTAAAAGGCTATACAGCAGTCTGTCAGGAAATTCTTGAGAAATTCCCAAATCCGCAAGAAATTGAAACAGAACATGAGAAAAAAGAGTTTGTTAAGTTGTTTGGCGAGTTGTTGAAACTTGATAATGTTCTTCGGAATTATGACGAATTCCAAGAAATCGACAAACCTATTTCTGAAGGTTATCTTCAGGATTTAAGAAGCGCCTATGTGGAAATTCGAGATGAATTCTTAAATCTGAAAAACTATGAAAAGACCAAAGATTTAGAGATTGACCTTTCAGATGTCGAATTTGAAATTGAGTTACTAAAAACTGATGAGATTAACCTAGACTATATCTTGGCATTGATTGTTGAAAAATCGAAGAATTCTGAGTCTAAAGAAGTAATGAAAGCAGAAGTTAGTCGTGTGATTCGTTCTAGTATTGATATCCGTGCTAAAGAAGAGTTGGTTATTGGATTTATCAATGACACCGATTTGCAAAAATTGAAAGACCATGATGGGATTATCAATGCATTCTATGCTTATGGTAAAGAACGTAAAGCAGTCGCTATTCGTGAATTGGCAGAGTCTGAAAACCTTGTAAAAGATTATCAATTATTCATTGATCGTTCTATTCAACGTGGTTATGCTGAAAATAGTGGAGCTGATTTGGATTCGATTATTCCACCGATTTCTCGTAGACACGGAGCTCGTGAACGTAAGAAACAAGAAGTTTTACGTAAGATTCAGTTGTTAGTAGAGACATATTCAGGTATTTAAGGGGTTGTCGACCATGATTTATTAGAAAAATCGGGAACTACAAAAAACACTCTTTATCCGCTCATAATTCGCTCATTTTTAAGATACAACTTTGTTTCCATATTTCCTGGAAACGGATAGATAGCAAGGAGAAAGATGGAACAAACTAACCAAAAATCCCAGTGCCAACAACTCTGGGCTAGAAACAAATACCTCGTTCTGAGTCATTCTAGCAATATTTACAATGAGATTCGCCAATACTTGAAGAATGAAGAGGTGGAGCTGAGTCAGGTTCAAGAGATGATTGACCGGGCCTGTCAAATCCCAGAACATAGGGGTCAGGTTTGCAATGCCTTTCAGCATGTTTGGGGCTATTTCAAAAAGAAAGCGACAGATGTTGAGCGTAAGGACTATATGCTCTTGCTGGATCGCTACCGCTTTGGTCAAGCTTCCAAGGAAGACTTGATTGCTAAGACTCGAGAGTTGCTTAATCGCTATCCAAACACCTACTTGCAACATTCGACCATACTGAAAGGAGACACCCATGAGACTTTGGCATGAGGCTTTGATTTCACAACTTCCCCGTCCGCAACTTTTGGGCCAACATCGAGAGTGCTGTGCCCTACGTGGCAATGGCTGGGGAAGAAAGCATGCGACGGTGGACTATGTCTTTACCCACTCGCCCTATCATCTCTATGCTTATCATCGCTTGATCATGGAGGAAATGGCTGACCGTGGCTACAATGTCAGTCCAGAGTGGCTGGATAAGAACTACCGTGGCAAAACCTGCCCTCCCTATGAAGACTTGCCTGAGGAAAAGTTGGATAATCCCATCTATAGTGAGCATGACGCAGGATACTATGAGGAGTGTTTAGATAATCTCCGAGAGAAAGGCATTGAGCTGGAGTAAGAGTCAGGATTGGCTCCACATTATAACTCTTCTCGTAATTTTTTCGAATAATAAAGATGAGACCTTTAGAGTTTTTCTAAGGTCTTCTTTTTATGAGTGTTAAGATTTACTTTTAATAACTTTTGAGTTATAATTTAATTAGAAAGAGGCCACTTGGTGCATACGATTTACTTCTATAAGGACAAAAATGGAAACGAGCCAGTCTTAGATTATATGAGAGAATTGGCTAGTAAGAAGAGTAAGGATAGTCGCATCAAACTGAACAAGCTAAATGACTATATCGAATTACTTAGTCAGCATGGGACTAGAGCTGGTGAACCCTATATCAAACATTTGGAAGATGAGATTTGGGAACTAAGACCTCTTAAGGATAGGATTTTATTTGTAGCGTGGCTTGATGGGAGTTTTGTTCTCTTATATCATTTTGTCAAAAAGACTCAGAAAACTCCTAGGAGAGAAATTGAAAAAGCCAAGCGTAAACTGAAGGACTTAAAAGAAAGAGGGTTAAGTGATGAAAAATAGCGCCATTGGGAGTAATTGGAAGGATGTCCGGTCAGAACTTTTTACCAAGGAGGAAATCCTTGAAAGTGATATGCGAGTGGCCATCATGAGTGAGTTGATAGAAGCTAGACATGAGCAAGGTATCAGTCAGAAAAAGCTAGAAGAACTCAGTGGAGTAAGCCAGCCTGTCATAGCTAGGATGGAGACAGGAAAGACCAGTCCTCAGTTGGATACGGTCTTAAGAGTTTTAGCCAGTTTAGGAAAGACACTAGCAGTCGTTCCACTTGAACAGGAAAAAAATTGATTAAACTGACTTATAGTCTTTTCTAATAACAAGCCATAGTCACTGATGAGAATCATCAATAGCTCGTTTGAGTATTCCAACTAAAATACAGCCAAAAAACAAGCAATACAAAGGATTTGAGACGCTGGTCTCAAGTCTTTTTCTTTTGTTCGAAAAAGTGATATAGTTTCAAACTATATCAAAGCCTAATTATTTACAATTATACAGACAGTTTCTTTTCTGTTAAGATAGTTTCAACAACAAATTTTGGAGGACACATCATGTCAACTACAATCATCGGTTTCCCTCGTTTGGGTGAATTCCGCGAATTAAAATTTACAACTGAAAAATACTTTAGAAAAGAAATCTCAGAAGAAGAACTCTTGGCTGCGGCTAAAGAATTGCGCGCTAAACACTGGAACATTGTCAAAGAAAAGGGCATCACTGAAATCCCATCAAATGACTTTTCTCACTATGACAACTTCCTCGATGCAGCCTTCCTCTTCAACGTGGTGCCTGCATCTGTTCAAAACTTGGACTTGTCTGACCTTGAGCGCTACTTTGCTTTGGGACGTGGTTACCAAGGAGAAAAAGGGGACGTTCGTGCCCTTCCGATGAAGAAATGGTTCAACACCAACTACCACTACATCGTTCCTAAATTTGAAAAAGACACTCAAGTTAAACTGGCTGGTCACAAGATCTTTGATGAGTTCCAAGAAGCCAAAGAACTTGGATTGAACACTCGTCCAGTCCTTGTAGGACCATTCACTTTCCTTCAATTGTCAGACTTTGAAGAAGGCGTGAAAGCAGAAGACTTCGTAGACAGCTTAGTAGCTGCATACCAAGAAGTTTTTGCTAAATTGGCGGAGCTTGGTGCAACTCGCATCCAACTCGACGAAGCGGCTCTTGTCAAAGATTTGACAGCTGAAGAAAAAGCTCTCTTCTTGAACCTCTACAACAAGCTTTTGGCTGACAAAAAAGGTCTTGAAGTCTTGCTTCAAACTTACTTCGGTGACGTTCGTGACGTCTACTCTGATCTTGTGAACTTGCCAGTAGATGCGATCGGTCTTGACTTCGTTGAAGGTAAGAAAACTCTTGAACTTGTGAAAGGTGGTTTCCCAGCGGACAAGACTCTCTATGCAGGGATTGTCAATGGTAAAAACATCTGGCGTAACAACTACGAAAAGAGCTTGGCTGTTCTTGAACAAATCCCAGCTGAAAACATTGTCTTGACAAGCTCATGCTCACTTCTTCATGTGCCATTTACAACGGCTAACGAAGAATTTGAACCAGCTATCTTGAACCACTTTGCTTTTGCAGTTGAAAAATTGGATGAAATTCGTGATTTGGATGCTATCCGCAATGGTCAAGGTGAACAAGCTCTTGCAGCCAATAAAGAACTCTTTGCGACTGAGCGTGTGGGTGAAAATGCAGAACTTCGTGCGCGCATCGCTGGATTGACAGACGCTGACTACACTCGTTTGCCAGCCTTTGCAGAACGTGAAGCTATCCAAGAAGAAGCCTTTAAACTTCCAGCCCTTCCAACAACAACCATCGGTTCATTCCCTCAAACTAAGGAAGTCCGTGCTAAACGTTTGGCTTACCGTAAGGGTGAATTGTCACAAGAAGAATACGACGCTTTCCTTGCTGAAACTATCGACGAATGGATCAAATGGCAAGAAGAAGTTGGATTTGACGTGCTTGTACACGGTGAGTTCGAGCGTAACGACATGGTTGAGTACTTCGGTCAAAACTTGTCCGGTTACCTCTTCTCTAAGAATGGTTGGGTACAATCATACGGTATGCGTGGGGTGAAACCACCAATCATCTGGGGTGATGTAACTCGTCTCAACCCAATCACTGTTAAATGGTCTAGCTACGCACAAAGCCGTACTGACAAACCTGTTAAAGGTATGTTGACAGGACCTGTTACCATCCTTAACTGGTCATTCCCACGTGAAGACATCTCTATCAAAGACTCAACTCTTCAAATCGCCCTTGCTATCAAGGATGAAGTTCTTGACCTTGAAGCTGCAGGTGTGAAAATCATCCAAATCGACGAGGCTGCTCTCCGTGAGAAATTGCCACTCCGTCGTAGCGACTGGTACGAAGACTACCTTGACTGGGCAATTCCTGCCTTCCGCTTGGTACACTCAACAGTAGCGCCAGACACACAAATCCACACTCACATGTGTTACTCAGAATTTACAGATATCATCCCAGCTATCGACAACATGGATGCGGACGTTATTTCCTTTGAAGCAAGCCGTTCAAACCTTGAAATCTTGGACGAACTCAAAGCGAAAAACTTCCAAACAGAAGTGGGACCTGGGGTTTACGATATCCACTCACCTCGTGTGCCAAATGAAGGCGAAATTGACCACACCATCGATGCTATTCTTGCCAAAGTACCAAGCAAGAAAGTTTGGATCAACCCTGACTGTGGTTTGAAAACACGCGGTATTCCAGAAACAAAAGAAAGCTTGATCCGCCTTGTAGAAGCAGCTAAAGCTGCGCGTGAGAAATTGTAAGATAAGATTTCTCTCTTGACCCTGACTGATCAAGGAACTGCTTGGCCCAAGCCGGCTTAGCAATCATGAAATCAAAAAGAAAAGGATAATGACTATGTCACGCCAAACGCCGTCACTTTCATTTGAAGTGTTCCCTCCAAACCCAGCTGTGGGTAATGATAAAATTATTTCAGCTTTGCAGGATATGCGGGAGCTGACACCGCACTTTATCAGTGTGACCGCCAGCAATAATAAATTTAATATCAAGGAAACAACGGTTCGTTTGGCAGACTTTATCCAGAATGACTTGGCGATTCCAACCATTGCCCACTTGCCAGCTATCTATCTGACCAAGGACAAAGTTGCTGAAACCATTGCAGACTTGGATAAGGTTGGGGTACAGAAAATCTTGGCCTTGCGTGGGGATATTATCCCTGATGTGGAACCACAAAAGGATTTCCGCTACGCAACGGACTTGATCGAGTTCATCAAGGAACAAGCCCCTCACTTTGATATTGTTGGCGCTTGCTACCCAGAGGGGCACCCTGACTCGCCAAACCAGATCTCGGATATTCAAAATCTCAAGAAGAAAGTGGATGCAGGCTGTTCAAGCCTTGTAACGCAGCTTTTCTTTGACAATGAGCGCTTCTATGATTTCCAAGACAAGTGTACCTTGGCAGGGATTGATGTTCCCATTCATGCTGGGATCATGCCCATTCTTAACCGTAACCAGGCGCTTCGTCTCTTGAAAACGTGTGAGAATATCCACCTTCCACGTAAATTTAAGGCCATCTTAGACAAGTATGAGCATGACCCTGAGTCGCTCAGAGCAGCAGGACTTGCCTATGCCGTGGATCAAATCGTGGACTTGGTAACCCAAGATGTCGCAGGTGTGCATCTCTACACCATGAACAATGCTGAAACAGCAAAATACATCCACCAAGCAACCCATGCCTTGTTTAACCATCAGTCTTTAGGATAATAAAAAGCAAACCATTCTTCTCAGGTGAGGGGAATGGTTCCTTTTTAATAGAAAAGCCCGCACTTTTTAAGAAAAATATGATAAAATAGACTCTGTACGTACTTGATACAAAGATGAGGGTATAAAATAATACAATGCATTCAAATTGCAAGATTTAGCGACACGAGCGAGTCAAATCAATATTATTTGACAAGGGAGTTAGTAAAGCATTTAGCTAATCGCATGATAGCGATTAGCGTGAAAGGCTTAGATGCTTTAGCATCAATCCTTTCTAATGATTTGTATCTTGAGTAATTGAACCCGGCCGAAAAGCTGTGTAAAAAAGATAAACTGTCTTGTCTTCATCGAAGACTTCGTCAGTTTCCTATTTTTACTTTGCTTTTGACGTCCTTGGTATCTTGATCTTTGTAGGCAAGGCGTATAATTTTATCAATCCAAAGGGGATTAAAATGACAAAACAAGTGTTTCAAACGACTTTTGCGGGTCGTGAGTTAATCGTAGAGACTGGTCAGGTTGCTAAGCAAGCAAATGGCGCTGTTGTCGTGCGTTACGGTGAATCAACTGTATTGACTGCTGCCGTTATGTCTAAGAAGATGGCAACTGGGGATTTCTTCCCTCTTCAAGTCAACTATGAAGAAAAAATGTATGCGGCTGGGAAATTTCCTGGCGGCTTTATGAAACGTGAAGGACGTCCTTCAACAGATGCGACTTTGACAGCGCGTTTGATTGACCGTCCAATCCGTCCAATGTTTGCGGAAGGTTTCCGTAATGAAGTCCAAGTGATCAACACCGTCCTTTCTTATGATGAAAATGCCTCTGCACCAATGGCAGCCATGTTCGGTTCATCCTTGGCATTGTCTATCTCAGATATTCCGTTTGACGGACCAATCGCTGGGGTACAAGTGGGTTATGTCGATGGCCAAATCATCATCAACCCTACTCAAGAACAAGCAGAGCGTTCGCTTCTTGAGTTGACAGTAGCTGGTACCAAGCACGCTATCAACATGGTAGAGTCTGGTGCCAAAGAATTGTCAGAAGAAATCATGTTGGAAGCCCTTCTCAAAGGGCACGAAGCAGTCAAAGAATTGATTGCCTTCCAAGAAGAAATCGTCGCTGTGGTTGGTAAGGAAAAAGCAGAAGTGGAATTGCTTCATGTGGATGCGGACTTGCAAGCTGAAATCGTCGCAGCCTATAACAGTGACCTTCAAAAAGCGGTTCAAGTAGAAGAAAAATTGGCTCGTGAAGCTGCAACTCAAGCAGTTAAAGACCAAGTGACTGCTGTTTACGAAGAAAAATATGCAGACCACGAAGAATTTGACCGTATCATGCGTGATGTGGCTGAAATCTTGGAACAAATGGAACACGCTGAAGTGCGCCGTTTGATCACAGAAGACAAGGTGCGTCCTGACGGGCGTAAGGTCGATGAAATCCGTCCTTTAGATGCGCAGGTTGACTATCTTCCTCGTGTACATGGTTCTGGCCTTTTCACTCGTGGACAAACTCAAGCTCTTTCAGTCTTGACCTTAGCTCCGATGGGAGAAACTCAAATCATCGATGGTTTGGACCCAGAGTATAAGAAACGCTTTATGCATCACTATAACTTCCCTCAATACTCTGTAGGGGAAACAGGTCGTTATGGTGCGCCAGGTCGTCGTGAAATTGGTCACGGTGCTCTCGGTGAGCGTGCTCTTGCTCAAGTATTGCCAAGTTTGGAAGAATTCCCATATGCGATCCGCTTGGTAGCTGAAGTCTTAGAATCAAACGGTTCATCTTCTCAAGCCTCTATCTGTGCGGGAACGCTTGCCCTTATGGCTGGTGGTGTGCCAATCAAGGCGCCAGTAGCTGGTATTGCTATGGGTCTTATCTCAGATGGAAATAACTACACAGTATTGACAGATATCCAAGGTTTGGAAGATCACTTTGGAGACATGGACTTCAAGGTTGCAGGTACTCGTGACGGAATCACAGCCCTTCAAATGGATATCAAGATCCAAGGAATTACTGCAGAAATCTTGACTGAGGCTCTTGCTCAAGCCAAGAAAGCACGTTTTGAAATCCTTGATGTCATCGAAGCGACTATTCCAGAAGTTCGTCCAGAATTGGCTCCAACTGCTCCGAAAATTGATACCATCAAGATTGATGTTGACAAGATCAAGATTGTCATCGGTAAAGGTGGAGAAACCATCGACAAGATTATCGCTGAAACAGGCGTTAAGATTGATATTGACGAAGAAGGAAATGTGTCTATCTACTCTAGCGACCAAGATGCCATTAACCGTACCAAAGAAATCATCGCTGGCTTGGTTCGCGAAGCCAAAGTGGATGAAGTTTACCATGCCAAGGTTGTTCGTATCGAGAAATTTGGTGCCTTTGTCAACCTCTTTGATAAGACAGATGCACTTGTGCACATTTCGGAAATGGCTTGGACTCGTACCAACCGTGTCGAGGATTTGGTAGCTATCGGTGATGAAGTCGATGTTAAGGTTATCAAGATTGATGAAAAAGGCCGTATCGATGCCTCTATGAAGGCACTTCTTCCTCGTCCGCCAAAACCTGAGCATGATGAAAAAGGCGAAAAGTCTGAGCGACCTCACCGTCCACGTCATCACAAGGACCACAAACCTAAGAAAGAATTCACAGATACGCCAAAAGATTCAGAATAAGAAAAGGAGAAATGTATGGGATGGTGGCGCGAAACCATTGATATTGTAAAAGAAAATGATCCAGCGGCACGCAACAGTTTGGAAGTTTTGCTGACTTATCCAGGTGTCAAGGCCTTGGCTGCCCACCGTCTCTCGCATTTTCTCTGGAAGCATGGCTTTAAACTCCTGGCTCGGATGCACAGTCAGTTTTGGCGCTTTTGGACTCAAATCGAGATTCATCCAGGTGCCCAGATTGATTCAGGTGTCTTTATCGACCATGGTTCAGGTCTGGTGATTGGAGAGACGGCGATTGTTGAAAAAGGCGTTCTGCTCTATCATGGAGTGACTCTCGGTGGGACAGGGAAAGACTGTGGCAAACGCCATCCGACTGTACGAAAGGGAGCACTCATATCAGCCCATGCCCAAGTTATCGGACCGGTAGAAATAGGTGAAAATGCCAAGGTCGGTGCAGCAGCAGTTGTCGTGGCAGACGTACCTAGTGATGTGACGGTGGTCGGTATTCCGGCTAAGATCGTCCGAGTTCATGGACAGAAGGATGAACCAACGATCCACGAAGTCGAAGAAAAACGGGAGTACTACGTCAATAAACTCGAGCAGGCTAAAGAAGCCAGTCACAGATCGTCGGGGTTGTAGAGGATACCTATATGATTCAAGCAAGAAACAAGTTAAGCCAAGAGGAGTTATCTGAGGCGAAAAAACTAATTAATTGTTGCCAATCCCATGATGGAACTTATCGTGCTCCCTATCTTTCTAACATGCTTAATTTTGATCCAAACATGCCCGCCTTTTTCCTTTATTATGAAAAAGGCGAACTTGTTGGTTTATTAACTGTCTATGCTGATGACCAAGATGTGGAAGTGACGATACTGGTTCATCCAGATTATCGTCGTCAGGGAATTGCGCGTGCTTTGTTTACGAGTTTTGAGAAAGAAACAGCTTCTTTCCCTATTCGTTCAGTTACTTTTCAGACAGAACGTATTTTTCTAGAGCGTCATCCTGGTTTTGTCAGCAACTGGGGATTGGTCGAGGATGAAGAGACAGAAACCTGGTTAGGTAAGGATAGAAGACTTTATCCGTTAGCAAAACTTTCCAATATTGAAGTTTTGTTAGCAGATAGTTCGTATCAGGAGCAAATTAGCCAGTTAAAATTTCAGGCATTTTCAGAGGAACATGAATCGAGAGAAGTTGCGGATAGATATGTTGCTGAAGCTCTAAAAGATCCAGAAAGTCGCCTATATATTTTATTAAAAAACGGTCAGGTTATTGGAACTTGCACGGTAGATTTATCGACTAATACGAATTACCTCTATGGTTTGGCAATATCGGAACCTGAACGTGGAAAAGGCTATGGAAGCTATTTAGCAAAATCCCTAGTCAACCAACTGATTGAGCAAAATGATAAGGAATTTCAGATTGCAGTAGAGGACAGCAACGTAGGTGCCAAGCGCTTGTATGAAAAAATCGGCTTTGTCAAACAGACACAGGTAGTTTATCTGAATGAGAAAGAGTAGAAAAATGCTATTAGAAGAATTCGAAAATGTACCTGCTGTTATCGAACCAACTGATCGAAGTATTTGTGGTAGTGGAGAAATCTGTGACACGATTATTTTATCTTTTAATGGAGAAATCGTTGAACGAGTAAAGAAGTTTGAAGATGTTTACGAAGGTGGCTATCTAACCAATCTAAATGGCAGACTTCCATGGTATATCTATGAAAAAGATGGGAGTAAGGTAGCAGTTGCTATAGCTACGATTGGAGCCCCGATGGTTGTTGGACTCTTAGAAGAACTCAAAGCAAGAGGATTTAAGAACTTTATTGTTTTGGGTTCTTGCGGAGTTCTAAATCAGTCTATTCAGGCAGATAAGATTATTCTACCAAGTTCAGCTCTACGTGATGAAGGTACAAGTTACCATTACGCTCCTGCAAGTGATGAGATAGCTTATGACGAAACTCTCCTCTTAACCATGGAAGAAGCTTTGAACAAATCTGGTATTGAGCACATTCGAACAAAGGCTTGGACCACAGATGCTTTCTATCGTGAAACAGCCGATAAGGTCAAACGTAGATTAGCAGCAGGTGCGACTGTTGTGGATATGGAAGCTTCTGCAATCATGGCTTGGACGCAATTTCGACAAGCAAAAGTCTATCAATTTTTTTATACGGCTGATTATGTTGACCATCACAATCATGAGTGGGATGCAAGACATGAAGAAAGAAAAGCAGATGCTATGACTTTCTTTGAGATAGCCTTAGTAATTGCTAGAGAGTTGGATTGAAATGACTCTTTACGATAAACAAGAAACAGAAAGGAGACAGTGAGTGATTAAAATCTATGACACCATGTCTCGTGATTTGCGAGAATTTGTCCCAATCGAAGAAGGAAAGGTTCGCATGTATGTCTGTGGGCCAACGGTATACAACTATATCCACGTTGGGAATGCCCGTTCGACGGTGGCTTTTGATACCATTCGTCGTTATTTCGAATACCGTGGCTACGAAGTTGCCTATATTTCCAACTTTACAGATGTAGACGATAAGATTATCAACCGTGCCAAGGAAGAAGGTATCACGCCTCTGGAGGTTGCGGACAAGTACATCGCTGCCTTTCGTGAGGATGTGACAGCCTTAGGCGTGAAACCTGCGACTTGCCATCCGCGTGTAGTAGAGTTTATGGCTGACATCATTCGTTTTGTGGAAGACTTGATTGAAAAAGGTTATGCTTACGAGAGTCAAGGAGATGTTTACTTCCGCGTGGAAAAATCTCACAACTATGCTAAGTTGGCCAATAAAACCTTGGAAGATTTGGAGCTGGGTGCTTCAGGTCGAACAGATGAAGAAACGGCTCGTAAGGAAAACCCTGTAGACTTTGCCCTTTGGAAAGCTGCAAAACCAGGCGAGATTTCTTGGGACAGTCCTTGGGGACCTGGTCGTCCAGGCTGGCATATCGAGTGTTCGGTCATGTCAACAGAGATTTTGGGCGATACCATTGATATTCACGGTGGGGGAGCCGATCTGGAGTTTCCGCATCATACCAATGAAATTGCCCAGTCAGAAGCCAAAACAGGCAAGACTTTTGCCAACTACTGGATGCACAACGGCTTTGTCAATATCGACAATGTCAAGATGTCCAAGTCCTTGGGCAACTTTATCACTGTGCATGATGCATTGAAGACTATCGATGGCCAAGTGTTGCGTTTCTTCTTTGCGACTCAGCATTACCGTAAACCAATCAACTTTACTGAAAAGGCAGTGCGTGATGCAGAGACCAATCTCAAATATCTGAAAAACACTTACGAGCAACCATTTACAGGAACTGTGGACGCCCAAGACTTGCAAGCTTTTAAAGACAAGTTTGTAGCAGCTATGGATGAGGACTTTAACTCTGCCAATGGCATCACAGTTGTCTTTGAAATGGCTAAGTGGATCAACTCCGGCAACTATGATGCAAGTGTTAAGCAAGCTCTTGCGGATATGTTGGAGGTCTTTGGTATTGTCTTTGTAGAGGAAGTTTTGGATGCAGAAATTGAAGCCTTAATCCAAAAACGTCAAGAGGCGCGTGCGAATCGTGACTTTGCAACAGCAGACCAAATCCGTGACCAATTGGCTGCTCAAGGAATTAAGCTCCTTGACACCAAGGATGGAGTGAGGTGGACACGTGATTGATGTCAATCTCATTAATGGGATTGCGCTGGCTTTTGAGGGGGATGCGGTTTATTCCATGTATATTCGCCGCCACCTCATCCTCAAAGGCATGACCAAGCCCAATAAACTTCACCAAGAGGCGACCAAGTATGTCTCAGCCAAGGCTCAGGCTCGTCTGATTGCCCTCATGTTGGAGGAGCAAGTCCTTACGGAAAAGGAAGAAGAAATCTATAAACGAGGTCGCAATACCAATAGTCATACAAAGGCTAAAAATGCAGATGTGGTGACCTACCGCATGTCTACAGGTTTTGAAGCAGTGATGGGCTATCTCCATTTGACTGAAAACCTGGAGCGGCTAGAAACCTTAATTGCTTGGTGCATCCAAAAAGTGGAGGGCTAGAATATGATTGCAAAGGAATTACAAGACTGGTTTCCTGAAGCTCAGATTTCAGATCAGCCGATTGAGAGACCAGGCTATCTTACTCTTCCTTTAGCCTCTCAGCAGTGGATTTTACTAGAGGAAGCTGGGCTCAGCGAGCGTGAAAAGCAGCTGGTTGCCCTTTTGACCCAGCAGGAGCAGGCTCGTTCGCTCAATCCTTGGTATCCCTATCTGATTGAGGGGAAGGGGCAGGCACCGCAAGCTTTCAAAAAGATTCAATTGGTTTATTGCCATCTATCTTATTACCAACAGGAAAATCTAGCCTCTTGGTTGGATATGATGCGGACTCTTTTTCCCAACTGCCAGACAGTGCTACAGGTCGGTGCTCAGGATTATGTATTCGTGCTTCAACAAGATAAGTACAGCTCTGTCCGCTCAATCTTATCTGATACGATTGAAGCGGTTGAGTATGACTTTGGCCTTCGTCTGTCTATCATGTTGGGGCAGGTTTGGTCTCAGACTGGGTATCAGGCTCTGTCAGATTTAATCCAAGCAGAGCGGGACTTGTTTAAGACATGGTGGCGTCAGGGTCACCAAGGTGTACACACCTTTTCACAACTCTATCTTTGGAGTATGGGAGAAAGATTAGTGGACCTGAAGGTAATCAAAGAATGCCTGCACCAGATGATCTTGGATCAGGACCAGATTCAGGAAATCATTCTCTCTCTTTGGGAAAACAGTGCTGTCCTAACTAAAACAGCCCAGCAACTCTATCTGCATCGCAATTCTCTCCAATACAAGATTGATAAATGGGAAGAATTGACAGGGCTACAGTTGAAGGGGTTGACGGATCTCACCCTGTGTTATCAGTTGATTTTAGCAGATATTCTCTAAAGTTTTGTGCAAGTTGCACAGAACTTTTTTATTTTTTTGGTCACCTTGCCATAGAAAAGTAAAGCGTTTTCATCTATAATAAAACTATCAAAAGACAAAAGGAGTTCACCTCGATGGTAGAATTGAATCTTAAAAACATTTACAAAAAATATCCAAACAGCGAACACTACTCAGTTGAAGACTTCAACTTGGACATCAAAGATAAAGAATTTATCGTTTTCGTAGGTCCTTCAGGATGTGGTAAATCAACAACTCTTCGTATGATTGCTGGTCTTGAAGACATTACAGAAGGTACTGCATCTATCGATGGCGTGGTTGTTAACGACGTAGCTCCAAAAGACCGTGACATCGCCATGGTATTCCAAAACTACGCTCTTTACCCACATATGACTGTATATGACAACATGGCTTTCGGTTTGAAATTGCGTAAATATAGCAAGGAAGATATCGACAAACGTGTGCAAGAAGCGGCAGCAATCCTTGGTTTGAAAGAATTCTTGGATCGTAAACCAGCTGACCTTTCAGGTGGTCAACGTCAACGTGTTGCCATGGGTCGTGCGATCGTCCGTGATGCAAAAGTGTTCTTGATGGACGAACCTTTGTCAAACTTGGATGCCAAACTTCGTGTATCGATGCGTGCTGAAATTGCGAAAATCCACCGTCGTATCGGAGCTACAACTATCTACGTAACCCACGACCAAACAGAAGCGATGACTCTTGCAGACCGTATCGTTATCATGTCAGCAACTAAGAACCCTGCTGGTACAGGTACTATCGGACGTGTTGAACAAATCGGAACTCCTCAAGAAGTTTACAAAAACCCAGTTAACAAATTTGTAGCAGGATTTATCGGAAGCCCAGCTATGAACTTCATCAATGTGAAATTAGAAGGCAATGAAATTGTTTCTGACGGTTTCCGCTTGAAAGTGCCAGAAGGTGCTTTGAAAGTTCTTCGTGAAAAAGGCTATGAAGGTAAAGAATTGATCTTCGGTATTCGTCCAGAGGACGTGAATGCAGAACCTGCTTTCCTTGAAACATTCCCAGAATCAGTTGTCAAAGCTACTATCTCAGTATCAGAATTGCTTGGTTCAGAATCTCACCTTTACTGCCAAGTTGGTAAAGACGAATTTGTTGCTAAAGTGGATGCTCGTGACTACTTGCAAACAGGCGCAACAGTTGAACTTGGATTTGACTTGAACAAAGCACACTTCTTCGACGTAGAAACTGAAAAAACAGTCTACTAAGCAAATGAAATGTCAAAACACTGCTAGAGAAATCTGGCAGTGTTTTTTAATGATTGGTATTGGTATAAAAACAGGCTTTTCTAGTTTTCATATCCTTAAAAAAGTGATAAAATGGTAGGAAGAATTGGAGAGTATAGATGCCGAAAGAAGTGAATTTGACGGGCGATCAGGTAGTCGCTTTAACGAAAGAATATTTAACAAAGGAAGACGTTGCTTTTGTCCAAAAAGCATTGATTTACGCAGTTGATTGTCATAGTGGGCAATTTCGGAAATCAGGAGAGCCCTATATTATCCATCCCATTCAGGTAGCAGGCATTCTGGCTAAGCTCAAGCTGGATGCCGTAACCGTTGCCTGTGGTTTTTTGCATGATGTGGTTGAGGACACAGATGCGACACTGGATGATTTGGAGAGAGAGTTCGGTCATGATGTTCGGATTATCGTTGATGGGGTGACCAAGCTTGGTAAGGTTGAGTACAAATCACTCGAGGAACAATTGGCGGAAAATCATCGCAAGATGCTTATGGCCATGTCTGAGGATATCCGTGTTATCTTGGTTAAACTATCGGACCGTTTGCACAATATGCGGACTCTCAAACACCTGCGAAAGGATAAGCAAGAACGGATCTCCAGAGAAACTATGGAAATTTACGCACCACTTGCTCATCGTCTGGGGATTTCCAGTGTCAAGTGGGAGTTGGAAGATCTATCTTTCCGTTACCTCAATCCAACTGAGTTTTACAAGATTACCCACATGATGAAGGAAAAACGCAGAGAACGTGAGGCTTTGGTTGATGAAGTCGTAACCAAGTTGGAAGAGTACGCTACCGAACGCAATCTCAAAGGGAAAATCTATGGTCGTCCTAAGCATATCTATTCGATCTACCGCAAGATGCAGGATAAGAAGAAACGCTTTGAGGAAATTTATGACCTGATTGCCATTCGCTGTATCTTAGATACCCAGAGTGATGTCTATGCTATGCTGGGTTATGTGCATGAACTTTGGAAACCTATGCCAGGCCGCTTCAAAGACTATATCGCCAATCGTAAGGCCAATGGTTACCAGTCTATCCATACAACTGTTTATGGGCCAAAAGGACCGATTGAATTTCAGATTCGGACTAAAGAAATGCACGAAGTGGCTGAGTACGGGGTTGCGGCTCACTGGGCTTATAAGAAAGGCATTAAAGGGCAGGTCAACAGCAAGGAATCTGCTATTGGGATGAACTGGATCAAGGAGATGATGGAGCTCCAAGACCAGGCTGATGATGCCAAGGAATTTGTGGACTCTGTTAAAGAAAACTATCTGGCGGAGGAGATTTACGTCTTTACTCCAGATGGTGCGGTTCGCTCCCTTCCAAAAGATTCGGGACCGATTGACTTTGCCTATGAAATCCATACCAAAGTCGGTGAAAAAGCGACTGGTGCCAAGGTCAATGGCCGTATGGTTCCGCTGACAACCAAGCTCAAGACAGGGGATCAGGTTGAAATTATCACCAATCCCAACTCCTTTGGTCCGAGTCGTGACTGGCTCAACATGGTCAAGACCAGCAAGGCGCGCAACAAGATTCGTCAGTTCTTTAAAAATCAAGACAAGGAATTATCCGTTAACAAGGGCCGTGAGATGTTGATGGCCCAGTTCCAAGAAAACGGCTATGTAGCCAATAAATTCATGGACAAGCGCCATATGGATGAGGTTCTTCAAAAGACCAGCTACAAGACAGAGGAGGCTCTCTACGCAGCCATTGGTTTTGGAGAAATTGGCGCTATTACCGTCTTTAACCGTTTGACCGAAAAGGAACGCCGTGAGGAAGAGCGTGCCAAGGCCAAGGCGGAAGCAGAAGAGCTTGTCAAAGGTGGCGAAGTTAAGGTTGAAAACAAAGAAACTCTCAAGGTCAAGCATGAGGGTGGTGTGGTCATTGAAGGGGCTTCAGGTCTCCTAGTTCGGATTGCCAAGTGTTGCAATCCAGTGCCGGGTGACGACATTGTCGGCTACATTACTAAGGGACGCGGTGTAGCTATTCACCGTGTGGACTGTATGAATCTCCGTGCCCAAGAAAACTACGAGCAACGTCTTCTTGATGTGGAGTGGGAAGATCAATTCTCAAGCAAGGAATACACTGCCCACATCGATATCTATGGTCTCAACCGTACAGGGCTCTTAAATGATGTTCTGCAAGTTCTCTCCAACACAACTAAGAATATCTCAACCGTTAATGCTCAACCAACCAAGGATATGAAATTTGCTAATATCCATGTCTCCTTTGGTATTTCCAACCTCTCTACACTGACCACAGTCGTGGATAAGATTAAGAGTGTGCCAGAGGTCTACTCTGTCAAACGGACCAATGGCTAATTCTCCCTTCAGTTACTAGAAAGGCTATTATGAAAATCATCATTCAACGAGTCAATAAAGCCCAAGTGAGTATCGAAGGTCAGGTTCATGGGAAAATCAATCAGGGGCTTTTATTGCTGGTCGGTGTTGGACCAGAGGACCAAGAGGAAGATCTGGACTATGCTGTGAGAAAGCTCGTCAACATGCGGATTTTTTCTGATGCAGAAGGCAAGATGAATCTGTCTGTCAAGGATATTGAAGGAGAATTCCTTTCTATTTCTCAGTTTACCCTCTTTGCGGATACCAAGAAAGGCAATCGTCCCGCCTTTACAGGAGCAGCCAAGCCGGATATGGCAGCTGCCTTCTATGAGGCTTTCAACCAAAAGCTAGATCAGGAAGTGCCCGTTCAGACAGGCATCTTTGGAGCGGATATGCAGGTGGAGCTGGTCAATGATGGACCAGTCACCATCATTCTTGATACTAAAAATAGATAAGAAAACCAAGCCAGCTGGCTTGGTTTTTGTTTATAGACACTCCCATAAAGAGGTATGTTTGTTGTAAAAGTCGGGATAGTTTTCTCTTAGGTGGCTAGCCGTTATATAATATAAAGTAGAATGACAACCAGTGACGATTGGCATAAGAGAGGAAAGTCGCTGAGAACTAGCGAAGGTTAAAAGGACAAATAATAGAAAATCGCTGATGAGCACCCCTAAATAGTAGAGGCGAATTTTTTTGTTCATCTGAGGATAAATCTCAGAGAAATGTTTTTTGAGTCGGAAGACCAAGCGAGATAGCAGTAGTCCCTGAGCAAGGATGAAAATAAAACCAGAGAGCATGAGCCAGCCCAAAGCTGTCTCATGTCTTGTGATAAAAAATGCTAATAGTAGCAAATCGCTGACTGCAATGGCTGCAAAATGGATTCTAAAGAGCTTTTTCATAGGAAGACCTCCCTCTTTTATCTAGCTTCATTCTACACCAAACGAATGGGGATTACAACTTAAATGATAAAAAATCCCTGAAAGGAACCTCTTTCAGGGATAAGGTCTTAACTGATTTTTTCGACATAGAGTTGTTTGGCGATATCGATGCTAACTTGGAGATCTTCACCTCTGTTGACCAGTGTAAAGGTATTGGAAAAATTATCAAATTGCTTGACCTGGACTTGGTCATCGATATGAATTTCATGCTTTTCTAGATATTTGAGTAGATCAAAGCTATCATGAACGCGAGTCAGGAGATAGGTGCCGGCTTCTTTGGCATCTGCTAGAGGTAGGTTGTTGATTTCAACCAAGAGCTCTCCCTTAGCTGGGATGGTTCCTCCGTGGGGGCAGGTTTTAGGGAAGCCAAGCAGTTTATCCAGTCTCTCTACGAAGAGGTCGGATACAGTGTGCTCTAGGACTTCAGCTTCCTCGTGGATTTGATCGCTGGTATAGTCGAGATGGTGAACTAGAAAGACCTCAATCAACCGGTGTTTGCGATAGAGCTCGGAGACTAGTTTGAGCCCAATATCTGTCAATAGATAGCCATTCTCCTTGTCCTTGAGGATGAGATTTTCACTTTTCATGCGTTTGATCATCTCTGTTACGGCAGGTGGAGAGACTTGCATACGGGCAGCAATTTCTTTATTGGTGATTTTCTGCATCTCCGTACCGATTTCATAAATACATTTTAGATAGTCTTCTTTATTTGGCGTCATTCGTTTCCTCTTGTCTTTTCTCTCCATCTAGTATATCAAAAAAAGCTAGATTTCTCTAGCCTTCTGCCCTAATGGCTTTGATTTTAGTCCAGTTCTTTCACTGCAGCAATGGCAGCTTCAAAGTCTGGTTCCGTGTTGATGTTGTCAACGTATTCTACGTAACGGATGACATTGTCAGTATCGAGAACAAAGACGGCACGTGCAAGGAGATGCCATTCGTTGATCAAAAGGGCATAATCGCGTCCGAAAGAATGGTCAAAGTAGTCTGAGAGCATGATGGCATTGTCAAGGCCTTCAGCCCCACACCAGCGTCCTTGGGCAAATGGTAGGTCCATAGAAACAGTAAGAACGACGGTGTTGTCAAGGTTGGCAAGTTCTTGGTTGAATCGACGTGTTTGCGTTGAGCAGACACCAGTATCGATAGAAGGGACAACACTCAAGACTTTTTTCTTTCCATCAAAGTCAGCTAGCGTTTTTTTAGAGAGATCGGTTGTCGTAAGAGAAAAGTCAAGTGCCTTGTCTCCGACTTGCAGTTGTTTACCTGTAAAAGTTACAGGATTTCCGAGAAAAGTGGTCATGAAACTACTCCATTCTTTTTTCTTTTATTTTACCGAGAATTGTCAGATTTTTCCAATGATTTGACCGGAAATTAAGTGATAAAAAAACGCCCATTCACGTGAGAACGACGTTTTTTAGTGGATTACTTAGACAAACCTTCAGCAATCTTGTCAAGGTTGTATTTCATCATGCTGTAGTAGCTGTCGCCTTCTTTGCCTTCTTCAGCGATTGAGTCAGTAAAGATTTGTGCGTAGATTGGGATGTTTGTGTCTTGTGAAACAGTCTTCATTGGACGGTCATCGACACTTGATTCAACAAAGAGTGATGGAACTTTTGTTTGGCGAAGTTTTTCAACCAAGGTTTTGATTTGTTCAGGAGTACCTTCTTCTTCCGTGTTGATTTCCCAGATGTAGGCACTTGGAACACCGTAGGCTTTAGAGAAGTATTTGAAGCATCCTTCGCTGGTTACGATGAGTTTCTTCTCAGCAGGGATATTGTTAAATTTCTCTTTGGCTTCCTTGTCCAGTTTGTCTAGTTTTTCAGTATAGTCTTTGAGATTTTTTTCGTAGAATTCCTTGTTGCTAGGGTCCTTGGCAATGAGCTGTTTAGCGATATTTTTAGCATAAATCATCCCATTTTCAAGGTTGAGCCAAGCGTGTGGGTCTTCTTTGCCTTTCTCGTTTTGGCCTTCAAGGTAGATAACATCAACGCCTTCGCTGACTGCAAAGTAGTCTTTGTTTTCAGTTTTCTTGGCATTTTCGACCAATTTGGTAAACCAAGCATTGCCCCCTGTTTCAAGGTTGATACCGTTATAGAAAATCAAGTCAGCTTGAGAGGTTTTCTTAACGTCTTCAGGAAGTGGTTCGTATTCGTGTGGGTCTTGACCAACAGGAACGATACTATGAAGATCAATCTTGTCACCAGCGATATTTTTGGTAATATCAGCGATGATTGAGTTTGTAGCAACAACTTTTAGTTTTTGACCAGAAGCAGTATCTTTTTTTCCGCTAGCACATGCGACAAGTGCAATGACGGAAAGAAAGAGTACAAGCAATGTACCTAATTTTTTCATTAGATTCCTCCAGAAGGGTTTCCCCGTTATTTAATGATTTTTTTGTTTTTCAGTTTCAAGTATCGTTGCTTAGGAGAGATAAAGAAGCTGATGAGAAAGAAACTGGCAGATGTGAGCACGATGCTGGATCCTGCTGCGAGATTGAAACTATAGCCGATAAAGAGCCCTACAACAGAAGCCAGAGCTCCTAGGCCTGATGAAAGAAAAATCATGCTCTTTAGGCTATTAGCATAAAGGTAAGCCGTCGCAGCTGGGGTGATTAGCATGGCCACAATAAGAATAGTTCCAACACTTTGCATTGCGGTGACAGACACAAGGGTCAAGAGCACCATGAGCAGATAGTGGTAGAAATTAACGGGCATTCCCATTGCTTTAGCCAGGAGCTCGTCAAAGGATGTAATCAATAGTTGTTTAAAGAAAATCCCGATAATCAAGAGAATCACTGCGCCCACACCAATGGTAATCCACATGTCCGTATCTTGGACAGCGAGGATATTCCCAAAAAGGATATGGAAGAGGTCTGTCGAACTCTTGGCAACACTAATCAAGATGACACCTAAGGCTAAGAAAGATGAAAAGGTAATACCAATGGCAGTGTCACTCTTGATGATAGAGTTTCCCTTGATGTAGGTAATGATGATGGAAGCCATCAAACCAAAGATAATCGCTCCAATAAAGAAATCAATTCCCAGGATAAAGGAAAGGGCTACGCCAGGCAAAACTGCGTGAGAGATGGCATCCCCCATGAGAGACATTCCGCGTAGGATGATAAAACATCCCACAGCTCCAGCAACGACTCCGATGACAATAGCTGTGATCAAGGCGTTTTGTAGGAAATGGAAATGTTGCAATCCATCGATAAATTCTGCTATCATAGGTCACCTCCATTGAAAAAGAGTTTGCTACCGTAGGCCTTCTTAAGATTGGCCTCGGTAAAGGTTTCTTCGGTCGGACCAAGGTCTATTAATTCTCGATTGAGAAGCAAAACTTGGTCGAAATAATGGGGGACTTTACTGAGGTCATGATGGACGATGAGAACTGTTTTACCAGCTTTTTTAAGGTCTCTCAGCGTATTCATGATAATCTCCTCACTGATCGAGTCAATCCCGGCAAAAGGCTCATCTAAAAAGATGTAGTCAGCTTCCTGCACTAAGCAACGGGCAATCAAAACACGTTGGAATTGTCCTCCTGAGAGCTGGCTGATTTGGCGATCAGCATAGTCTGAGAGCCCAACGATTTCAAGTGCTTCTGCCACTTTTTTCCAGTGGCTGGCCTTTAAAGTGTGGAAGAGCGGAATAGATGGATAGAGTCCCAGAGAGACGCATTCCTTGACCTTGATAGGGAAATTGTAGTCGATATGGATTTTTTGCTCGACATAGGCAACTCGATGTAAAGATTTCTTGAATTCTTTGTCATCAAGAAAGGCCTGACCTTCGTGTGGGATAATTCCCAACATACTTTTTAATAAAGTTGATTTTCCAGCACCGTTTGGACCAATAATTCCGGTAATAGTTGGTCCTTGGAGCACTAGTGAAATATCCTTTAGTGCCAACGTTTCTTTGTAGGAGACACTGAGGTTTTCGATACGTATCATACAGTTGTATTCCTCCTGTCTTTTAATATACCTTAAAAAAAAAATTAAGTCAAGTTAATTTTTGAAAAATTTAAAATAATAACTGAAAAATGAAGTGAAAAGAGAAACCATTTTTAATTGCATTCCCAAGTGTTTTTTGCTAAGCTAAGAATAAGTGAAAAAATGAAAGCGAGAACAAGATGACACGTTATCAAGACGATTTTTATGATGCAATCAATGGCGAATGGGAAAAAACAGCTGTTATTCCAGCTGACAAATCTCGAACAGGTGGTTTTATTGACCTTGATGAGGAAATTGAAGAGTTGATGCTGGCGAATACGGACAAGTGGTTGGCAGGTGAAAAAGTCCCAGAGGATGCCATCCTCGCAAACTTTGTTAAGTACCATCGTATGGTACGTGATTTTGACAAGAGAGAAGCAGATGGGATTAATCCTGTTTTGCCAATGCTCAAGGAATACCAAGATTTGGAGAGCTTTGCAGATTTCACCAGCAAACTGACAGAGTTTGAACTAGTAGGGAAGCCAAACTTCCTTCCATTTGGAGTATCACCAGACTTTATGGATGCCAGAACCAATGTTCTCTGGGCCAGTGCTCCAGGAACTATCTTGCCAGATACAACCTACTACGCTGAAGACCATCCTCAGCGTGAGGAGTTGTTAGGTTTGTGGAAGGAAAGTACTACGAATCTTCTCAAAGCCTATGATTTTTCAGATGAGGAAATCGCAGATTTACTAGAGAAACGATTGGAATTGGACCGTCGCACTGCGGCTGTAGTGCTTTCTAACGAAGAAAGTTCAGAATATGCCAAACTCTACCATCCATACGCTTATGAAGATTTCAAGAAATTTGCCCCTGCACTTCCATTGGATGATTTCTTCCAAACAGTTCTTGGACAAACTCCAGATAAGGTTATCGTAGACGAGGAACGTTTCTGGCAAGCAGCAGATCAATTTTATAGTGAAGAAGCGTGGCCTTTACTCAAAGCAACCTTGATTTTGGGTGTGGTCAATCTCTCAACCAGCTACCTCACAGACGAGATTCGTGTCTTATCAGGTGCTTACGGACGTGCCCTTTCAGGTGTGCCAGAAGCACAGGACAAGGTCAAGGCAGCTTATCACTTAGCCCAAGGTCCTTTCAAGCAGGCTCTTGGTCTCTGGTATGCGCATGAAAAATTCTCCCCAGAAGCTAAGGCTGACGTAGAGAAAAAAGTAGCGACTATGATTGACGTTTATAAGGAACGCTTGGCTAAGAACGACTGGCTCACGCCTGAAACGCGAGACAAGGCCATTGTCAAACTCAATGTCATCAAGCCTTATATCGGTTATCCAGAGGAATTGCCAGAACGCTACAAGGACAAGGTAGTGGATGAAACTGCCAGTCTCTTTGACAATGCCCTAGCCTTTGCGCGTGTGGAAATCAAGCACAGCTGGAGCAAGTGGAACCAACCGGTTGATTACAAGGAGTGGGGCATGCCAGCACACATGGTCAATGCCTACTATAATCCTCAGAAGAACTTGATTGTCTTCCCAGCGGCCATTTTGCAGGCTCCATTCTATGACTTGCATCAGTCGTCTTCTGCCAACTACGGTGGTATTGGTGCTGTTATTGCCCACGAGATTTCTCATGCCTTCGACACAAATGGTGCGTCCTTTGATGAAAATGGTAGTCTCAAGGATTGGTGGACAGAGAGTGACTATGCTGCCTTTAAAGAAAAAACGCAGAAAGTTATCGACCAGTTTGATGGGCAAGAATCTTACGGTGCAAGAATCAACGGAAAACTAACTGTATCAGAAAACGTTGCTGACTTGGGCGGAATTGCTGCAGCCCTTGAAGCTGCTAAGAGAGAACCAGACTTCTCTGCTGAAGAATTCTTCCACAACTTTGCTCGTATCTGGCGCATGAAAGGCCGTCCAGAGTTGATGAAACTCATGGCCAGTGTTGACGTGCACGCGCCTGCCAAACTCCGTGTCAATGTTCAAGTACCAAACTTCGATGACTTCTTTACAACCTATGATGTCAAAGAAGGCGATGGTATGTGGCGTTCACCAGAGGACCGTGTGATTATTTGGTAAAGTAAGTCCCTAACCAAGTATCATCTTGGAATTAATGGTTCATTTTTGAAGTTTATCAATCTGAAAATGTAATGCTATCGAGGTAAACATGAAGAAATTTTTAATAATGCTATCAGCTATTCTTTCGATTTCAGTTCTAGCATCTTGTAGTCTCGATAAAAATAGGAACAATACAGAACCTTCATCCGCACTATCATCTGTCTCCAAAGACGATAAGACTAGTGTATCAACAGAAGCAAAGGCTGAAAATACTAGTGACTCGTCAACCAATGAATCACAATCAACTGCTGAAAATAAGAAAGAAACTAGACAAGATTTATATAAAGAAGTGATTGAACGCTATAATCACTTTACAGACCTTTTAAAACAAGGTAATAGAGAAGATTTATACAAGGAAAATAAACAAGATAAGATTACTTCAGAAGGATATAGCCTGGTTTTCTCTCGAATGGATTATCAAAATGCACCCGATTGGAAATACGCAATGGTTGATTTGAATAAGGATGGTCAAGACGAGTTGCTTATTGGCGATGAAAAATTTGTTTCAGCTATTTATTATTTGGAAAATCAAAAACCTAGCTTACTTCACACAGCATATATAGCTTCTGCAGGTGGTTTTCGCTCAGAATTTGTTATTTATGAAAATGGTCAAGTCTCTTATGCAGACTGGCAGTCAACTCGTCCAGAAATGAACCTGTCTCTATATTCGTTCGATAAAAACGGAGTGCAGAAGATTAAAGAAGCAACTCTTCAAATCGGTAGCAATGAAAAAGCAGAGCAAGTTTTAGATATTTCTTCTGAAAAGCTTGATTTGTCTAACATTGGCTGGAAAGAATTGAATCCGGCTAATTAGTTTTGAATTATTTTTCTAGTCAATATTGATTCTTCTGAGCAAATATTGACATAGAAATTGAAGCTACAAAAAAACCAAGGAAATTATCCTTGGTTTTTTGCTTGCTAGAAAAAGGGATTAAAAGTCTTTTCGTGAGCGATAGTCGTAGCTGGCCCGTGTCCAGGATAGACGTCGTAGTTAGGGAGGGTGAAGAGCTGCGTCTGAATGCTATGAAGGAGTTGTTCCGTGCTACCTGTAGGAAGGTCTGTCCGTCCGATGGTTTCTCGGAATAGAGCATCTCCGGTCAAGACTAGATGAGCATCAGGAAAGACCAGGGAAACGCCGCCGATAGAGTGCCCTGGGGTTGGTAGAACTGTAAAACGAAATTCCTCAAGCTGGTATTCTTCATGAAAGACAAAGGTGTGCTCTGCAGGTTTTGCGACCACATCTGCCATATCATCGTGACGAGGGAGACCAGAGAGATTATCGACTGGAGTGTAAAGCCAGCTAGCTTCGCTCTCTGCTACATAAACTGGAGGATTTCCAAAAGTTTCACGAACCAAGTCCAGACTCATAATATGGTCGTAGTGGGTGTGGGTCAGGAGAATCGCACAGACTGGTTTGTTGATTTTCTCGATAGTCTTGCGGATAGCTTCCCAATGGCTACCTGGGTCAACCACAATCAGGTGTTGGTCCCCTTCTAGATAATAAGTATTTTCATAGGCAATGGGATTCACGGTTTTATGGATTTTCATACTGGCTCCAATCTCAAAGAATGTACTAAACTAAGTATAGCATAGAAGAGGATACTTAGGGTATCAGAAAGTCTTTTTCGTGCCTTGACGATTTTTCCAAGCCTGGTATCGGGTGTCAATCAAGAGTTGGGTTAAGCGCCCCATGGTTTCTCTTTCTTCGGGAGTGAGGGATTGAGTTTGGACAAAGAGTTGATGAATGTGTTCAATGACCTTGAAGGAAGAAAGATCGTTGATAGAGGAGATGCCTGCATCGAGAATGATTCCGAAAAAGAGGTCGAAGTAGAGTTGTAGTTCCTCGTCAGGAACTGTTTCAACCCATTCCTTGAAGGTTGTATCGACTTGCTGACTATCACTATTGGTCTCGTCCAGTTGGACAAAGTGTTTGTTTTCAACCTGCCAACTAAAGGTATCGTGCTGGGCGATGCCACCCAAGGCAGTGCTTCGAACGACGATTTTTTTATCAGGAATTTCCAGCATCATCCCGATGATAGAACCTTGTGGGACAAATACTTTCGTTCGTTTCATCATATTTTGATAGCCTGATGTTTCGGTTAGTTCCTTGTGAAGTCCAGGTGCATCAAAAGTGTAGACAGAGATAATATTTTTCTGCAAGTTTGGATCAAGTTGACTGGCAGCATAGACAGCTAGATTGCCCCCTTTTGAATGTCCTGCTAGAATAACCTTTTGATTAGGATGTTGGGCAAAAAAGTCCTCTAAATACTGGAGAGCATGTTTTTGAGCTGGGATTTCCTTCATATAGGTCATATGGAAATCTTCTTTCCAGCCAATGATGCTGTCATCCGTTCCGCGAAAGACAAGCAAATAGGTATCGAGACTGATACGATAAGTCATGGCTGCAAACTGTTTTTGCAATTCAGGATCAATATCGTTGATAAAGTCTGAGAGCTTGCAATTTTTAAAGCGTTTGTGTTGAGCGAGCTGATTCAACAACTGGAGACGGTTTTTATTGGTCAACATAGTTGTTTCTCTAGGGATTTGAGGTTCTAGTTCTATGAGGCGCTTTGGTTCTTGGGTGATTACATCATCAAAAGCAAGGTAGGTTAATTCAGTAAGGGCAAGAACATCTAACTCGTTCACGGAGAGGTCATAAAAGGAATCGTATGCTACATCATTGAGGTAGTCAAAAATATTGGCCATAAAAGCTCCTTTCTCTATGTTTATCCTATCACATTTATCTAGAATTAGCTAGTAGGCTTATTGGATACTACATGGCTAGCGAGCTGGTTTAAATACAGGTTTGCATTTTATCCATGGGAAAAATCTGTTATAATAAGAACAAAGGAGGAGCACATGCACAAGATTTTACTAGTAGAGGATGACCAAGTCATTCGGCAACAAGTTGGGAAATTGCTTTCTGAATGGGGCTTTGAGGTTATTTTGGTAGAGGACTTTATGGAAGTTTTGACCCTCTTTGTTCAGTCAGAACCTCATTTGGTCCTCATGGATATTGGCTTACCTCTCTTTAATGGTTACCACTGGTGTCAGGAGATTCGTAAGATTTCTCAGGTACCCATCATGTTTCTGTCTTCGAGAGACCAGGCGATGGATATCGTCATGGCGATCAATATGGGAGCAGATGATTTTGTGACCAAGCCTTTTGATCAGCAGGTGCTCCTTGCCAAGGTTCAGGGCTTGTTGCGCCGTTCTTACGAATTTGGGCGGGATGAAAGTCTGCTGGAGTATGCGGGTGTGATCCTCAATACCAAGTCTATGGACCTGCACTATCAGGGGGAAGTATTGAGTTTGACCAAGAATGAATTTCAAATTTTGCGGATTTTGTTTGAACATGCTGGCAATATCGTAGCGCGTGATGACTTGATGAGAGAACTCTGGAATAGCGACTTTTTCATCGATGATAATACCTTGTCTGTCAATGTTGCTCGTTTGCGTAAAAAGTTGGAGGAGCAAGGCTTGGCAGGATTTATCGAAACCAAGAAGGGAATAGGATACGGACTGAAACATGCTTGATTGGAAATCATTTTGTCTAGCCTATCTGCGTTCTCGCAGTCGCATCTTTGTCTATATTTTTTCATTAGGCTTTCTCGTCCTTCTCTTTCAGTTTTTATTTGCTAGTCTAGGAACTTATTTTCTTTATTTCTTTCTGCTCAGTGGTTTTCTGACCTTCTTATTTTTGGTTTGGGATATTTTTGCAGAAGCTCAGGTTTACCGGCAGGAAGTACTGTATGCTGAAAGAGACCCAAAGTCTCCTTTGGAGTGTGTGCTAGCGGAAAAACTCGAAGAGCGTGAGTCTGAATTGTATCAAAAGAAGTCAGAAGCCCAAAGTAAACTGACAGATTTGCTTGACTACTATACCTTGTGGGTTCATCAGATAAAGACCCCTATTGCAGCGAGTCGACTTTTAGTGGCAGAAGTCTCTGATCGTGAGGTCAAGCAGCGATTGGAACAGGAAATCTTCAAGATTGACTCCTATACCAATCTGGTGTTGCAGTATCTACGTTTAGAGAGCTTCCATGATGACCTAGTGTTTGAAAAGGTTCAAGTGGAGGATCTGGTGAAGGAAGTTGTCCGTAAGTATGCCCTTTTCTTTATTCAAAAGGGACTGACAGTCAACCTACATGACCTTGACAAAATCATCGTGACCGATAAGAAGTGGTTGTTGGTCGTCATTGAACAAATCCTCTCAAACAGCCTCAAATACACCAAGAAAGGTGGACTAGAGATCTATATGGAAGGCCAGGAACTCTGTATCAAGGATACGGGAATCGGGATTAAAAACAGTGATGTGCTCCGAGTCTTTGAACGTGGCTTTTCAGGCTACAATGGTCGTTTGACCCAGCAGTCATCTGGACTTGGACTTTATCTATCTAAGAAAATTTCTGAAGAACTGGGCCACCAGATTCGTATCGAGTCTGAGGTTGGAAAAAGAACAACCGTACGGATTAAATTCACTGAAGTGAAGCTTGTTATTGAGTAAGAATAAATGAGAAAAAGCCTCCGAATGGAGGCTTTTATGCTAGGTTTTTATTTCTCAACGCGTGATTTGTTGGCGATATCAGCTAGGATAGCTTGAACAAAGTCATCAACTGAGACAGTTTGTGTTTCTTTTTGGCCATAGCGACGAACGTTGACTGTTCCGTCTTCCATTTCCTTGTCCCCAACGATCAATTGGTAAGGAATCTTGCTTGTTTGTGAAGCACGGATCTTGAACTGCATTTTTTCATTGCGTTCATCTACATCTGCACGGACACCACGGTCACGGAGTTTCTTGGCTACTTCCCAAGCGTAGTCCACATGTTTTTCGTTAGATACTGGGATAAGGGTCACTTGATGTGGTGCAAGCCATGTTGGGAAGGCACCCTTGTAGTTCTCAATCAAGATAGCTGTGAAGCGTTCCATAGTTGAGATAACTCCACGGTGGATCATGACTGGACGGTGTTCCTCACCATCTGCTCCAACATATTTGAGGTCGAAGCGTTCTGGAAGCAAGAAGTCAAGCTGGATAGTAGAAAGGGTTTCTTCTTTACCGAGGGCAGTTTTAACTTGGATATCCAATTTTGGTCCGTAGAAGGCTGCTTCACCTTCAGCTTCAAAGTAGTCCAGTTCCATATCATCCATAGCTGCTTTCAACATGCGTTGTGCATTTTCCCACATCTCATCGTTGTCAAAGTATTTGTGTTTATCTTCTGGGTCACGATAAGACAAGCGGAAACGGTAATCTGTCAAATTAAAGTCTTCATACACGTCGATAATCAATTGAAGAATTTTCTTGAATTCTTCCTCAATTTGTTCTGGAGCTACAAAAGTATGACCATCATTGAGGGACATTTCACGTACACGTTGAAGACCTGTAAGGGCGCCAGATTTTTCATATCGGTGCATCATGCCAATCTCAGCGATACGGATTGGTAATTCACGGTATGAGTGTACATGGTGTTTATAAACTTCGATATGGTGAGGACAGTTCATTGGGCGGAGGACAAACTCTTCACCGTCCCCCATGTCCATAGTTGGGAACATATCTTCACGGTAGTGATCCCAGTGACCAGAAGTTTTATAGAGTTCCACTGAGGCAATTGGTGGAGTGTAGACGTGTTGGTAGCCTGCAGCGATTTCCTTGTCGACAATGTAGCGTTCCAATTCACGACGGATAGTCGCTCCGTTTGGTAACCAGAATGGTAAACCTTGTCCGACTTCTTGTGAAATCATGAAGAGGTCAAGCTCTTTACCGAGTTTACGGTGGTCACGTTCCTTGGCTTCTTCACGCATTTGAAGGTAGTTCTTTAAGTCTTTCTTGTCAAACCAAGCTGTACCGTAGATTCGTTGCATCATCGCGTTGTCGCTATTTCCACGCCAGTAGGCACCAGCTACGTTGAGCAGGTGGAAGATTTGGATGCGACCAGTTGATGGGACGTGAGGACCACGGCAGAGGTCCACGTATTCGCCCTGACGGTAGATAGTCAAACCACCTTCGTCTTCTGAGTGTTCTTCAATCAATTCCAACTTGTAAGGGTCATTTTTAAAGATTTCACGGGCCTCGTCTTTGGTAACTTCTTCACGGATTGATGGGAAGTTTTCTTTAACGATTTTCTTCATTTCTTCTTCGATACGAGGAAGGTCCTCGTTAGAGATTTGGCCAGCAGTATTGTCTGTATCGTAGTAGAAGCCGTCTTCGATAGCTGGACCGACACCCAAATGAATGTCTGGGAAAAGGCGACGAGCTGCTTGGGCGAACAAGTGAGCCGCTGAGTGGCGCAAGATTGGAAGGGCATCTTCGTGATCAGGTGTCACGATTTCGATGCTTCCATCTTCAGTGATAGCACGAGTCGTGTCGATGAGTTTGCCGTTGAATTTACCAGCGAGAGCTTTTTTAGCTAGGGAATTGCTGATAGATTGGGCAATTTCAAAAGTTGTCACGCCAGATTCGAATTCACGAACAGCGCCATCTGGGAAAGTAATCTTAATCATGGTTTTCTCCTTATAAAGTTTTTATTAGCCTAGTTATGGTGAAGGTGCCCTTGAAATATAAATAGAAATTCCTTTTGATTTTTTCGTTAATAAATCAAAAAGCGACATCCATAAAAGGACGTCGCAACGTGGTTCCACCTTCATTTATGTTCCTCAAAAAAGAGGGACACCTCAGATTGGCTTTAACGTAGCCACCGTTTTATGTTTGCATAAAAATCAGTAGAGTAGTATCAGTTTAGGCTTTCTATGCATTTCCAGCAACCACGCACTCTCTAGTAGAAAGGGACTAAGTGACTTGTCTCTATGCATTATTATAGCATGATTGCGAGATTTTTCAAGGATTTTGTGAAAGTTTTTTATTTTTTCCGTGCTGGAGCATGTATTTAATACCTGAACCTGAAGCCATACCAAGTAGGGCAAAGAGTTCATAAGCTAGGAAATAAACGAGAATGAATTCATTGAAAGTAATGATGGTAAAGCAATAGAGAAGAGCAATACCAAGCAGCCACCACAATGAGAATTGGAAACGGTAGCTATAAAGAAGGGACACGATGAAGGTTGCCAAAGGTGAAAAGAGGATGATGTTGTAAATGTAGAGCCCTTTCAGCGTATAAGGATCAGATATCAGCAGTAAAAGCAACTCATAGAGGGGCCAGTAAAAGAAGAAAATGACAAGGTAGTATGGAATATACTTAAGATATTTCCGCATGGCAATAGTCCTCCAATCTGCAAAAATTGAGAGATGTTGAAGACCACATAATCCTAAATGAAGGGGAACTCTCTATTTATATTATAGCACGTCTTGGAAGCCTTTACAAGTTAATCCAGTGAGTAGTGATAGTGCTCTTTTTGAGTGTTTTCTGCTATAATACTAACAAAAGAAGTAAGAGGAAAAGAGGAGAAAGGATGATCAAAATAGCAGTTCTTTCAGACATACATGGGAATACGACAGCCCTGGAAGCTGTGCTGGCTGATGCTAAAGCTGCAGAGGTAGACCAATACTGGCTTTTAGGGGATATTCTGATGCCAGGAACAGGACGTAGAAGGATCTTGGATCTTTTAGCAAGTTTGCCTATTACAGTAAAAGTTCTGGGAAATTGGGAAAATAGTCTCTGGAGAGGCTTGCATCGTAAGCTAGATTTGACAAAAGCTAGTCATCGCTACCTCCTACGTCAATGCCAGTATATATTAGAAGAAATCAGCCCTGAAGAAATCGAAGACCTCCACAATCAACCCATGCAAGTTCATCGTCAGTTTGGTGATTTGATGGTGGGAATCACTCACCATCTCCCTGATAAAAACTGGGGTAGGGAGTTGATTCATACGGGAAAACAAGAAGATTTTGATAGATTAGTGACGAATCCACACGCCTCCATCGCAGTATATGGTCATATCCACCAACAGTTGCTTCGTTATGGAAGTGATGGACAGTTGATTCTTAATCCAGGATCCATTGGGCAACCCTTCTTTCTAGATGCGAAGTTGCGTAAGGACCTGCGGGCCCAGTATATGATCTTAGAGTTTGATGAAGCAGGTTTGTCTGATGTTGATTTTCGTCGAGTGGATTATGATGTAGAGGCTGAATTGCAGTTGGCTAAAGATTTAAAGCTCCCCTATTTCCAGGTCTATTATGAAAGTTTGGTAAATGGGATTCACCACACTCATAACCAGGAACTTCTGTATGAGATTGCTCAAAAACAGGGGCATGATATTGAGTTGGATGCATGGTTAGATAGTAGTAATGATTGACATGACATCAAAAAGGGGTATAATGAGTATGAGAAGAGAGATGATGAGAATCTCAGGTGAAAGGGGAACAAAATGCAAATTTCAAGTCGATTTACCATTGCGACCCATATGCTAATTATCATTGCTATCAAGGGCCAGGAAAGCAAGGTGACCAGTGATTTTCTCGCAGCTAGCGTTGGAGTTAATCCAGTCATTATCCGTAAGACTTTGTCGCAACTTAAAAAAGCTGGATTGATTTCAGTTGCTCGTGGTACGGGAGGAACTGAGATAATAAAAGACCTTCAGGATATCAGCTTGTTGGATGTCTACCAAGCTGTAGAGTGTTTAGGAAAATCTGGCAAACTCTTTAGTTTCCATGACAATCCCAATCCTAACTGTCCAGTAGGGGCTAATATTCATAAGGTCTTGGATCAGAAATTGCTGGATATCCAAGTAGCTATGGAAAATCAACTTCGTCAGATGAGTCTGGCTCAGGTTGTGGCAGATGCAGAAGCAAGAATAGCAAAATAAGAGGACTAGGCTCCTCTTTTTCTATTGCCATAATTATGGTACAATGTAGTCATTAAAGGAGGAGACTATGTACTTTATCACAGGATTTTTTGTCCTACTTTTTCTCGTTTCGTTTTTAAGGGACAATCGCAGTCTCTGGAATCCAGCTCTCTTGCTTTTGTCTTTACTCTTTTCTTATATGTCTATTGCCAATCTTTTTTACGAAGCTGGGCAGAAAGAAGTGCACATGGTTTTCTTTGCAGGGATTTTTCTCCTGCTGCCTCTTTTAGTTTTTCTAAGTGGTTTTTTCCTTATTTATAATGGATTTGTGTTATTGAAAAAAGAAGGAAAATCCAAGGCAAATTATTTGTCTCTAGGATTAGGCTGCGTGATTCTATTCTTTTTTGTGATCATGGCGATTCGAGTGAGCGATACCAAGGGCTTGTTTTACACCAATCATCTAGTGAATATTATCTTTTTCTTTTTGATTTATTCGTATTTGATTTTTGGTTTTGCCTTTGCAGGATTTCTGCTTTATTCTATCCTGTATCTTTTTATTCCTAAGAAAAAATATTATGATTTTATCATCATTCACGGAGCAGGCTTGTTGAATGGAGAAAAAGTGACTCCCTTACTGAAGAGTCGCATTGACAAGGCAGTAGAAGCTTATCACCAGTCTCTCAACCCCAATGTTAAAATCATCGCTAGTGGTGGTCGAGGTGGGGATGAGAAGATTTCCGAAGCTCAGGCAATTTGTAATTATTTGTTGGAAGAGACGGATGTTCCGAGAGAAGCGATTCTCCTAGAGGAAGACTCAACGACAACCTATGAGAATCTTCTCTTCTCAAAAGAAATGGGAGAGAAGCTGGTGGCCAGTCCACGTTTTCTCTTTGTGACCAATGATTACCATGTTTTTCGTACCAGTACCTATGCTCGCCGTATTGGGATGAAGGGAGATGGTCTTGGTTGCCGTACAGCCGCCTACTATATCCCATCGGCCTTTATCAGAGAATACATTGCTCTATGTGTGAAGATGAGATGGCTTTTTCTCGCCTTCTATATTTTATTAATTTTAGCTCTGATTTTCTCCTACAGAGGTATTTTATGGTAATCAGAAAGATGGAGCCTGCCCCAGTAATAGTTGAATTTAAGCCACGATACATATTTGGTCAAGCGCTTCCTAAAATAGCATCAGGTAAGCCTAAACTAATAAAGGCCAGATAGATGACTGCCAACAATAACGAAATCATTTAATTCTCCTTTTCAGATTGTTCTTCTTTTGATTCTTAGAATCTTGTTTTTTCCAATTGATTGAACTCCGTTCAGTATGAATGGGTCTATTTCAGTCAATCTTTCAAGGATTGGGTGGAATTCTTTAGGAAGATAGGTGTCGGAAATTTTTATATTTTCTTTTAAAGATGGACAATAATATGCAATAGCATCCGGAGCAATGACTGATGTTAGTGCTGTTATTTGATTTAACAAAAGAAATGTGAAGTCATTTGAACGTGATTGGAGATTTGGAGGTTTATATCCATTAATGAGATAGCCGACTTCCCCTGCAAAACCATTTCTTCCACGATACAATCTTTTATTGATGATAATATCAGAACCGGCAAAATCTGTATCTAGCTGGTAGAGAAGGGCCAGTGTTCTAAATTCTGGGTGAATACTACAATAACCAAGAGAAGCAACATTAACATCATTCTCTAATATTTGTAAGATATAGGTAGTTCCTGCCAGAGAAATCCCTGTTTGACAGGATAACTGATTCTTGGTCCATGTTCCTCCTTGATAAAAACAGGATCGTACTTTGTGAATATTTTCTTGCCTTAAATCAATTATTTTTGCCATCTTTCTACCTTTCGACACGTTTTGTCAAAAGCGTTGTAGCATATTATATTTTTGTTTGCAATAAGATATTTTTAAAAATCTTAGTTTCGCTTTCCTGATTTTAGGAGTGTCCTCTCTTATAGGAGAGAATAATGCTGTTTTTGATTCATGGCATCAATGTGCTTATGAATTTTTTTAATCCTCAATTTTGTTTGTAGTCACATATTTTCTAGAGAGAGTAGTTAATGAATAAGCACCACTTACAAAAAGTTAGGGTTAAGATGTCTAAGATTCTTAGTTTTGGGATGAGTGGTACAGATTTTAACGAGCATTTTATTATGATGGCAACTGGATGTAGTTTGCACTTGTATTATTTAGGATAAGTGGTATAATTTGTTATACAAATCATACCACAAAGGAGGTAATAGTTATGAAAGCACCAAAAGGTAAATATGCTTGGACAGCTACAGTTGGAGAAAAAGGTCAAATAGTAATACCAAAACAGGCGCGCGATGTCTTTAATATCAAACCTGGGGATACGATTCTACTTCTTGGTGATGAAAAGCGTGGAATTGCCATACCGCCGAAGGGAGCCTTTGCACACTTGATGGAAATTGCTTTTGAAGAGAAGGAGGATGAATAAAATGAAGTATGTTTTAGAGGTAAATGATATTACAAAAAAATATTCAGCATTTGAATTGAAACCTATAAGTTTTCATATTAAATCAGGTGAGGTTATGGGACTTATCGGTAGGAATGGAGCAGGTAAGACTACAGCGATTAAATCCATTCTAAATCTTGTTCATCCTGATGCAGGGAATGTCCGTATTCTTGGAATGGATTATCTGGATAATGAAGATGAAATCAAACAACGAATTGGTTATGCAGTGGGAGGAACCAATTATTATAAAAGAAAAAAATTAAAGGATATTGTCGCCATTACTCGTATTTTTTATGATAACTGGGATGATGAATCGTATCGTCATTATCTTGATGCATTTAAGCTTGATGAAAATAAGAAAATTATGGAACTGTCTGAGGGGATGAAAGTAAAATTTTATCTTACTTTAGCTCTTTCTCATCATGCTAAGCTTTTGATTTTAGATGAGCCAACTAGTGGACTTGATCCAGTATCTAGAGATGAGATGAATGAAATCTTTCGAAAACTAGCAGAAAAAGGGGTAGCAATCTTGTTTTCTACTCATATTACTAGTGATTTAGAGAAGTGTGCAGATACTATTACTTATATAAGAAATGGTGAATTGCTTTTATCTGAGAGAAAAGAGGATTTTATCAGTCATTACACGAAAGAAATAGGGCAGAAATCCACACTTGAAGATATTATGGTGCATATTGAAAGGGAAGAGGTGAATTTGTGATGAGAAAACTTCTCTATAAAGAAATGAAACTAACAGCAAATCCTTTGAGCTATTGGTTTATAACTTTTTCAGCTATTACGATGATTCCAAGGTATCCTATTCTTGTCGGTTCCTTTTTTATCTGTCTTGGTATTTTTTATACTTATCAACAAGTTCGAGAATGTGATGACATCACCTACACGGTCATGTTGCCAGTTAGAAAACAAGATGTGGTTACGTCTAAATATTTATTTGTTTTATCTATCGAGTGCATAGCTTTCATATTATGTCTTTTTCTGACGATTATTCGGATGAGACTCTTAGGAGATGCCACACCGTATGTGACAAATCCGTTGATGAATGCAAATGCTGCATATCTTGGCTATATAATGCTTGTATTTGCAACCTTCAACAGTGTTTTTCTCGAAGGCTTTTTTAAAACAGCTTATAAGATTGGGAAGCCTTTTATCCTATTCTGCGCAGTCGCAACTGTTATAATATTCGTGGGAGAGATATTACACCATATTCCTGGATTAGAAAGTTTGAATGATTCTTCAAATTTGAACGTACCACAGATAGTAATATTACTTTTTGGTGTTGCCATATTTAACTTATGCACCTGGTTTTCTTATCAGAAAGCTATAAAAGACTTCGAAAGAATTGATTTATAAAATTGAATACATTAAGTGTCCGTATTTTGTCGGAGAAAATCCAATAGAAAATGGTACTGATAAAGAATTAAAAGTTGTGGAGCTGTTAGAACAGTGTTTTATATGGAAAAAATGTATGGGAAATACCAAAATTGTAGGTATCAGAGTAGCAAAATAAATTTTTATTTCCGTTTGGTACCTATGATGGTGAAATTCCTGTTGGATTTATTATGATTGGCTATGATGTTGACGATTATTGGGACAATCCGCCTGAATGAAAATATAAAAATGTGAACGAAAAATAGACGTTCACATTTCTTTTTTTTATTCTGCAGCTTGTTGCCAACGTTTTGCTAGCTTATGAGACAGGCTAGAAATGGCAAAGTTAAAGATAAAGTAAATCAAGGCAATCAGGATATAAAGACTGAAGACCTGCTCTGGTTCGAAATAACGGCCCATGAGAATTTGGCTGGCGCCAAAGAGTTCTTGTAGAGCGATAACAGAGTAGAGAAGGCTGGTATCCTTAATCACAGTTACAAACTGAGAAATGATGGCTGGCAGCATTTTTCGGATCGCTTGTGGGAGAATGATGTAGTAGAGGATTTGCGCAGAGGTGAATCCTTGCGACATTCCTGCTTCGTACTGGCCCTTGTCCACGGCATTGAGACCACCTCGGATAATCTCAGCCAGGGCTGCTGAGGTAAAGAGGGTAAAGGCAGTGATACCTGCTGGTGTGGACTTCATCTTAAACACCAAAAAGATGGTGAAAATCCAGAGGAGGTTGGGAACGTTACGTACAAACTCGATATAAATGCTGGAGATGATCCGTAAGACAGGATTTTTCCCATTTCTCATGACGGCTAGCACTGTTCCGATAAGGGTCGAGAGGACGATAGCAATCAGAGAAATGTAGAGAGTTAAGCCGAATCCTTTAAAGATAAAGACTAGGTTATCTGGGGTCAAAACTTCTAAAATAGATTCCATAGTAACCTCCTAAAGTGAATAGGCTTTTTTGTTGGCTTGCTCCATTTTGCGACCAAACTGGGCAACAGGGAAGCATAGGGCAAAGTAGAGAAGAGCAGCACCTAAAAAGGCTGGGATATAGTTGCCGTTGAGAGCTGACCAAGACTTGGTCACAAACATCAAGTCCACTCCAGAGATGATAGCAACGGTTGAAGTGTTCTTGATGAGGTTAACGATTTGGTTAGTCAAAGGTGGGAGAATGATGCGGAAGGCCTGAGGCAAGATAATCAAGCGCATGGCATTGATATAAGTAAAACCTTGCGACAGGGCGGCCTCCATCTGACCACTAGGAATAGACTGAATCCCTGAACGAATAACCTCAGCGATATAAGCGCCGTGATAGAGTCCCACACAAAGTACAGCTGTCCAATAAATGGGAATCATGATGGTATGGTCACTGATAAGAGGCAAACCATAGAAGACGATGACAAACTGCACCAAGAGGGGAGTATTTTGGTAAAATTCGACAAAGATACGAGCCAAAACACGTAAGAATGGGCGTTTGCTGGTTGACATGGCCCCAAAGAAGATGCCCAAAAGCATGGCGAGGATAAAGGATCCGATTGATAGGGCAAGGGTGAAGAGGAAACCATTGAAAAATTGTCCAAAATCCTGAAAATAGGCTGTCCAAGATGATAAATTTGTCATGGGGTGTCCTCCTTAATCTGCGGTATGGCTAGATGGTTTGAGCTTGTAACGGTCATAGAGTTTCTGCAAACTACCGTCCTTGGTCCATTTAGTGACCAAGGTATCAAGATAGTTGTGTAGCTCGGTATTTGATTTCTTGGTGACGATACCGTAGTCAGATGGCTTGAAACTATCATCTAGTAGTTCTGTTCGTTTACTGGTGTAGCCAGACAGGATAGAGCGGTCCACGGAAAAGGCATCAATACGGTGAGCGTGAAGGGAAGTAATCAATTCTGGGTAGGAACCAAGTTCGACGAATTTAAAGGTTAGACCTTTCTTTTTACCCAGTTCAGTAATCAGGCGTTGGGTGATGGAGCCTTGAGCAACCCCAATGGTTTTACCGTTTAGGTCCTCAATGCTTTTAATGTTGGCAGATTTATTGACCAAAAAACCAGAAGCATCCGTATAGTAGGGACTGGTGAAGTTGTATAATTTTTTACGCTCGTCTGTGATAGTGAAGGTCGCGATATCCAAATCGACCTGTTCATTGTCTAGTAGTGGACCGCGGGTTTGAGCGGTAACCGGAACGTAGCGAATCTTGACCTTGAGTTCATCTGCAATCATCTTGGCCAAGTCGGTTTCGATACCAGAATAAGTCCCTGTCTTGGGATCCTTGTAGCCAAAATTCGGAACGTCTTGTTTGACACCGACAACTAATTCGCCTCTTTTTTGAATGTCTGCGACGCTGGTATCAGCCTGAACTGGTTTGGCAGCAGCAAGGCTGAAAAGGCTAATCAATAATGCGGATAAAAAGAATTTCTTTTTCATAGGCGCCTCCTTATTTGACTTTGTCACTTTCGTGGTTGATAATTTTGCTGAGGAATTGTTGGGCACGAGGTTCGCTTGGATTGTCGAAAAAGTCATCGACATCTGTCGTATCCACCAAAACTTCTCCGTCGGCCATAAAGATGATGCGGTCCGCAACTTCACGGGCAAAGCCCATTTCGTGGGTAACGATGATCATGTTCATCCCATCATGCGCCAGTTTTTGCATAACTGCTAGAACATCACCGATGGTTTCAGGGTCAAGAGCAGATGTTGGTTCATCAAAGAGGAGGAGTTCCGGATGCATGGCAAGACCACGTGCGATGGCAATTCTCTGTTTTTGTCCACCAGACAGCATAGCTGGGTAGGAATCTTTCTTGTCCCACATATTTACAAATTCCAGATATTTTTGGGCTGTTTTTTCAGCTTCTTTTTTATCAATTCCTAGAACTTTAATGGGCGAAAGTGTCACGTTTTCTAACACTGTTTTGTGTGGATAAAGGTTAAAATGCTGAAAAACCATGCCGACTTCCTTACGAAGAGGAACTAAATCTTTCTGGCTAGCACCTGCGACTTGGTGTCCATTGACTAGGAGACTTCCTTTGTCAACAGCCTCCAAACCATTGATCGTACGGATAAGAGTGGACTTACCAGAACCAGAAGGTCCAAGCAAAACAACAACTTGTCCTTTTTCAAAACGGAGATTGATGTCACGGAGTGCGTGATAGTCTCCGTAATATTTTTCGACGTTTTTAAATTCTACTAAAGCCATGAGAGATCTCCTTTGTGTTAGATTTTATAACATGATTCTACACCAAAAGAATGTTCTTGTCAAATCATATCTGAAAAAAATTCACTAAAATGTTATAAAAAAGCAATCTGGATAGAGAAAATGCCTAAATCATGTTATAATGAAACGATAGAATTCTTAGAAAGAGTGGATGTTTTTTTGATAACTCCTACTTATGAATGGCAGTTTGCCCCGCAGGTTGAAGATGCGGATTTTACAAAGATAGCCAAGAAGGCTGGACTGGGTCCCGAGGTGGCTCGGTTATTATTTGAAAGAGGGATTCAGGATGAAGAAAGTCTAAAGAAGTTTTTAGAACCTTCTTTAGAGGACTTGCATGACCCCTATCTGCTCCATGATATGGACAAGGCAGTGAAAAGGATTCGTCAGGCTATTGAAGAAGGGGAGAATATTCTCGTCTATGGAGACTATGATGCGGATGGTATGACTTCAGCTTCGATTGTGAAGGAAAGTTTGGAACAGCTTGGCGCCGAGTGCCGAGTTTACTTGCCCAACCGTTTTACCGATGGCTATGGTCCCAATGCCAGTGTCTATAAATACTTTATCGAGCAAGAGGGAATTTCCTTGATTGTGACAGTGGATAATGGAGTTGCTGGTCACGAGGCCATTGAATTGGCCCAGTCTATGGGAGTGGATGTTATTGTGACTGACCACCATTCCATGCCGGAAACCCTTCCTGATGCCTATGCGATTGTTCACCCTGAGCATCCTGATGCGGACTATCCCTTCAAATATTTAGCTGGTTGTGGAGTGGCTTTCAAGCTGGCTTGCGCTCTTTTAGAAGAAGTGCAAGTGGAATTGCTTGATTTGGTTGCTATCGGTACCATTGCCGATATGGTAAGCCTGACGGATGAAAACCGTATCATGGTTCAATATGGTCTGGAAATGTTGGGACATACCCAGCGCATCGGTCTGCAAGAAATGCTAGACATGGCTGGGATCGCTACGAATGAAGTGACAGAAGAAACGGTTGGCTTTCAGATTGCCCCTCGTTTAAATGCTTTGGGGCGTTTGGATGATCCTAATCCAGCTATTGATTTGTTGACTGGGTTTGACGATGAGGAAGCACATGAGATTGCCCTCATGATTCATCAGAAAAACGAAGAGCGCAAGGAAATCGTTCAGTCAATTTATGAAGAAGCTAAGACCATGGTGGATCCTGCGAAGAAGGTCCAGGTTTTGGCCAAGGAAGGCTGGAATCCTGGCGTTCTGGGTATCGTTGCTGGTCGTTTGTTGGAAGAACTAGGGCAGACAGTTATCGTTCTTAATATAGAAGATGGTCGTGCCAAGGGTAGCGCTCGTAGTGTGGAAGCAGTCGATATTTTTGAAGCCTTGGATCTCCATCGCGACCTCTTTATCGCCTTTGGCGGCCATGCTGGTGCAGCTGGAATGACGCTGGAAGTTGAGAAACTTTCAGATTTATCTCAGGTTTTGGAAGACTATGTCCGTGAAAAAGGTGCAGATGCTGGTGGCAAGAACAAGTTAAATCTAGATGAAGAGCTGGATTTGGAGACTCTTAGTTTAGAAACGGTCAAAAGCTTTGAACGCTTGGCACCCTTTGGGATGGACAATCAGAAACCTGTCTTTTATATCAAGGATTTTCATGTCGAAAGTGCCCGTACTATGGGAGCAGGCAATGCCCACCTCAAACTAAAAATTTCCAAGGGTGAGGCGAGCTTTGAAGTGGTGGCCTTTGGACAAGGTAGATGGGCAACAGAGTTTGCTCAAACAAAAAACCTAGAATTGGCAGTCACCCTGTCTGTCAATCAATGGAATGGCCAAACTGCCCTCCAGTTAATGATGGTGGATGCGCGTGTGGAAGGTGTTCAACTCTTTAACATTCGTGGGAAGAATGCAGTCTTGCCAGAAGGGGTTCCAGTTTTGGATTTCTCTGGAGAGTTGCCGGATTTGGCGAATAGTGAAGCGGTTGTTGTGAAAAATATTCCGGAAAATATTACCTTGCTGAAGACCATTTTTCAGGAGCAATATTTCTCAGCTGTCTATTTTAAGAATGACATTGACAAGGCCTACTATCTGACAGGTTATGGGACCAGAGAGCAGTTTGCCAAATTGTATAGGACTATTTACCAGTTCCCAGAGTTTGATATTCGCTACAAGTTGAAAGATTTGGCGGCTTATCTCAATATCCAACAAATCTTGCTGGTCAAGATGATTCAAGTATTTGAGGAGCTAGGCTTTGTGACGATCAAAGATGGGGTCATGACAGTCAATAAAGAAGCGCCGAAAAGGGAGATTGCTGAAAGTCAGATTTACCAAAATCTCAAACAGACTGTAAAAAATCAAGAAATGATGGCGCTGGGTACCGTGCAAGAAATGTATGATTTTTTAATGGAAAAATAGTAGAAGTTAGGAAAGAGTTGGGTAACCAGCTCTTTTTTGAAAACAAATCTTCATTTTGAAAATCATCAAAAAAATGGTATAATGGTAGGAAAAGATTCGGCTGAAAGTTTTAGAACTTTTAGAATAAGAGGGTAAACCTACCCTATAATCAAGATAAATGAAGTTTCGGAGGGAAAATGAGTAATATCAGTTTAACAACACTAGGTGGTGTACGAGAAAATGGGAAAAATATGTACATCGCTGAAATCGATGAATCTATTTTTGTTTTGGATGCAGGGCTTAAATACCCTGAAAATGAACAACTAGGGGTTGATGTCGTCATTCCAAACATGGACTACCTTTTTGAGAATAGCGACCGTATCGCAGGGGTCTTCTTGACCCACGGGCATGCGGATGCCATTGGTGCCCTGCCTTATCTCTTGGCAGAGGCTAAGGTGCCTGTGTTTGGTTCTGAGTTGACCATTGAGTTGGCGAAACTCTTTGTCAAAGGAAATGATACGGTTAAGAAATTCAATGACTTCCATGTGATTGATGAAAACACGGAGATTGACTTTGGGGGAACGGTGGTTTCCTTCTTCCGTACGACTCACTCTATCCCAGAAAGCCTGGGAGTTGTGTTAAAAACACCAAAAGGGAACATTGTTTACACAGGCGACTTCAAATTTGACCAGACGGCTAGTGAATCCTATGCGACGGATTTTGCGCGTTTAGCCGAAATCGGCCGTGACGGTGTCTTGGCACTTCTCAGTGATTCTGCAAATGCAGACAGCAATATTCAGGTGGCGAGCGAGAGTGAAGTTGGGGATGAAATTACCCAAACCATCGCTGACTGGGACGGTCGTATCATCGTTGCAGCAGTTGCCAGCAACCTTTCTCGTATCCAGCAGGTTTTTGATGCAGCTGCGGAGACTGGCCGCCGAGTCGTTTTGACTGGATTTGATGTTGAAAATATCGTTCGTACAGCGATTCGTCTCAAAAAATTGTCCCTAGCTAATGAAAGCCTTTTGATTAAACCAAAAGAAATGTCTCGTTTTGAAGACCATGAGTTGATTATCCTAGAGACAGGTCGTATGGGTGAACCTATCAATGGACTTCGCAAGATGTCTGTTGGGCGCCACCGTTATGTAGAAATCAAGGATGGGGACTTGGTTTATATTGTAACAACTCCATCCACCGCCAAAGAAGCAGTTGTGGCTCGCGTTGAAAATATGATTTACCAAGCTGGTGGTGTGGTAAAACTCATTACCCAGAGTTTGCGAGTATCAGGACACGGGAATGCGCGTGATTTGCAGTTGATGATCAATCTTTTGCAACCGAAATATCTTTTCCCTGTCCAAGGGGAGTACCGTGAGTTGGATGCGCATGCTAAGGCTGCCATGGCAGTTGGAATGTTGCCAGAGCGCATTTTCATCCCTAAAAAGGGAACAATCATGTCCTATGAACATGGAGACTTCGTCCCAGCTGGCGCAGTTTCTGCAGGCGATGTCATGATTGATGGAAATGCCATTGGTGATGTTGGGAATGTCGTTCTTCGCGACCGTAAGGTCTTGTCAGAGGATGGAATCTTTATCGTGGCGATTACTGTTAACCGTCGTGAGAAGAAGATTGTGGCTAAGGCTCGTGTTCATACGCGTGGATTTATCTACCTTAAGAAAAGTCGCGACATTCTCCGTGAAAGTTCAGAATTGATTAACCAAACGGTAGAAGAGTATCTTCAAGGGGATGACTTTGACTGGGCAGATCTCAAAGGCAAAGTTCGTGACAATTTGACCAAGTACCTCTTTGATCAAACCAAGCGTCGCCCAGCAATCTTGCCAGTCGTGATGGAAGCAAAATAATAAGCAGAATACCTACAGAAAAAGTCGAAATTCGGCTTTTTCTTATAAATAGTAAAAGGAGAAAATCATGGCAGTTATGAATATTGAGTATTACTCTGAAGTTTTGGATATGGAGTGGGGTGTTACCGTACTCTATCCAGATGCTAGTCGAGTGACTGAACCAGATTGCACAGATATTCCTGTGCTTTACCTTTTGCACGGAATGTCAGGAAATCAAAATAGCTGGCTCAAACGTACCAATGTCGAACGCTTGTTGCGTGGGACCAATCTCATTGTCATCATGCCCAATACAAACAATGGCTGGTACACAGATACCCAGTACGGTTTTAACTACTTTACTGCTCTAGCAGAAGAACTCCCCCAAGTCATGAAACGTTTCTTCCCCAATATGACCAGTAAGCGAGAAAAAACCTTTATTGCAGGTCTCTCCATGGGAGGCTATGGTTCCTTCAAGCTGGCTCTCGCAACCGATCGTTTTTCTCATGCGGCTAGTTTTTCCGGTGCACTCAGTTTTCAAGAATTTTCTCCTGAAAGTCAGGATTTGGGATCACTTGCCTACTGGCGAGGAGTTTTTGGAGAGATTAAAGACTGGACAGCTAGTCCTCATTCGCTTGAAAGCATGGCTGCAAGATCCGATAAAAAGACCAAACTATGGGCTTGGTGTGGGGAACAAGACTATCTTTACTCTGCCAATAACCTCGCAGTGAAAAACCTCAAAAATCTTGGTTTTGAGGTGACCTATAGTCATAGTCCAGGTAAGCACGAGTGGTACTACTGGGAAAAACAATTGGAACGTTTTTTAGCTACTCTACCAATTGACTTTGTCTTGGAAGAACGTTTATCTTAGTTTTAGGTTTCTTTCAGCTTTCTTCAGTAAAATAGAGAATCTATCTTGATCAAGGAGAATGTGATTTCAAGATAGGTTCTTATTTTTATGAAAGGTGGGGCGTCATGTTCTGGATTATTCGATTATTCTTCCGATTTCTTTTGGGAATTTGGCGTTTCTTCTGGCGTCTGGTTTGGACTGTGGCCATTCTACTGCTTATTGCCTTTGGAGTGCTTTGGTACCTGACTGGTGATTTTCATTCTGCGGTCAATCAGGTTGAAAAAATGAGCAAGATAGGTCAAGGTGGCTGGAATCAATGGAAGGAGACGGGAACGCTGGAAGTCTTGTCTCAGACAGACAGTCACCAACATGCAGAAGGCAAGTGGGCTCAGGCCTCAGCTCGCATCTATATTGAACCTCAAATGGATGAGACCTTCCAAGGTGCCTATGCAGAAGCTATAAAAAACTGGAATCAAACGGGATCCTTTACCTTTGAGGTGGTTGCGGATCCTAGCCAGGCAGATATTGTGGCAAGTGAGATGAATGATGGATCGACCGCTGTAGCTGGTCAAGCCGAGAGTCAAACCAATTTGTTAACCAAACAATTTATATCTGTAACGGTTCGCCTGAATCACTATTATCTATCCAATCCAAACTATGGTTACTCTTATGAACGAATCGTGCACACGGCGGAGCACGAGCTGGGACATGCCATCGGATTGGATCACACCAACGAGACTTCTGTCATGCAGCCGGCAGGTTCCTACTATGGGATTCAGCCTCGGGATGTGACGGCTGTTCAAGAACTCTATACCAGTAGCGACTAGATGAAGTCGGTGCAATCCGAAAAGAAATTAAAGCTCCTCCATTAAGCGGTTGGTGGGGCTTTTTGTTCGTCCTGTCACGGCCTTTTTGCTATAATGGAACTATGAATAACTTGATCAAATCAAAACTAGAGCTCTTACCAACCAGCCCTGGTTGTTACATTCACAAGGATAAAAATGGCACTATTATCTATGTAGGAAAGGCTAAAAATCTGCGCAATCGCGTGCGGTCCTATTTCCGTGGAAGTCACGATACCAAGACAGAGGCCTTGGTGTCTGAAATTGTGGATTTTGAATTTATCGTCACTGAGTCTAATATTGAGGCGCTTCTCCTAGAAATCAACCTGATCAAGGAGAATAAGCCTAAATACAATATCATGCTCAAGGACGACAAGTCCTATCCTTTCATCAAAATCACCAATGAGCGTTATCCTCGCTTGATTATCACCCGTCAGGTCAAAAAGGACGGAGGACTCTACTTTGGCCCCTATCCAGATGTAGGGGCAGCCAATGAAATCAAGCGGTTGCTGGATCGGATTTTTCCTTTTCGTAAGTGTACCAATCCGCCGTCTAAGGTCTGTTTTTATTACCACATCGGCCAATGTGTGGCCCATACCATCTGTAAAAAAGATGAGGCTTATTTCCAGTCCATGGCTCAGGAGGTTTCTGATTTCCTAAAAGGGCAGGATGATAAAATCATTGATGACCTCAAGGGGAAGATGGCAAAGGCAGCTCAAAGTATGGAGTTTGAACGTGCGGCGGAATACCGTGACCTGATTCAGGCTATCGGAACGCTTCGGACCAAGCAACGGGTTATGGCCAAGGATCTTCAAAATCGGGATGTATTTGGCTACTATGTGGATAAAGGCTGGATGTGTGTTCAGGTTTTCTTTGTCCGTCAAGGCAAGCTCATTGAGCGAGATGTCAATCTCTTCCCTTACTACAATGATCCGGATGAGGATTTTTTGACCTATGTGGGACAATTCTATCAAGAAAAATCCCACCTGGTTCCCAATGAGGTACTGATTCCGCAGGATATTGATGAAGAAGCCGTCAAGGCCTTGGTGGATACTAAGATTTTCAAGCCCCAACGTGGTGAGAAAAAACAACTGGTCAATTTGGCTATAAAGAATGCCCGTGTTAGTCTGGAGCAGAAGTTCAATCTGCTAGAAAAATCTGTTGAAAAGACCCAAGGAGCTATTGAAAATCTGGGACGCTTGCTCCAAATCCCGACTCCGGTTCGCATCGAGTCCTTCGATAACTCTAATATCATGGGAACCAGTCCTGTTTCAGCTATGGTGGTTTTTGTCAATGGCAAACCAAGTAAAAAAGACTACCGAAAGTACAAGATAAAAACGGTTGTTGGTCCAGACGATTATGCCAGTATGCGTGAAGTTATTCGCAGACGTTATGGTCGAGTTCAACGAGACGGTTTGACTCCTCCTGATTTGATTGTCATTGATGGGGGACAAGGTCAAGTCAATATCGCAAAGCAAGTCATCCAAGAAGAGCTAGGTTTGGATATCCCAATTGCAGGTCTGCAAAAGAATGACAAGCACCAAACCCATGAGCTACTCTTTGGAGATCCGCTTGAGGTGGTGGAGTTGTCTCGCAATTCTCAGGAATTTTTCCTCCTCCAACGCATTCAGGATGAGGTGCACCGTTTTGCCATCACCTTCCACCGTCAACTGCGCTCCAAAAATTCCTTTTCATCACAACTGGATGGAATTGAAGGATTGGGACCTAAACGTAAGCAGAATCTCATGAAGCATTTCAAGTCTCTCACTAAAATCAAGGAAGCCAGTGTGGATGAAATTGTCGAAGTTGGTGTGCCGAGGGTAGTCGCAGAAGCTGTGCAGAGAAAGTTGAACCCTCAGGAAGAAGTGGAATTGGCTCAAGTGGCAGAACCATTAAAAGAATTGGAATAAGTATCTAGATAGAAAGTAGAAGAAATGAATAGGATTGAGATTGACAGAGATATACTCCTTTTTTTACGATTTGCTTACTTTGGGAATTCAAAAGATTTATTTTTAGCTGCAACTACTCGAGCCTATCTTGATTTTAATCGAACCTTGCGATTTCATGGCATGCCAGATGAACAGCGCTTGGAGATGAGAAATCGGGCCTCTAAGTGTATCAAAGAAGCGATTTTAAATCTCTTGAATCGGGACAAGCTGTGTCAAACTGATTTTGATAGTTGGCATCATAGGACTTGTGATGCTCTGATAGATTGCTATCGCTCAAATGGGATTCGATTCACTTATGGTCATGCTCAAAAGTGGATTAATATGACTTTCAAGTATCTCTATATGCTTGAAGCTGTAACCCTAGACTCCGTTTTTCCTTTTTTACACGTACCGATAGATAACATCGTGTTAGAGAGGGCGAACAAACAGTTGTGTATCCCAAAACCTTCTCAAGTGTGGAGTAGTTGGGGAGATTACGCTTTCTATCTTCAATATCAAGAACATTTGAGGCAAAGAATAGGCAAGGAAGCTCCTCTTCGTTGGGAGTTTCACAATTGGCTAGATGAAATAGAAAAAGGAAAACCATCATGAACCATAAAATCGCAATTTTATCAGATATTCATGGCAATGTGACTGCACTAGAAGCAGTGATTGCAGATGCTAAAACTCAAGGAGCCAGTGAATATTGGCTTCTGGGAGATATTTTTCTACCTGGTCCAGGTGCAAATGACTTGGTCGCTCTGTTAAAGGAACTTCCTATCACAGCAAGTGTTCGAGGCAATTGGGATGATTGTGTCTTAGAGGCTTTAGATGGGCAATATGGCTTAGAAGACCCACAGGAAATCCAGCTCATGCGTATGACCCAGTTTTTAATGGAGCGAATGGATCCTGAAACGATTGTCTGGCTACGAAGTTTACCTATGCTAGAAAAGAAAGAAGTTGATGGACTGCACTTTTCTCTTTCTCATAATTTGCCAAATAAGAATTATGGTGGTGACTTGTCTGTTGGGAATAACACAGATAAATTTGACCAACTCCTAGACGAGGAAACGGACGTGGCAGTCTATGGTCATGTCCACAAGCAGTTGCTTCGTTACGGTAGTCAAGGGCAACAAATCATCAATCCAGGTACGATTGGCATGCCCTATTTTGATTGGGAAAAGTTAAAAAATCACCGTGCCCAGTATGCCGTGATAGAAGTAGAAGATGGGGAATTGGTAAATATTCTATTCCGAAAAGTTTCTTATGATTATGAAGCGGAGTTAGAATTGGCCAAGTCCAAGGACCTTCCTTTTATCGAAATGTATGAAGAACTACGCCGAGATGACAACTATCGGGGGCACAATCTAGAACTCTTAGCTAGTTTAATTGAAAAGCATGGGTATGTAGAGGATGTGAAGGATTATTTTGATTTTTTGTAAAGTTAGAAATAAAATGGACGCTCTTATTTGGAAGTGAGGTTTGTAGTCGAATTGCTTAGAAAAGATGGTTTAGCTAAAGTTTGACATTGAAATTATTTTGTTATAGAATGGACTTAATTCTTAATAAAAAGGAGAACATTATGAAGAAAATTATTACAGCCAGTATGGCTCTTTTATCTGTTGTTGTTTTAGCAGCATGTTCAGGGAAAACAACGTCTGATTCTTCAACTAAAAATTCAAGTTCTGTAGAGCAAACTTCTTCAGAGACCTCATCAACAACGTCTAGTTCAAAGACAGAAAATAATGAGGTTGTTTTGATCACTGATGAAGAAATTGACAATGCTAAAACTGTTGGAGATGTGAAGAAAGTTTTTGGTAAACTAGTTGACAATTATAAAAAGCATGCAGTTGAAATTGGAGAAAAAATTCCAGAGAGTGGAAAAGAAGCATATAACGCCCAAGTTGAACCCGCACTTAAGTCTATGGAGACTGTAAGAGAGTCATTTAACGAAAGTCTTTCAAGTATTGGTTCTGATGATACAGTAGTGCCAGAACAAACTCGTACTCTATTTGTTCAACAGTTGAAAACTGGACGTGATACAATGAAGAAAGCACTGGAGTCAGCGTATAAAGCAGTTGCTCCATACACATCTGGTCAATAATATGAGAAAGTAGGTGAATTATCACCTGCTTTTTGATTTGTTTAAATCCAAAACGATACCTACATAAAAAGCTACAAGTGGATAGTAGAGAGTTTGAAAGAAGTACTAACTCTATGAAAAATCTCTGCAAGCTCTTTCAAATTATGGTAGAATGGAAGCAGTAGAATTAGAAAAGGAAATCGATTATGAAATTTCTTGAATTAAATAAAAAACGTCATGCGACCAAGCATTTTACTGATAAACCGGTAGATCCCAAAGATGTGCGTACGGCTATCGAAATCGCAACCTTGGCCCCAAGTGCCCACAATAGCCAGCCATGGAAGTTTGTGGTTGTTCGTGAGAAAAATGCTGAATTGGCAAAATTAGCTTATGGTTCGAACTTTGAGCAGGTATCATCAGCGCCAGTGACCATTGCCTTGTTTACAGATACAGATCTTGCCAAACGTGCCCGCAAGATTGCCCGTGTTGGTGGCGCAAAGAATTTCTCAGAAGAGCAACTTCAATATTTCATGAAGAATTTGCCTGCCGAGTTTGCGCGTTACAGTGAACAACAAGTTAGCGACTACCTAGCCCTCAATGCAGGTTTGGTTGCCATGAACTTGGTTCTGGCTCTTACAGACCAAGGAATCGGTTCTAACATTATCCTTGGATTTGACAAATCAAAAGCCAACGAAGTTTTGGACATTGAAGACCGTTTCCGCCCAGAACTCTTGATTACAGTGGGTTACACAGACGAGAAATTAGAACCAAGCTACCGCTTGCCAGTAGATGAAATCATAGAGAAAAGATAGAAGGAAGAAAAAATGACAGCAATTGATTTTACAGCAGAAGTAGAAAAACGCAAAGAAGACCTCTTGGCTGACTTGTTTAGCCTTTTGGAAATCAACTCAGAACGTGATGATAGCAAGGCAGATGCGCAGCATCCCTTTGGACCTGGTCCAGTAAAAGCTTTGGAGAAATTCCTTGAAATAGCAGACCGCGATGGCTATCCAACTAAAAATGTTGATAACTACGCAGGACATTTTGAGTTTGGTGAAGGAGAAGAAGTTCTCGGAATCTTTGCTCACATGGACGTGGTGCCAGCTGGTAGCGGTTGGGACACGGACCCTTATACACCAACTATCAAAGATGGTCGCCTTTATGCGCGCGGAGCTTCAGATGACAAGGGACCTACAACAGCTTGTTACTATGGTTTGAAAATCATCAAAGAATTGGGTCTTCCAACTTCTAAGAAAGTTCGTTTTATTGTCGGAACAGACGAAGAATCAGGCTGGGCAGATATGGACTACTACTTTGAACATGTAGGACTTGCAAAACCAGACTTTGGCTTCTCTCCAGACGCTGAATTCCCTATCATCAATGGTGAAAAAGGAAATATCACAGAATACCTTCACTTTGCAGGTGAAAATGCAGGTGCTGCTCGTCTTCACAGCTTTACAGGTGGTTTGCGTGAAAACATGGTGCCTGAATCAGCAACAGCAGTCGTTTCAGGTGTCTTAGCTGACTTGCAAGCTAAACTAGATGCCTTTGTTGCAGAGCACAAACTTAGAGGAGAACTCCAAGAAGAAAACGGTCAGTACAAGGTGACTGTGATTGGTAAATCTGCCCATGGTGCTATGCCTGCTTCAGGTGTCAATGGGGCTACTTACCTAGCATTCTTCCTCAGCCAATTTGACTTTGCTGGACCAGCCAAAGACTACCTCGACATTGCTGGTAAGATTCTCTTGAATGACCATGAGGGTGAAAATCTCAAGGTTGCTCATGTGGATGAAAAAATGGGTGCCCTTTCTATGAATGCGGGTGTCTTCCGCTTTGACGAAGCAAGTGCTGACAATACCATTGCCCTCAACTTCCGTTATCCAAAAGGAACAAGCCCAGAGCAAATCAAGTCAATCCTTGAAAACTTGCCAGTTGCTTCTGTTAGCCTCTCTGCCCATGGTCATACACCTCACTATGTACCGATGGAAGATCCACTTGTGCAAACCTTGTTGAATGTCTATGAAAAACAAACTGGTCTCCAAGGTCACGAACAAGTCATCGGTGGTGGTACCTTTGGTCGTTTGCTAGAACGTGGGGTTGCCTACGGTGCGATGTTCCCAGACTCAATTGACACTATGCACCAAGCCAATGAATTTATCGCCTTGGACGATCTCTTCCGAGCAGCAGCAATCTATGCAGAAGCTATCTATGAATTGATCAAATAAAATGATAGAAGTCTGAGATTTTATGCTTAGACTTCTTTTTGGAGGGAAAACAGATGTCTCAAATCGAAAGAATCAAGCAAGCCATTATGGCGGATCCGCAGAATGCCAGCTATACAGAACGTGGAATCGAACCTCTCTTTGCGGCGCCAAAAACTGCTCGCATCAATATTGTCGGTCAAGCTCCGGGGTTTAAAACGCAAGAAGCTGGGATTTATTGGAAGGATAAGAGTGGTGATCGGCTGCGTGAGTGGCTAGGTGTAGATGAAGATACATTTTACAATTCGGGCTTGTTTGCAGTTATTCCCATGGATTTTTATTTTCCAGGACATGGAAAATCGGGCGACCTTCCCCCCCGTAAAGGCTTTGCCGAAAAATGGCACCCACAACTCCTCAAGGAATGTCCAAATATTGAATTGACACTTTTGATTGGGCAATATGCCCAAGCCTATTATTTACATGAGAAAATTAGTGGCAAGGTAACAGAACGGGTAAAACGCTACAAAGACTATCTACCAGAATTTTTCCCTCTGGTTCACCCATCACCACGAAATCAAATCTGGATGGCTAAAAATCCTTGGTTTGAGTCAGAAGTGGTGCCAGATTTGAAAAAAAGAATTAAAACGATTTTAGGAGAAAAAGAATGAAAGAAATAGCCTTCGATGAATTTTATCAGCTTTACCAAAATGGTCAGCTTTCTCTAGTGGACGTGAGAGAAATAGAAGAGTTCAAGATGCTTCATTTAGAAGGTGCACACAACTTACCGCTTAGTCAACTGGCTGATACTTATGAGCAGTTGGACAAGGAGCAGTTACATTATGTTATTTGTAAATCTGGGATGAGATCAGCGCGTGCTTGTCAATTTCTAGCTGAAAAGGGTTATGACGTTATCAATGTCCAAGGTGGAATGACGGCCTTTGAAAATCTTTAAACCTATATGGCGATAGATCCTAGTTTTCCCTTGCTCGGCTCCAACTGAGTAAGGGATTTTGTTTTTAGATAATTCTTATTTTTAAAAATATTGAAAACATTCAATATTTACTTCGTGATGCTTTTTTCATACTCTTATTCGTGATATACTAGGTCAGTATTTTAGAAATATGAAGGAGATTCTTTATGGCTAAAAAAGGTGCCCTAACAGGTTTGCTCCTGTTTGGAATATTTTTTGGTGCGGGGAACTTGATTTTTCCGCCTTCTCTAGGTGCCCTATCTGGAGAACATTTTCTTCCTGCCATTGCAGGTTTTGTCTTTTCAGGTGTCGGTATCGCCGTTTTGACTCTCATTATTGGAACACTAAACCCGAAAGGATACATTCACGAGATTTCTAAGAAAATCTCACCTTGGTTTGCGACGCTTTATCTTGCAGTCCTCTATCTATCGATTGGTCCCTTCTTTGCCATTCCGCGTACAGCCACAACAGCTTATGAAGTTGGAATTAGCCCCCTCTTGTCTGAAGCAAATAAAGGTCTAGGATTGATCGTCTTTACTGTGTTGTATTTTGCAGCGGCCTATCTGATTTCACTCAATCCATCAAAGATTTTGGACCGTATCGGACGAATCTTGACACCAGTCTTTGCTTTGTTGATCGTTATCTTGGTTGTACTAGGTGCCTTCAAATATGGTGGAACCAGTCCTCAAACTGCGTCAGCTGCTTATCAAGCTTCTGCCTTTGGGACAGGTTTCCTAGAAGGTTATAATACCTTGGATGCCCTTGCTTCAGTTGCCTTCAGTGTAATTGCTGTTCAAACCTTGAAACAACTGGGATTTTCCAGTAAGAAAGAATACATTTCAACTATTTGGGTGGTTGGTATCGTTGTAGCTCTTGCCTTTAGCGCTCTTTACATTGGTTTAGGATTCCTTGGAAATCACTTCCCAGTACCAGCAGAAGTGATGAAGGGTGGAACACCAGGTGTTTATATCTTGTCGCAAGCAACTCAGGAAATCTTTGGTTCAACAGCTCAACTCTTCCTTGCTGTTATGGTAACAGTAACCTGCTTCACAACGACAGTTGGCTTGATTGTGTCAACAGCAGAGTTCTTTAACGGACGTTTCCCACAAATCAGCTACAAGGTCTATGCAACTGCCTTTACCTTGATTGGATTTGCTATTGCAAATCTTGGTCTTGATGCAATCATTAAGTACTCAGTGCCAGTACTGGTAATCTTGTACCCAATCACCATCGCCATTGTGATGATCGTAATTGTGAATAAGTTTGTCGCCCTATCAAAACCGGGCATGCAGTTAACCATTGGGCTTGTTACAGCTATTGCGCTTGCAAGCGTCCTTGGAAGTTCCTTTAAGGTAGAGTTTCTAGAAAATCTGATTAATGCCCTTCCGTTTGCGTCAGCCTCTCTTCCGTGGCTAGTGCCAGCTATTATCGGAATCTTGCTTTCATTGGTTCTACCAAACAAACAAGAGAGTGACGTTTTTGAGATGGAATAAAAAAATTCTTGGTCATCGACCAAGAATTTTTTGTATGAGCACGACTCATTAGTTGTTTTGTTCGGTATAACCAGCTTCTTTAAGCATTTTTTTCGAGGCAGCAAAGCTTACACGGCTTCCAATACCAGAATATTCGTTCGGCATTGCTTTTTTCAATTCGTCAAGACTTGCAACAGTCATGTCAACCTCGATGTTTTGGATAACTTTTCCGTCTTGAATTTCAACTTTTTGTGTAACCCCTTTGACCCCTTCATAACCTTTATAAGTATCGTCAACAATTTCCTTAATACCTTCCGCGGTATTATTAAGTTTTTCAGGGTCAAGTACATTATGAACAGTTTGTTTTACAACGTCATCTCCCTTCACAGTATAAGTCAAGGTAGAATGAATCCCAGGTTTGCTATTGTGGACAAATGTGTGGGTTTCTGTCTCATCTTTCTTTTCAGATGATTGTTGACTGCTTTGTTTGGTCTCGCTTGACTGAGTTGTTGTGTCTTCTTTGGTACTGCTGTTAGTAGGTGTTGATGCTTGTTTGGAACATCCGAGTAGGAGGACAAGTGAAGCCACAAGGGCTAGTGAAGTTTTGACAAGAGTTTCCATAGAATTTCCTTTCATAATCAAAGTATTTGTATTATAACATGGATCTATAGTGAAAGCAACTAAACATAGTTTTTCTCCTTTTGAGAAGGAGTCTGACTAGAAAAATGTTATAATGGTAGGAAAGAGGTGAAGAAATGAATCAGACTATAAACTATATCAAAGAACTAACCGCTATTGCATCACCAACGGGTTTCACTCGTGAGATTTCAGACTACTTGGTCCATACTTTAGAAGAGCTTGGCTACCAGCCAGTCCGTACAGCCAAGGGTGGTGTTAATGTTACTATTAAAGGTCAAAATGATGACCAACACCGCTATGTGACTGCCCATGTGGATACGCTGGGTGCTATTGTCCGTGCTGTCAAACCGGATGGTCGTCTCAAATTGGATCGTATCGGTGGTTTCCCTTGGAACATGATTGAAGGGGAGAACTGTACGGTTCATGTAGCTAGCACAGGTAAAAAGGTATCTGGAACCATTCTCATCCACCAGACATCATGCCATGTCTACAAAGATGCAGGAACTGCTGAACGCACTCAGGACAATATGGAAGTGCGTTTGGATGCAAAAGTAACCAATGAAAAAGAAACCCGCGCCTTGGGCATCGAGGTTGGCGACTTTATCAGTTTTGACCCGCGAACTGTCGTGACAGAGACTGGTTTTATCAAGTCACGTCACTTGGATGACAAAGTCAGCGCAGCGATTTTGCTCAATCTTCTTCGTGTTTATAAGGAAGAGGGAATTGAATTACCAGTAACAACTCATTTTGCTTTTTCAGTCTTTGAAGAGGTTGGCCATGGTGCCAACTCCAATATTCCAACTCAAGTGGTGGAATATCTAGCTGTCGATATGGGGGCAATGGGAGATGACCAGCAGACGGATGAGTACACAGTATCTATCTGTGTCAAGGACGCTTCAGGTCCCTATCACTATGACTTCCGTCAACATTTAGTGGCTTTGGCGAAAGAGCAAGATATTCCATTTAAGCTAGATATCTATCCATTTTATGGTTCGGACGCTTCAGCGGCCATGTCTGCGGGAGCAGAAGTCAAGCATGCCCTCCTTGGAGCTGGTATTGAGTCCAGTCACTCTTACGAACGAACACACATTGATTCAGTAGTAGCGACGGAGCGTATGGTTGATGCCTATCTTAAGAGTGCATTGGTAGACTAATATGTGCTTGATTTGTCAAAGAATTGAATGGATCAAGGCAGGGGAAAATCCCTACTTTGTAAAAGAACTAGAAACAGGCTATGTTGTCATTGGAGACCATCAATACTTTAGGGGCTATACCTTATTTCTGGCAAAAGAGCATGTCACAGAACTCCACCATATGGAGACTTCTAAAAAACTGCGTTTTCTAGAGGAAATGAGTTTGGTCCAAGAAGCAGTCGCCAAAGCGTTTAAAGCTGAAAAGATGAACATTGAACTGTTAGGAAATGGAGATGCCCACGCCCACTGGCACCTCTTTCCAAGACGATCAGGTGATATGAGGGGTTATGGATTGAATGGTCGTGGTCCAGTCTGGTGGGTGCCCTGGGAAGAAATGGCGGCAGAAGATTGCCAAGTGAAATCCCATGAGTTGGAACAAATGATTAAAACCTTATCCGATGAATTAGAGAAGCACTTGGTCTAAGAGAGGAAGCAAAAAATGAAAAAAAGATATATCATTTTATCTGGTTTGCTAGCAGTAACCCTAGCAGCATGTTCTCAAGAACAACCTAAAAATGAAGAAAATACTCAAAAAACGGAACAAACTAGCCAATCTGAAGGAACTGTAGGAAGCAAATCTCAAGCTTCTAGTCAGAAGAAGGCAGAAGTTGTCAATAAGGGAGACCACTATAGTATACAAGGGAAATACGATGAAATCGTCGTAGCTAATAAGCACTATCCTTTGTCAAAAGACTACAATCCAGGAGAAAATCCAACAGCCAAGGCAGAGTTGGTCAAACTCATTGCAGCAATGCAAGCAGCTGGCTACCCAATCAGCGATCACTACAGTGGTTTTAGAAGTTATGAAACTCAAACCAAACTTTATCAAGACTATGTGAATCAAGATGGTAAGGAAGAGGCAGATCGCTACTCAGCCCGCCCTGGATACAGTGAACACCAAACAGGTCTTGCTTTTGATTTGATTGGGACAAATGGAGAATTAGTGACGGAGGAGAAGGCGGCTCAGTGGCTCTTGGATCATGCAGCTGACTATGGCTTTGTTGTTCGCTATCTCAAAGGCAAGGAAAAAGAGACTGGCTATATGGCGGAAGAATGGCATCTTCGCTACGTCGGAAAAGAGGCCAAAGAAATTGCTGCAAGTGGCCTTAGTTTGGAAGAATACTATGGCTTTGAAGGCGGAGATTACGTCGATTAAAAAAGAAATTTTTCTCTTGCATTTTTAGATAAATAGTGTATAATAGATGGGTATGTGTAAAGCATACTTGTGGGAGGTAAAAATCTTACATTACCGCCAAAACCACAAAGGAGGATTTAAAAATGGCTAAAAAAGTCGAAAAACTTGTAAAATTGCAAATCCCTGCTGGTAAAGCTACACCAGCTCCACCGGTCGGACCTGCTCTTGGTCAAGCTGGTATCAACATCATGGGATTCACAAAAGAGTTCAACGCTCGTACAGCTGACCAAGCTGGTATGATCATTCCAGTTGTTATCTCAGTATACGAAGACAAATCATTTACTTTCGTAACAAAAACACCACCAGCTGCTGTTCTTTTGAAAAAAGCTGCAGGTGTTGAAAAAGGATCAGGTACACCTAACAAAACTAAAGTTGCTACAGTTACTCGTGCACAAGTACAAGAAATTGCAGAAACTAAGATGCCAGATTTGAACGCAGCAAACATTGAGTCTGCAATGCGTATGATCGAAGGTACTGCTCGTTCTATGGGATTCACTGTTGTTGACTAATCAATAACACAGTAGAAAATCTCACAGCAGTCTATTAGTTGCTTTTCATACTAGGCAAGTGACTGAGGCTTGTACTTAGGTACAGTAAAGGAACCGAACGAAGTAGGAAAAGGAAAATAATAGACTGAAAACCCGCAAGGCTTCATCATTTCGAGAAGTGACGTGGGAGATGAAAATCGATTGAACCACTTACAAGGAGAATAGAAAATGGCTAAAAAAAGCAAACAACTTCGTGCTGCTCTTGAGAAAATTGACAGCACAAAAGCATACAGTGTAGAAGAAGCTGTAGCACTTGCAAAAGAAACTAACTTTGCAAAATTTGACGCAACTGTAGAAGTTGCTTACAACTTGAACATCGACGTAAAAAAAGCTGACCAACAAATCCGTGGAGCAATGGTATTGCCAAACGGAACTGGTAAAACTTCACGCGTTCTTGTTTTCGCACGTGGTGCAAAAGCTGAAGAAGCAAAAGCTGCTGGTGCAGACTTTGTTGGTGAAGATGATCTTGTTGCGAAAATCAACGACGGTTGGTTGGACTTCGACGTAGTTATCGCTACACCTGACATGATGGCTCTTGTTGGACGTCTTGGGCGTGTCCTTGGACCACGTAACTTGATGCCAAACCCTAAAACTGGTACTGTAACAATGGATGTTGCTAAAGCAGTTGAAGAGTCTAAAGGTGGTAAAATTACTTACCGTGCTGACCGTGCAGGTAACGTTCAAGCAATCATCGGTAAAGTATCATTTGAAGTTGAAAAATTGGTTGAAAACTTCAAAGCTTTCAACGAAACAATCCAAAAATCAAAACCAGCTACAGCTAAAGGAACTTACGTAACAAACTTGACAATCACAACTACTCAAGGTGTTGGTATCAAAGTTGACGTAAACTCACTTTAATCAGTAGTTTATAAAAGAGAAGACGAGTACGAAAGTGCTCGTTTTTTTGATGAGTATGACCTTTTAGAAAAATCAGTTCATTGATCAGCTTTGTAGCAATAGTGCGTTTCCTCTTCTTCTTTCACAGAAAATATGGTATAATAGAGAGTAAAAAACTTTGAAAGAAAGAAAAAGATGAATTTAAAAGATTATATCGCAACGATTGAAAATTATCCTAAGGAAGGCATCACCTTCCGTGACATTAGCCCTTTGATGGCAGATGGAAATGCTTATAGCTATGCTGTTCGTGAAATTGTTCAGTATGCAACAGACAAAAAAATTGACATGATTGTGGGCCCAGAGGCCCGTGGATTTATTGTCGGATGCCCAGTTGCTTTCGAGTTGGGAATTGGCTTTGCACCTGTTCGTAAACCAGGGAAATTGCCACGTGAAGTGATTTCTGCTGACTATGAGAAAGAGTACGGTATCGATACCTTGACCATGCATGCTGATGCAATCAAGCCAGGCCAACGCGTTCTCATCGTAGATGATCTCTTGGCAACAGGTGGAACTGTCAAGGCAACAATTGAGATGATTGAAAGACTTGGTGGAATTGTAGCAGGCTGTGCTTTCTTGATTGAACTGGATGATCTTAAGGGCCGTGAAAAAATCGGAGATTACGATTACAAGGTACTTATGCATTATTAATAAAAAACAGTCCTTTGGGCTGTTTTCTCTTCATCAGCTATATAAATTAACTATAGCTAGTTAGAGAAAAACTATAATTGAAAACTATATCTTCATACAGTATAATATAGGGAAGAAGTATTTGGAGGTTTTTGCTTTCAAACAGACAAGATCATTCCCGAAATAGAGAACTGTTAGGAGGGTATTATGCCGATTCGACTTGATAAAAAATTACCAGCTGTGGAGATTTTAAGGACAGAAAATATCTTTGTTATGGACGACCAACGGGCCGCTCATCAGGATATTCGCCCCTTGAAGATTTTGATTTTAAATCTCATGCCCCAAAAGATGGTAACAGAAACGCAACTCTTGCGGCACTTGGCTAATACACCGTTGCAATTAGATATTGATTTCTTATATATGGAAACGCATCATTCCAAGACAACTCGTGCCGAACATATGGAAACCTTCTATAAGACCTTTCCAGAGGTCAAGGATGACTTTTTTGATGGAATGATTATCACAGGAGCACCAGTGGAGCATTTGCCTTTTGAGGAGGTAGATTACTGGGAGGAATTCAAGCAGGTTATCGAATGGTCCAAGACGCATGTCTTTTCAACCCTGCATATCTGTTGGGGAGCGCAAGCAGGTCTTTATGTTCGCTATGGCGTTGAAAAGCACCAGATGGATCGGAAACTATCAGGTATTTACCCACAGGATACCTTAAAAGAGGGGCACCTTCTTTTTAGAGGTTTTGATGATCGCTATGTAGCTCCTCATTCTCGTCATACTGAGATTTTAAAAGAAGAAATCTTAAACAAGACCAATCTGGAGATTCTGTCAGAAGGTCCTGAGGTTGGGGTTTCTATCCTAGCTAGTCGAGATTTGCGTGAAATTTATAGTTTTGGTCATTTGGAGTACGATCGTGACACTTTGGCAAGAGAGTATTTTCGTGATTATGAGGCGGGACTCGACCCTCATATACCAGAGAACTACTTTAAAAATGATGATGTAAATGAGACACCTTGTCTCTGTTGGTCTTCATCAGCTGCCCTCTTTTTCAGCAATTGGGTAAACTATGCAGTTTATCAAGAAACCCCTTTTGACTGGAGAAAGGTAGAGGATGATGCGGCTGCATTTGGATATCTATAAGAGGAATTATGACATATTTTGACGCTTTTAAATCAGGGAACTTGGTTTTGCCAAGTGCCCTGCTCTTGCATTTTAAGGAACTCTTTCCTTCCAGCGAAGATTTTCTCGTCTGGCAATTTTTCTATTTACAAAATACCACAGCCTTAGGAGATGTTTCGCCTAGCCAAATAGCTGAAATCATTGGGAAAGAGGTGGCAGATGTCAACCAATCTATTTCGAATTTGACTGAAAATGGTTTGCTGCAATATCGGACCATTGAACTAAATGGGGAAATTGAGCTCATTTTTGATGCTAGTCTGGCTTTTGAACGCTTAGATAGCTTGTTGGATACCCAAACTCCAGCTACAACTGCCCCAAACCCCAAAAATCAATTGAAGGATCTGGTTGAAACTTTTCAGCAGGAATTGGGTCGCTTGTTAACACCATTTGAAATCGAAGATCTTTCTAAGACTGTCAAAGAAGATGGAATCAAGGCGGATTTGATCAAGGAAGCTCTCCGAGAGGCGGTTTTTAATGGCAAACCAAACTGGAAGTACATTCAGGCAATCCTACGAAACTGGCGCCATGAAGGCATTCAGTCTGTGGCCCAGGTGGAGGCCAAACGAGCAGAGCGAGAAGCGAACAATCCCAAACAAGTTCAGGCTTCGGCTGATTTCCTCGATGCCATGAATTTGTGGCAAGATTAGTCGCTTGAAAATTCTTGAAAATTAGAGTAAGGTTTGCAAGCACCTTATAAATATGATAGAATAATAGTGAATAAAATGAAAAAGAGGTATGTGAAATGTCACGTAAACCATTTATCGCTGGTAACTGGAAAATGAACAAAAATCCAGAAGAAGCAAAAGCATTCGTTGAAGCCGTTGCATCAAAACTTCCTTCATCAGACCTTGTTGAAGCAGGTATCGCAGCTCCTGCAGTTGATTTGACGGCTGTTCTTGCTGCTGCTAAAGGTTCAAACCTTAAAGTTGCTGCTCAAAACTGCTACTTTGAAAATGCAGGTGCATTCACTGGTGAAACTAGCCCACAAGTTTTGAAAGAAATCGGTACAGACTACGTTGTGATCGGTCACTCAGAACGTCGTGACTACTTCCATGAAACTGACGAAGATATCAATAAAAAAGCAAAAGCAATCTTTGCAAACGGTATGCTTCCAATCATTTGTTGTGGTGAGTCACTTGAAACTTACGAAGCTGGTAAAGCTGCTGAATTCGTAGGTGCTCAAGTATCTGCTGCATTGGCTGGATTGACAGCTGAACAAGTTGCTTCAACGGTTATCGCTTATGAGCCAATCTGGGCTATCGGTACTGGTAAATCAGCTTCACAAGACGATGCACAAAAAATGTGTAAAGTTGTTCGTGACGTTGTAGCAGCCGACTTCGGTCAAGAAGTTGCTGACAAAGTTCGTGTTCAATACGGTGGTTCTGTTAAACCTGAAAACGTTGCTTCATACATGGCTTGCCCAGACGTTGACGGTGCCCTTGTTGGTGGTGCGTCACTTGAAGCTGAAAGCTTCTTGGCATTGCTTGATTTTGTAAAATAATCTAGCTCATTCCAGACAGACAGTTAAAAGTACTAAGTGACTTTGACTGCCTGTCTTATTTTTACTTGGAGCATTCTTGTGAAAGAGGGATTTTTCTAGACTAGGAAAGTTCCTTAGGGAAAGAAAGGCGTGCAGATGCGCGCTCTTTTCTATATCAAAAAGTTATGAAAGGGGGAGTTATGCTCTATATTTGGTCTTATTTGAAAAAATATCCCAAGTGGTTATTCTTGGATTTCTTTGGAGCGGTTTTCTTTGTTGTCGTCAATCTTGGACTGCCAACTGTTCTGGCTCGGATGATTGATGAAGGTGTGAATAAAGGAAATGAACAGCAATTGTATGTTTGGGCTGCAATTATGCTAGTGATTATCCTATGTGGAACCTTGGGGCGTATAGTCTTGGCTTATGCTGCTAGTAAGCTGACGACCAATATGGTCAAGGATATGAGAGATGATCTCTATGCCAAATTACAAGAGTATTCTCATCATGAATATGAAAAGATTGGAGTGTCTTCACTGGTTACTCGTATTACCAGTGATGCCTTTGTTCTCATGCAATTTGCAGAACAGACCTTAAAACTGGGTGTCATCACTCCCATGATGATGCTGTCTAGTATCTTAATGATCTTCCTAACCAGTCCGTCATTAGCCTGGATAGTGGCCTTTGCAGTACCTTTCTTGGCTGTGGTGGTCATTTATGTAGCGGTCAAGACTCGACCATTATCAGAGAAACAGCAGGCTACCTTAGATAAGATAAACCAATATGCCAGGGAAAATCTGATGGGACTCCGTGTCATTCGTGCCTTTGCCCGTGAGGAGTTTCAAGAGGAACGCTTTGCAGGACAAAATGCAGTCTATGCAGCCAATTCCAATCGTCTGTTTAAACTAACTGGTTTGACGGAACCTTTGTTTGTTCAGATTATCATTGCTATGATAGTAGCTATTGTCTGGTTTGCTCTGGATCCTATCAAACAAGGGAACTTACAAATTGGGGACCTGGTTGCCTTTATCGAATATAGTTTCCACGCTCTCTTGTCCTTCCTTTTCCTATCCAATCTCTTCACCATGTATCCTCGTACAGCCGTTTCGAGTGAACGGTTGAAAGAAGTCATGGATATGCCGATTTCTATTGATCCAAATGAAGGAGGCGTCAGAGAGACAGCAACCCACGGCTATTTGGAATTTGAAAATGTCACCTTTGCCTATCCTGGTGAGACGGAAAATCCTGTTTTGCACAATATTTCTTTCAGTGCTAAACCAGGTGAAACCATTGCCTTTATCGGATCGACCGGATCGGGCAAGTCCTCTCTTGTGCAATTGATTCCACGTTTTTACGATGTCACACTTGGAAAAATCAAGGTTGATGGTGTCGATGTGAGAGATTACCGCCTCAAGTCTCTCCGTCAAAAGATTGGTTTTATCCCGCAGAAGGCCTTGCTTTTTACAGGAACTATCGCTGAAAATATCCGCTATGGGAAGGAAGATGCTAGTCACAAAGACCTACATCAGGCAGCGGATGTGGCGCAAGCCAAAGATTTTATCGAAAGCCGAGAAGAAGGCTTTGCGACCCATCTAGCTGAAGGTGGAAGCAATCTTTCTGGAGGACAGAAACAACGTCTTTCAATTGCCAGAGCGGTTATAAAGAATCCTGATATCTATATTTTTGACGATTCCTTCTCAGCCTTGGATTATCGTACGGATGCTATTTTACGCCGTCGTCTCAAGGAAGTTACTCAAAATGCTACAGTTTTAATTGTTGCTCAACGTGTCGGAACCATTATGGATGCGGACCAGATCATCGTTCTGGATAAGGGAGAGATCGTGGGTCGCGGTCGCCATGAGGAATTAATGGAAACCAATGATATCTATCGTGAGATTGCTGAGTCGCAGTTGAAAAATGCATCTCTAACAGAAGAATAGGAGGAAATATGAAAACACAATCTAGTTTGGCTCGTTTGTGGAGCTATTTGAAAGCCTACCGTTTTTCTGTCTTTTTTGCAGTCTTTCTAAAAGTTTTAAGCGTAGTCATGAGTGTCTTGGAGCCTTTTGTATTGGGGCTAGCCATTACGGAGTTGACAAAGAATCTCTTAGATATGGCTAATGGTCTTGCAGGTGCTCGTATCAATACTGGCTACATCGGAACTGTTTTAATCATTTACCTCTTTAGAGGTCTCTTGTATGAACTTGGGTCTTATTATTCCAACTATTTCATGACCAATGCGGTCCAGTCCATGACCCAAGATCTGCGAAATGAAATGACCGAGAAAATCAATCGTATCCCAGTATCTTTCTTTGACAAACACCAATTTGGTGATTTGTTGGGGCGCTTTACCAGTGACGTTGAGACAGTGTCCAACACTCTTCAACAGTCTTTCCTCCAAATTGTCAATGCCGTTCTGACGATTGTCCTCGTTATGGGAATGGTTTTATACTTGAACTTCCAACTGGCTATAGTGGTGATTCTATCCATTCCAGTGACCTATTTCGGTGCCAGAAGTATCCTGAAACGTTCTCAGCCTTATTTTAAAGAGCAGGCAGCTATTTTAGGTCGGATGAACGGCTATGTGCAGGAAAATCTCACAGGTTTTAATGTTTTGAAACTCTATGGTCGTGAGGAAACTTCTCATAAAGAATTTTCTAAGATTACAGATGACCTCCAACGTGTTGGCTTTAAAGCCAGTTTTATCTCTGGGCTCATGATGCCAGCCCTCCATGCTGTATCGGATTTGACCTATCTGATCGTTGCGGTTCTTGGTGGTTTGCAAGTGATTGCGGGTCGTTTGACAGTGGGGAATATGCAGGCTTTTGTTCAGTATGTCTGGCAGGTCAGCCAGCCTATCCAAAATATCACACAACTTGCGGGTCAAATGCAAAGTGCCAAGTCTTCGCTCGATCGTATCTTCGATATCTTAGATGAGACGGAGGAAGTTAAGGGAGAGGAACTCGAAATCCTTGACCCTTTAACGGGTCAGGTAACCTTCCAGCAGGTTGATTTCCAGTATGTCGAAAACAAACCATTGATTCGAGACTTTAATCTAGAAGTTCAACCGGGAGAGATGGTAGCGATTGTTGGTCCTACTGGAGCTGGTAAGACGACCTTGATCAATCTGCTTATGCGCTTTTACGATGTCAAAGCAGGCGCAATCTTGGTTGACGGGCAGGATATTCGTCGGTTGTCACGTCAAGACTACCGCCGTCAGTTTGGGATGGTCTTACAGGATGCTTGGCTTTATGAAGGTACGATCAAAGAAAACCTACGTTTTGGAAATCTTGACGCCAGTGACGAGGAAATAATAGAAGCTGCCAAAGCAGCAAATGTAGACCATTTTATCCGAACTCTTCCTGGTGGTTACAACATGGAGATGAACCAAGAGTCAAGTAATATTTCCCTTGGGCAAAAACAACTCTTGACCATCGCGCGTGCTCTCCTAGCCAATCCTAAAATTCTCATTCTGGATGAAGCGACTTCCTCTGTTGACACCCGTTTGGAACTCTTGATTCAAAAAGCTATGAAACGCTTGATGAAGGGAAGAACCAGCTTTGTCATCGCCCACCGTCTCTCTACCATTCAAGAAGCGGATAAGATTCTCGTTCTTAAGGATGGACAGATTATTGAACAGGGAAATCATGAAAGCTTGCTCCAAGCAAAAGGTTTTTATTATGACCTATATCAAAGTCAATTTTCAAGTAAATCCGAGCAAGTCGGCTAATCAAAACTGTCCAGACTATTCTTAAATTATCAGTCTATTACAACTTTTCTCAGATAGTACACTTTCCTTGCTATCGTTTTCTGGTAGTAGTATACTTATATTGTAACCACTAATAAGATGGTTACAAAAAAATGAAAGAGGTAAGAAATATGGTTGAATTGAAAAAAGAAGCAGTAAAAGACGTTACAACATTATCTAAAACAGCGCCAGTAGCATTGGCAAAAACAAAGGAAGTATTGAACCAAGCAGTAGCAGACTTGTATGTGGCTCACATTGCCCTTCACCAAGTTCACTGGTATATGCGTGGTCGTGGTTTCCTCGTATGGCATCCAAAAATGGATGAATACATGGACAGCCTTGATGGCTATCTTGACGAAATCAGCGAACGTTTGATCACCCTTGGTGGCAAACCTTACTCAACTTTGACAGAGTTCCTTCAACACAGTGAAATCGAAGAAGAAGAAGGAGAATTCCGTAACGTTGAAGAAAGCTTGGAACGTGTTCTAGCGATTTATCACTATCTCATCGCTCTTTTCCAAAAAGCTTTGGATGTGACTGATGAAGAAGGCGACGATGTTACAAATGATATCTTTGTTGGTGCTAAGGCTGAACTTGAGAAAACCGTTTGGATGCTTGCAGCAGAACTTGGACAAGCTCCTGGTTTGTAAGATATAGTTGCTACCCCTTTTATCATGAGGTGCTTGATAAGTGCCCATGACCAATCATCTTTTAAAAGTCATGTAACTGTAAAAAGTTGCATGATTTTTTTTGTTTGCTGGACTTAGGACACATTGTCAAAAGTAGGATTTTACGGTATAATAGTTGCTGTTCGAGAAATTTTGATTGTCAAAAAATAGTGAAATGTTATAAGGAGAACCCATGAACAATTTACCAAATTGCCCAAAATGTAATTCAGAATATGTCTACGAAGATGGAAATCTCTTGGTCTGCCCAGAGTGTGCCTATGAGTGGAATCCTGCTGAAGTTGCAGAAGTAGAAGAAGGTGTTGTTGCTATTGATGCCAATGGAAATAAATTGGCTGACGGCGATACTGTAACCTTAATCAAGGACTTGAAAGTAAAAGGTGCGCCAAAGGATTTGAAACAAGGAACTCGCGTTAAAAATATCCGTATTGTAGAAGGTGACCACAACATCGACTGTAAGATTGATGGTTTTGGAGCTATGAAACTCAAGTCAGAATTTGTTAAGAAAATCTAGCCATGAAACTGAACTACAAATTTATCTTTTATAGTCGTGTGCTCTTGTTCTTAGCGGCATTTACAGGAGTTTATTTGGAGATTACCAAGCACGGTGGCTTTGGTATGCTCCTTTACTATACAGTGTTGTCCAATCTTTTGGTAACGATTTTCACGGGTTATCTGCTCCGTGTGATGAGCCGTTCAGGTGAAAGTTGGCAAAGTCCGACCTTGCTTCGTCTCAAGGGTGGTGTTACCATGAGTATCATGATTACCTGTGTGATTTACCATTTTATGCTTGCACCGATTGCGACAGACTTTTACCGAGTGGAAAATTTCCTTTGCCACTATATCGTTCCACTCTGGTTTTTAGCCGACACCCTCTTCTTTGACGAACGGGGTCAATACAAGATCTGGGATCCAGTCTTGTGGACCATCTTGCCCTTGGTTTATATGATTTTTGCCTTGTTTAATGGCTTGGTCTTAAAACTCAATATTCCGAATTCCAAGGACAATCCCTTCCCTTATTTCTTTTTAAATGTGAACAAGGGTTGGGACGTGGTTATCAAATGGTGTTTGATCATTTTTGCGGCGTATATGGTTGCAGGCTTCATCTTCTATCTGATCAAGCAAATCAAGCGAAAATAGTCTTCCTATTAGGAAAGTTAGGACGGAGTCTCTAGTTCAATCGGGCTCCTTCTTTTCTTGCCATCTTCCTTTTAAAAGGATAAACAGTGAGAAATATATAGAAAGAAAATTCATGAAACAATATTTAGAACGGGCTAGTATTTTGGCCCTCTCCCTCGTTTTGATTACCTCCTTCTCCATCTCAAGTGCTCTGCCAGCCATGTTTGACTACTATCAAGGCTATCCCAAAGAACAAATCGAGCTCCTGGTCAGTCTTCCTTCTTTTGGAATTATGATTATGCTGGTTTTAAATGGGTTTTTGGAGCGGTTATTTCCTGAGCGATTTCAGATTAGTCTAGGTCTTCTCATCCTTTCTATCGGGGGGACAGCCCCTTTCTGGTATCAGGAGTACAACTTTGTCTTTGCGATGCGGATTTTATTTGGCTTGGGTGTTGGGATGATCAATGCCAAGGCCATTTCCATCATCAGTGAACGCTATCATGGAAAGACACGGATCCAGATGTTGGGTCTTCGCGGATCAGCAGAAGTTGTCGGGGCATCGATTTTGACTCTAGTGGTCGGTCAACTCTTATCCTTGGGATGGACAGTGACCTTCTTGGCCTACAGTGCGGGATTTTTAGTATTGATCCTTTATCTGCTCTTTGTCCCTTATGGGAAAGAAAAGAAAGAAACAAAGAAAAAAGAGACCGAAACGACTCGTTTGACAGGAAAGATGAAAGGATTAATTTTTCTATTGGCTGTCGAAGCAGCAGTTGTTGTCTGCACCAACACAGCTATCACCATTCGTATTCCTAGTCTGATGGTGGAAAGAGGTCTAGGGGATGCCCAGTTATCGAGCTTGGTTTTAAGTATCATGCAGTTGATTGGTATCTTGGCAGGTGTGAGTTTTTCTTTCTTTATCTCTCTGTTTAAAGAAAGGTTGCTCCTTTGGTCAGGTATCACCTTTGGATTGGGGCAGATTGTGATTGCCTTGTCTCCGTCATTGGGTGTGATGGTAGTTGGAAGTGTTGTGGCAGGTTTTTCTTACAGTGTGGCCTTGACCACTGTCTTTCAGCTTCTTTCCGAAAGGATCCCAGCCAAGCTCCTTAATCAGGCAACATCTTTTGCAGTGCTAGGATGTAGCTTTGGAGCCTTTACGACACCGTTTATTCTTGGGGCGATTGGCTTGGTGACTCAAAACGGTATGTTGGTCTTCACCATTTTAGGATGTTGGTTGATTGTCACTTCTATCTTTGTTATGTACGCACTTCAAAAGAGAGCTTAGGATTAATTTCCTAAGTTTTTCTTTCTGGGAATTTTGTACCCAGACAATTATTGTTTTTTAAACTTGTTTACACTTTTATTTCCTGATAAAATAGAAGTTATGACAAGATATAAAGCAATCATTTCCTATGACGGTTATGCCTTTGCTGGTTTTCAGCGCCAGCCTCATGCGCGGAGCGTTCAGGAAGAAATTGAAAAAACGTTGACTAGATTGAATAAGGGGCAAGCCATCGCTGTTCATGGTGCTGGTAGGACGGATAGTGGGGTCCATGCTCTGGGACAGGTTATTCATTTTGATCTGCCCTATCAGATGGATGAGGAAAAACTCCGTTTTGCTCTGGATACCCAGTCACCAGAAGATATCGATGTGATTTCAATTGATCTTGTGGCGGATGATTTTCATTGCCGTTATGCAAAACATAGCAAGACATATGAGTTTATCGTGGATAGGGGGCGTCCTAAAAATCCCATGCGCCGTCACTATGCCACTCACTTTCCTTATCCGCTCGATGTGGAGCGGATGCAGGAGGCTGTCAAGAAATTAGAAGGAACCCACGATTTTACCGGTTTTACAGCATCTGGGACTAGTGTAGAGGACAAGGTTCGGACCATCACAGAAGCAAGTCTAACAGTTGATGAGACAGGGCAGTTTTTGACCTTTAGCTTTTCGGGAAATGGTTTCTTGTATAAGCAGATTCGCAATATGGTGGGGACACTGCTCAAAATCGGAAATGATCGAATGCCAGTTGAGCAGATTGACTTGATTTTGGAGAAGAGGGACAGGCAACTTGCAGGTCCCACGGCTGCACCGAATGGCTTGTATTTAAAGGAGATTCGTTATGAAGAATAATCGTATTTTAGCCCTTTCTGGGAATGATATTTTTAGTGGTGGTGGTTTGTCAGCTGATTTGGCCACCTATACCTTAAACAGCTTGCATGGCTTTGTAGCTGTCACTTGTTTGACGGCCTTGACCGAAAAGGGCTTTGAGGTCTTTCCAACAGATGATACTATTTTCCAACATGAGTTGAATAGCTTGCGTGATGTCGAGTTTGCGGGGATTAAGATTGGCCTTCTTCCTACTGTCAGCGTGGCTGAGAAGGCCTTGGACTTTATCAAGCAACGTCCTGGAGTGCCTGTGGTACTGGACCCCGTCTTGGTCTGCAAGGAAACGCACGACGTGGCTGTTAGTGAGCTCTGCCAAGAGTTGATTCGTTTTTTCCCTCATGTCAGTGTGATTACGCCAAATCTTCCTGAAGCAGAATTGTTAGCGGGTCAAGAGATCAAAACATTGGAAGATATGAAAGCTGCAGCGCAGAAATTGCATGATTTAGGAGCGCCAGCAGTCATTATCAAGGGAGGCAATCGCCTCAGTCAGGACAAGGCAGTGGATGTCTTTTATGATGGACAAACTTTCACTGTTCTAGAAAACCCAGTCATTCAAGGCCAAAATGCTGGTGCAGGTTGTACCTTTGCCTCAAGCATCGCCAGTCACTTGGTTAAAGGGGATGAACTTTTACCAGCAGTAGAGAGCTCGAAAGCTTTCGTTTACCGTGCTATTGCACAAGCAGATCAATATGGAGTAAGACAATATGAAGCAAACCAAAACAACTAAAATCGCACTTGTATCCCTTCTAACCGCTCTTTCAGTAGTTCTAGGTTATTACTTGAAAATTGGAACGCCAACAGGAATATTGACTCTCTTGGATGCAGGTATTTTCTTTACTGCCTTTTACTTTGGCAGTAAAGAAGGGGCCGTCGTTGGAGGACTAGCAGGATTCCTAATTGACCTTTTATCAGGCTTTCCACAGTGGATGTTCTTTAGCTTGGTAAACCATGGCTTGCAAGGATTTTTTGCAGGTTTTAAAGGGAAATGGCAATGGCTAGGACTTGTCTTGGCTACAATCGTCATGGTAAGTGGCTACGCCTTAGGTTCTACCCTAATGAATGGCTGGTCAGCAGCCTTGCCAGAAATCCTTCCAAACTTCCTACAAAATACCTTGGGGATGGTTGTGGGATTTGTAGTCTTTCAGAGCGTCAAGAAGATAAAATAAAAAAGTCAGCTATTGAAGCTGACTTTTTGCTTGTCTAGGTTTAATCAAAATAAAGCAAGTCTTTGCTGGTGCTGGTAAAGAGGTCAAATCCATCCTTGGTTACAACACCGCAGTCTTCGATACGAACGCCGACTTTACCAGGGATATAGATACCAGGTTCAACAGAGAAGCACATGCCTTCTTCGATGACCATGTCGTTTCCTTCCATGATAGATGGGAATTCGTGGACATCCATACCGATACCGTGACCGAGACGGTGGTTGAAGTACTCACCGTAACCAGCTTTTTCGATGACTTCACGGGCAGCGCGGTCCACTTCATGTGCAGTCACACCAGGTTTGATAAAGTCAAGGGCAGCTTGTTGGGCTTCAAGAGTCAAGTTGTAGATATCTTTTTTGAATTGGTCTGGTTTGCCGACAGCGACTGTACGAGTCATATCTGATGCGTAGCCATTGACCATAACACCCAGGTCAAAGAGGAGAAGGGCGTCTTTTTCGACCTTGTTTGCACCGGGAATTCCGTGTGGATTTGCAGCATTATCACCAGTCAAGACCATGGTATCAAAACTCATTTCATAGCCTTCACGCTTTAAGGCGAAGTCGATTTGGGCGATGATATCTGTCTCTGTTTTATCAAGAGAGATATTGTCAAAACCAACTTTTACAGCTTTATCAGCATAGAGACCTGCAACCATCATTTTTTGGACTTCATCGGCTGATTTGATGAGGCGCATGCGTTGGATGCGAGGAGTGAGGTTTTCAAACTCAGCAGTTTCAAAAACTGTTTTCAAACCATGGTATTTGGTCAAGATGAGATTATCAAACTCAACAGCGACACGTTTGAAGTCGTGCTGTGGCAAGGCATTTTTGATTTTTTGCCATGGATTTTCAGAATCCACATAGTCCACAACTGGGAAGGACACAGTGCTACTTGCACGCTCCACTTCAAGAGCTGGGACAAAGAGGAGAGGTTCCTGATCCGCTAGAACAAAGAGGAACATTTGGCGTTCATGGGGATCACTGTAAAAGCCAGTGAGGTAATTGATAGTGACGGGGTCAGATACGACAGCGACGTCTAGTTTTTCTGATTCAAGATATGTTAGGATTTGTTGTAATTTAGACATATGCTACCTTCTTTCTACCCCTCTATTTTGGCAAAAAAAGAGAGAAAATGCAAGGGAGAAGGGTAAAAGGGCAGGCAAAAAGAACTCCGACAAGATAGCGGAGTTCTTTGATCTAGTTTTTCTTGGTTTAAGAAAAGTCTGCCTTGCTTTTTACGTCGCTGTATTCTTCAGCGATTTCTTGACTGAGAATGTCTTCATAGGCAGGGAGTTGGATATCCTGACCGTATTTCTTCTTGAGGGCAGTGGTGACTAGGCGATAAGCCAGATTGGCATTACGAGAGAGGATAGGTCCGTGGAAGTAGGAACCAAAGACATTCTTATAATGAACCCCTTCGCCGATCTTTTCTTCGTTATTTCCATTCCCATAGACAACCTGACCCAGCGGTTTTTGGTCATCAGAAAGGAAGGTACGGCCCTGGTGATTTTCAAATCCATAGTAGGTTTCGTCGAAGTCTTCATTGTGAATCTTGATGTCACCGATAAAACGGTTATTGGTCTGGTTGAGGGTGTAGTGGCCCATGACCCCTAGCCCTTCGATACGTTTACCGGAAGCTTCAACATAATATTGGCCCAATAGTTGGAAACCACCGCAGATGGCTAGAACCACACCATCGTTTTGGATGTAGTTGTCAATGCTCTCTTTCTTGGCAGGTAGATCGCCTGCGATGATACTTTGTTCAAAGTCTTGACCACCACCGAAAAAGGCGATATCGTAGTGATTTTCGTCAAAGTCATCATGGAGAGAAACGATATCAACTGTTACATGAGCTCCCAGTTTTTCAGCCACATACTTGAGCATGAGGATATTGCCGTTGTCCCCGTAGGTATTCATGAGGTTTCCATAGAGGTGGGCAATGTTGAGCTGATAAGGGTAATTGCCAGCTTTTGAGGAAAGTGAAGTATAAACCATTAGTTCATCTCCTTTCTAACAATCTGACGACTAGCCAGCAGTTCTCGGAATTCCAGCATAGCAGTATAGGTAGCCAGGATATAGGCATGTTTGCAGTCTTGGTTCTCAATGGTCTTGAGAACTTGTTCCAGACTACTTGTTTCAGTGATTTTATCAGCTGGGTAGCCAGTCACTCGAAGACGGCGTGCGATTTCAGAATGACGAACACCACCAGCGTTAATTTCTGGAATGTCCATGTCAGTGATTTGTTCAAAGTCCGCATCCCAGATCCAGCTAGTATCAATTCCATCAGCATAGTTGGCATTAAGGAGAACAGATAAACTAAATGGATAAGGCGCTAGTTTGATCATCTCGATAGCTTGGGTAGCACCAACAGGATTTTTAATCAAGACAAGAGTACATTCTTTATCACCGATATGGAAGGTTTCCTGGCGTCCAAAGACAGCACGGCTCTTATCAAATCCTTGCTTGATGAGTTGCGAATCAGCCCCGAGAAAACGGGCAATAGCAACCGCAGCGAGAGCGTTGTAGATGTTGTAGAGTCCACCGATTTGAATACCGTATTCTTGTCCGTCGATGACAAAGCGAGAGCGATTGTTGGTCAACTCAACCAGTTCTGTCAAACGATAGTCGAGTTCAGGACGTTTGCAGCCACAATTTTCACAGATATAGGCCCCCAAGTTGGCATAGGTATTGTGCTCATATTTGAGGATGCCTTGACAGTCAGGGCAGAGAATCCCTTCGGTATTGTAGTGAGCTAGTTTGGCTGGTCCTTTTTCCAAGTCAAAACCAAAATACTGAACAGGATTTGGAATAGCTGGCTTGTAGAAAAGTGGACTGTCACCATTGAGGAGAACAGTAGCCGTAGGAACCTTACGAATGGCATCCAAAATCATGTTATAAGTTGTGTAAATTTCACCGTAGCGGTCCATCTGGTCACGGAAAATGTTAGTGATGACAAAAAGGCTAGGATGGATATAGTCACAGATACGAGAAAGACTGGCCTCGTCAATTTCGAGGACGGCAATGTTTTTCCCAGTTTTAGAAGATTTGGCGGTCAAGAAGGTTGTTGTAATTCCTGTGATCATGTTGGCACCACTAGGATTTGTCAGAACCTGACCATAAACTTCTTTTAAAATGCCGACAGTGAGGGCAGTTGTCAGGGTTTTCCCGTTGGTTCCAGTGACCACGACAATCTCGTAGTTCTTAGCTAAATTTTGTAAAATATCTTTATCAAATTGAAGGGCGAGTTTTCCTGGGAGCGTACTTCCGCGGCCAAGACGGCTTAAAACGAAGTGAGAAGAACGCCCAGCTAGGAGGCCCAAAGTAGTTTTTAATTTCATGTTTCTATTATATCATACTGCGCCCAGCAGTCCAATAACTAAAGTAACCTCTAAGAACAACTAAAGAAGTAACCTTAGAAGTGCTTTTTAGGTTCTGATTAAACCAAACCAATCAAATACAATATCTTTGGATTTGATAACTTTGGCAACTTTAAGAAATAAATCTTTCTCACTCTGAATATAAGAAAGGAGAGGACATCGATTATCCTCTACAGGTTTTAAAATTTCATTAATCCATTATAACTGACAGAGATACCTAACTTTTGGGATTTAGATTATTTTTTGGAAAGTCTCTTTTATAATAAATTACGAATTTTTTCTTTTATAAATGCGTTAAGAGGATAGTGTTTATCAAGATATTCTAGGAGTGCCTGAGCAGATTCAGAAATTCGTTCGTAACCTTGCAAAAAGTAGGGTAATTGTTTGGCCTCGTTTGGATAACCTTTTTCAAATCTTCTGTTGCTGTTAAAAATATCTATAAAATCAGATTTAGAGGTTTTTTCCAAATTGATTAGTTCGGTCCAAAGCTTGACGGATCTGTTTTGGATGAAATCATAAGCAGCCAATTTTTCGCCTCGTTGATAGCGACCTAGTCCTATATATAGATTGCATAAAATTTCTCCCAACAGCCATTCACGGTCTCTATTTTCTTTTGATGGCAATCTTTGTGGCTGGCAGATTGTTCCATCAAAACCGACCTCCTTCCAGATAATCTTGCCTTCAGCGAAGGGAATGTTTACTAGTTCATGAGCTTCAAAGACAGCAAATTCACAAAAAACATCATCTTCAAATAGAACTTTATGTCCGTCCACTGTATTTTGGTAGTGAAATGCAATTGGTTCTAGATTACTTAACCAAGTTAGATCTTGTATATAGGCCTGCTTGTAGCCATCTTTTACAATAACAAAAAAATCCAAATCTGAGTATTGATCCAATCGGTCTCTTTCTACTCCGCAAGAACCAAGTGCCAGCAAAGCTAGTGCTTGTCTAGAATCTTTTAGAGACTGACCAATATCATCTAGTCTTTGTAACAGTAATTCTGTTTTATTCATAATCGTTACCTCATTATTTATTGTTTACAGACATTATATAGTTAATGTTTTCGAAAGTCAATTTCATCCCATACCAAATATATACTAATGTAATGTGGGATTTCTTTCGATATTTTTTACAATGATAAAGTTTAAACATTTTGCAGGGTATTGCTCATATTATCAAGAATGAAGAAATTTGAAGTATCCTTTGATTGATTAGAAAGTGATTCTTATCTTTAAAAAGATTAAATAATTTGGAAAATATTTAAGAAGAAAAAATATATCGACTTAGCCATCAATTTGCAAACGGTAAAACCTTTCCACAAACGATGAAAATACACATACGATCCGCGCAAAGAGTGGATAATTTACTAATTAGGCATGAAACAATCATTGCAAAATATACTTTTTAAATTACCCATAAAATGATGAGCTGAAGCGAGTTATTCAAAGTCATATGTATTGCTGATATTTGAAAGAGTGACCTGAGACTCAATATATAATTAGGACTGCTAAGTAAAGTTTGGACATTATATCATAAAAGAAAGAAAAGATAGATTTGAGATTTCGTAGAAACAAAAACAGCCCGAAGAGGGCTGTGAGTGATTAGTTCTGAAACCAAGTTGCGATTGGGAAGTCGTTTTGTTTCAGTTCCAGTTTTGTTTTAGTTAGAAGTTGGCCATTTTCTAAAGAATACAATAACAAATGTTGATTGGTTACGACCAATATCTTGTTTGTCAAACTTGTATCGATGTGTATTATCTCTTCTGTGGAGTCAGGCAAATCTTTTCTGACATTAATCAGATAGCTAGATTCATCAGAGAGATTGACAATAGATAAGGCACAGCGATCATTTCCATCCGCCTCATGTTTTACAATCAAACGGTCCTCTTTCGGTGTTTTATAAAGAAGATTGGGATTGTCCTCTGGTAGCTTGATGAAGTGCTTTTCCTTACTAGACAAGTTCATGACAAGTATGCGATTGTCTGGATCTTTGGAGAAAGTTTCTGTATTTCGAGTATAAGCAACGCTACTGTAATAATTGTCACCGATTAATTCAGAAGAAGTCAACATTTCAACGATCTTTCCTTCGCTTGTCAGAGGTGTGCGAGACAATTCCTTTAGTTGGTCCTTTTCGTCCAATTCAACTAAATATCCATCAAACACTAAAGCGGGTCGTTGACGAGACTCATCGTGAAATCCCAGACCGAGGTAGAGGCGATTCCTTCTTCCATGAAACTGGATTGGAAAGGAAGTGGACTCGGAGAATGTTTTCTGAGTAATCAGCTTTCCTGAGATGTCAAACATACAGAGCACCCCATCCTCAGTTGTAGTTTGGCCCGTGTAGAAGAACTTATCTGATACTCCAGCTCCCGAATAAGCATAGAAGGGAGTTGAAGTTTTCTGGATGTCCCCTGTCTGAAAGTCAAGAGATACGATGTTCTGAGTGGATGCCTTCCCTCTGGTATTTCCAGATGAAAAGACGAGATAGCGATTGTCAAACCGTCCCTGAGGAAACCAGAAATTGACATCTTCTGCAATGGAGACGCCTTCAGTCTTTATGAGCTGAAACTGATCGTTTTGCAACTGATAACTTTGAATGGATTTCGAATTAACAAGGTAAAAATCAGCAGCTTGATTGACTGTGAATCGCTGTTTTTGAGGTGAAATCAAGCGAAAAAGTACCCAGCAAAGCAGGAGAAAAATGAAGACTGTACTAACACAGAAAACCAGTGTTTTCATAGCCGGATTTTTTCCTTTAAATAGAAAGGAAAAAGGAGAGTGTGTTGGTAGTTTAACTTGCTTTTCCATGTGACTAGTCTCCTTTTTGAACAGAAAATGAAGACAACATCCTACACCTATATTATAAGCTTTTACAGCTAAAAGCACAAATAATCTTGTAAGGAAACTATGGATTGGATAGAAAAAGACAAGCACCAAAATGGATACTTGTCTTGTGTAGAATATTTGAAATCTTAAATCGCAAACAAGTCATTCAAGTTCTCAGCCAAGGTTGGGTGAGTGAAGATTTGTTTTGTGAAGTAAGTGTAAGGAATCTTGTTGTCCATAGCAACAGTGATGATGTTGATGATTTCTTGAGAACCTTCTGAGAAGATACTTGCTCCAAGAATTTCTTTTGTTTCAGTATTGACAACTGCTTTGAAGGCACCGCGAAGATCTCCATTTACGTGACCACGAGGCATGGCAGCAACAGGGATTTCCTTCACTGCGTATGGAAGTTTCAAATCAGCTGCTTGGCTTTCAGTCAAACCAACTTGTGAAAGTGCAGGTGTGATGAACATAGTGTTTGGCACATTGAGACGGTCTTCAAGAGTGTAGCTGCCATCTCCAGCAAGGTAGCTGTAGACAACACGGAAGTCATCAAGTGAAATGTAAGTAAATTGAGGTCCACCGTTGACGTCTCCGACTGCAAAGACACCAGGAACGTTTGTTTGACAATGTTTATCTACTTTGATAGCACCACGTTCAGTAAGTTCGATATCTGTATTTTCAAGTTGAAGTGGTTCGACATTTGGTTTACGTCCAGTTGCGTAGAGAAGGGCGTCAAAACGGTAAGTTTCGTTTTCAGTTACGACGAGAACTTGGTCACCGTCATTTTTGATTTCAGTAGTACGGATATTTTGAAGCAATTCAATACCGTCTTCTTCCATGTATTGCTTAGCAAGAGCTGCGATGGAAGGTTCTGCACGAGGTAGGAAAGTATCCAAGGCATCTAGGACTGTAACCTTGCTTCCAAGTTTGTTGTAAAGGCCTGCAAATTCAAGACCGATATTTCCGCCACCAAGGACACCAAGTTTTTCAGGCAATTTGTCCAAGTTTTGAATACCAGTCGAGTCAAAGACATTCTTACTTGTAGCAAGTCCAGGGATTGGCAAGACATTTGAAACAGCACCAGTGTTGATGACGATTGTTTCAGCAGTTAGTTCTTGTTTTTCATCACCAGCTTGGATTTCGATGACTTTGTTTGAAAGGAAGTGAGCTTCCGCATCAAAGATATCCACGCCTGTACCAGCAACAGTCGCATAGTTTTTACCGTTGAGGCGACTAGTGATAGTATTTTTGGTAGCAATGACTTCTTCAAAAGACAAATCTTTCTCAGCAGCAACTAGCAAGGTTTTAGTTGGGATACAACCGATGTTGATACAAGTTCCACCGTACATAGCTTTGCTACGTTCAACGAGGGCAACTTTTTTGCCAGCTGAAGCCAATTTACCAGCTAGTGTTTTCCCAGCTTTACCAAATCCAATAACGATTAAATCATATGTTAACATTTATAGTCCTCCTATTCGATTTTCATTCTAGCATAAGAAAACACTTTTTGCACAAATCTGCTACGGGAAATGATTTCCGATCAAAAAGTCTATCAAAAACTTCTATAATTCTAATTCAATGGATAATAAATCGTTTACATAGTTTTCCTAATGGATTCTACTATCTTTTGCCCCTCTCTTGTGTTATACTAGATAGGTTGCAAAGAAACTAGTACTTTTCTTTCGTGGAAAAGAAGCAACACGGTATCTCATTTTTGTAGAAGATACGTCATGAAAAGAAAAGTATAAACTACGCGCTATAGGGTGGCTTCGCACCACCTTTAGAAAGAAGAATAACGTGAAATTTAATGAATTTAACTTGTCTGCTGATTTGCTAGCAGAGATTGAAAAAGCTGGATTTGTAGAAGCCAGTCCTATCCAAGAACAGACTATTCCCTTGGCCCTTGAAGGCAAGGATGTCATTGGTCAAGCTCAGACTGGTACAGGAAAAACTGCAGCCTTTGGCTTGCCAACCCTTGAAAAAATCCGTACAGAAGAAGCGACTATTCAAGCCTTGGTCATCGCTCCAACTCGTGAACTCGCTGTCCAAAGTCAAGAGGAACTGTTCCGCTTTGGTCGTAGCAAAGGAGTGAAAGTTCGCTCAGTTTACGGTGGTTCCAGCATTGAAAAACAAATCAAGGCCCTTAAATCGGGTGCTCACATCGTGGTAGGAACACCAGGCCGTCTCTTGGACTTGATTAAACGGAAGGCCTTGAAATTACAAGATATTGAAACCCTCATCCTTGACGAAGCGGATGAAATGCTCAACATGGGCTTCCTTGAAGACATTGAAGCCATCATTTCCCGTGTCCCTGCAAATCGTCAAACCTTGCTCTTTTCAGCAACTATGCCAGACGCTATCAAACGTATCGGCGTTCAGTTTATGAAAGATCCTGAGCATGTCAAGATTGCTGCCAAGGAATTGACAACAGAATTGGTGGATCAGTACTATATCCGTGTCAAGGAACAAGAAAAATTTGATACCATGACACGTCTCATGGATGTGGAACAACCAGAACTTGCTATCGTATTTGGCCGTACCAAACGTCGTGTGGATGAATTGACTCGTGGACTTAAAATCCGTGGTTTCCGTGCAGAAGGAATTCATGGTGATTTGGATCAAAACAAACGTCTTCGTGTCCTTCGTGATTTTAAAAATGGTAATCTTGATGTTCTAGTTGCGACAGACGTGGCAGCACGTGGTTTGGATATTTCAGGTGTGACCCATGTCTATAACTACGATATTCCACAAGATCCTGAAAGTTACGTTCACCGTATCGGGCGTACAGGTCGTGCTGGTAAGTCAGGTCAATCTATTACTTTCGTAGCACCAAATGAAATGGGCTACCTTCAAATCATCGAAAACTTGACTAAGAAACGCATGAAAGGTCTTAAACCAGCGACAGCTGAAGAAGCCTTCCAAGCTAAGAAACAAGTAGCTCTCAAGAAAATCGAACGTGATTTTGCGGATGAAACTATTCGTGGGAACTTTGAGAAATTTGCTAAAGATGCTCGTAAGTTAGCTGCAGAATTTAGTCCAGAAGAATTGGCTATGTATATCTTGAGTCTGACAGTCCAAGATCCAGACAGCCTTCCTGAAGTGGAGATTGCGCGTGAAAAACCACTGCCGTTCAAACCGTCAGGAAATGGACGTTCTGGAGGTAATCGTGGACGCGACAATCGTCGAGGAGATAACCGTCGTGGTGGTCGCCGTGATGTTTTCAAAAAAGGCAGCCGCGGGAACGATCATTTTGATAAAGACAGACGCTATCGTAATAAAGACAATAAAAAACCTCACAACACTTCAAGTGAAAAGAAGACTGGCTTTGTTATTCGTAACAAAGGAGACAAATAGGAAAAAGCGATTCACATTGTGAATCGCTTTTATATATAAGGAGACCAAGGGTAAAAGAAGATGGTGATAGTAAAGGATAGGTGAAACGGAAAGGGATTTACCATGTCATCTTCTTATAATGTTATATTAACAAAAAATAATTCAGCTGTCAACACAAAAGAACTCATTTTTCTAAAATATTTTTGCTGTTCAAAATTGTAATTAAATAAGCAATTTTCAGATAATAATTGAAAATTCACGCTCTTTATGTTATAATGGTAGCGATTAAATGCGAGGTAAAAAATGGCACATTTATTAGAAAAAACAAGAAAAATTACTTCTATTTTGAAACGCTCAGAGGAGCAACTTCAAGATGAACTTCCCTATAATGCGATTACACGCCAGTTGGCAGATATTATTGATTGTAACGCTTGTATTGTGAATAGCAAGGGGCGCCTTTTAGGCTACTTCATGCGTTATAAAACGAATACAGATCGTGTAGAACAGTTTTTTCAAACTAAGATTTTTCCAGATGATTATATTCAAGGTGCAAACATGATCTATGATACGGAAGCCAACCTTCCTGTTGAACATGATTTGACCATTTTCCCTGTAGAGAGTCGTGCGGACTTTCCAGATGGTTTGACGACCATTGCTCCGATTCATGTATCAGGGATTCGCCTAGGTTCGTTGATTATTTGGCGCAATGATAAGAAATTTGAAGATGAAGATTTAATCCTTGTTGAGATTGCGAGCACGGTGGTAGGGATTCAACTCTTGAACTTCCAACGTGAAGAGGATGAGAAAAATATTCGCCGTCGTACGGCTGTTACCATGGCGGTCAACACCCTTTCCTATTCAGAACTTCGTGCCGTATCAGCTATTTTAGCTGAGCTGGATGGAAATGAAGGACAGCTGACTGCATCTGTTATTGCAGACCGTATTGGAATTACGCGTTCTGTGATTGTCAATGCGCTTCGTAAACTGGAGTCAGCAGGAATTATTGAGAGCCGTTCACTCGGAATGAAGGGGACTTATCTCAAAGTTTTAATTGGTGATATTTTTGAGGAAGTGAAAAAGAGGGACTACTAATGGCAAAGGCTTTAATCTCGATTGACTATACAGAGGATTTCGTAGCAGACCATGGAAAGCTGACTGCAGGGGCACCTGCTCAAGCCATATCAAAAGCCATTGATCAGGTAACCAGATTGGCTTTTGAACGTGGGGACTATATCTTTTTCACCATTGATGCCCATGAAGAGAAGGATACATTTCACCCAGAAAGCAAGCTCTTTCCGCCACACAACATCATCGGGACTAGTGGCCGCAACCTCTATGGTCCCCTAGCTGACTTTTATGCTGAACATGAGGTGGATAGCCGCGTCTTTTGGATGGACAAGCGGCACTATTCAGCATTTTCAGGAACGGACCTCGATATTCGCCTGCGAGAACGTCGGGTTACTACTGTTATCTTAACAGGTGTTTTGACGGATATTTGTGTTCTTCATACGGCTATTGATGCCTATAATTTAGGTTATCAAATCGAGATTGTCAAGCCTGCAGTTGCCTCTATTTGGCCAGAAAATCATCAGTTTGCTCTTGGTCATTTTAAGAACACTTTGGGAGCCAAGTTGCTGGATGAAAATCTGGCTGAAATCCAAGAATAATTCCCTTGGAAAAATGAAAAAAATCTGAAAAAAGTGTTGACAAAGATTTTGAAAGTTGATATACTAGTAAAGTAATCGACGCGGGGATGGCGGAATTGGCAGACGCGCAGGACTAAGGATCCTGTGACCGCTTTAGGTCGTGAGGGTTCAAGTCCCTCTCTCCGCATAGGATAAGAGTTAGCTTTGGCTGGCTCTTTTTGTTTTTACAAAGAAAACTAGAGGCTACGTTTCGTATATCGAAAAATATTGGCATAAAGAACAGTCATTGTATCAGAACATTTAAACTGAGTTTTTCATTTCATTCTATCAAGAATTTTCTCAGACACAAGTCAGAAAATGAAGAACTTAGGAAATGGAAAATGCTAAGCTGAAAGACGGTGCCAACATTTATAAAATGAAGTAGATTTTTGATTGGTACTATTTATCCTTATATATGAAGAAAAGTTAGCGTTTGCTAGCTTTTTTGTTTTTTCAAAAAATAAATCAAAAAAAATTTTTGATTTCATAAACATTTCATATTTGGATTTTATAATAGTCTTACAAATATGGAGGTGACAAATGAATCCAATCCAAAGAGCTTGGGCTTATGTCAGCAGAAAACGACTGAGAAGTTTTATTTTATTTCTGATTTTATTGGTCCTATTGGCCGGAATTTCAGCTTGTTTGACTCTGATGAAGTCCAACAAAACAGTAGAAAGCAATCTTTACAAATCACTCAATACTTCGTTTTCTATCAAAAAGATAGAAAATGGACAGACCTTCAAATTGTCTAATCTAGCATCCGTGAGCAAGATTAAGGGGCTGGAAAATGTCTCTCCTGAACTCGAAATGGTCGCAAAACTGAAAGACAAGGAAGCGGTGAGTGGTGAGCAGAGCGTAGAACGTGATGATTTGTCGGCTGCGGACAAGAACTTGGTTAGCTTAACGGCTCTTGAAGATTCATCCAAGGATGTCACCTTTACCAGTTCGGCTTTCAATCTAAAAGAAGGGCGACACCTTCAAAAAGGAGATTCCAAGAAAATCCTGATCCACGAAGAGTTGGCTAAGAAGAACGCTCTTTCGCTTCACGACAAGATTCGCTTGGATGCTGGTCAGTCCGAAGCTGGAAAGGGGCAAACAGTTGATTTTGAAATTGTCGGCATCTTTTCTGGTAAGAAACAAGAAAAGTTCACAGGCTTGTCTTCCGACTTCAGTGAAAACCAGGTCTTTACAGACTATGAAAGTAGCCAAACCCTTCTGGGAAATAGTGAAGCTCAAGTCAGTGCAGCGCGCTTCTATGTAGAAAATCCTAAGGAAATGGACGGACTCATGAAGCAGGTGGAAAACTTGGCTTTGGAAAGTCAAGGCTACCAAGTCGAGAAGGAAAACAAGGCCTTTGAACAAATCAAAGACTCAGTTGCAACCTTCCAAACCTTCCTCACCATCTTCCTTTATGGGATGTTGATAGCAGGAGCAGGAGCATTAATCTTGGTCTTGTCTCTCTGGTTGAGAGAAAGAGTCTACGAAGTGGGAATTTTACTCGCACTTGGAAAAAGCAAGAGCTCGATCTTCCTACAGTTCTGTTTAGAGGTAGTGTTGGTATCTCTCGGAGCTTTGCTTCCATCCTTTATCGCTGGAAATGCCATCACATCCTATCTGCTCCAAACTGTACTAGCCAGTGGAGATCAGGCAACCTTACAAGACACGCTGGCCAAAGCAAGCGGTCTATCAACTAGTCTCCTATCCTTTGCAGAATCCTATGTCTTTCTGCTCCTGATTGGTTGCTTGTCTGTAGCCCTTTGTTTCCTATTCTTATTTAGAAAATCGCCGAAAGAAATTTTATCATCTATTAGTTAAGAAGGAGAAATCATGACTTTATTACAATTGCAAGATGTTACCTACCGTTATAAGAACACTGCTGAAGCAGTTTTATATCAGATCAAGTATAATTTTGAACCCGGAAAATTTTATAGTATCATTGGTGAGTCAGGAGCAGGAAAATCCACTCTCTTGTCCCTACTGGCTGGTCTAGATAGCCCTGTTGAAGGTTCTATCCTTTTCCAAGGAGAGGACATTCGGAATAAGGGGTATTCTTACCATCGCATGCACCATATTTCCCTGGTCTTTCAAAATTATAACTTGATAGATTATCTTTCTCCGCTGGAAAATATCCGCTTGGTCAACAAAAAGGCAAGCAAGGATACACTTCTTGAGCTTGGTTTGGATGAAAGTCAGATCAAGCGGAATGTTCTCCAGTTATCAGGTGGTCAACAGCAACGTGTAGCCATCGCTCGCAGTTTAGTCTCAGAAGCTCCAGTTATTCTAGCTGATGAGCCAACAGGAAATCTGGACCCTAAAACTGCTGGAGATATTATCGAACTGCTCAAATCACTTGCCGAGAAAACAGGTAAATGTGTAATCGTCGTCACCCACAGTAAAGAAGTGGCACAAGCGTCAGATATTACACTTGAATTGAAGGATAAGAAACTAACTGAAACTCGCAATACTACAAAATAAGATGAGTTTGTTTTGATAGAATGATAAAAACGAATCAAATCTAGAAAGGAAACCTATGTTACACAACGCATTTGCCTATGTTACAAGGAAGTTTTTCAAATCGATTGTTATCTTCCTGATTATTCTCCTCATGGCGAGCTTAAGTTTGGTCGGCTTGTCGATCAAGGGAGCTACTGCCAAGGCTTCTCAGGAGACATTTAAAAATATTACCAATAGCTTCTCCATGCAAATCAATCGTCGCGTCAATCAAGGAACGCCACGTGGTTCTGGGAATATCAAGGGTGAGGATATCAAAAAAATCACCGAAAACAAGGCCATCGAGTCTTATGTTAAACGCATCAACGCCATCGGAGATTTGACTGGATACGATCTCATCGAAACACCAGAAACCAAGAAAAATCTCACTGCTGACCGTGCCAAACGGTTTGGAAGCAGCTTGATGATTACAGGTGTCAATGACTCCTCTAAAGAAGACAAGTTTGTCTCTGGTTCATATAAGCTGGTCGAAGGTGAGCACTTAACCAACGACGACAAGGACAAGATTCTCATGCACAAGGACTTGGCAGCCAAACACGGTTGGAAAGTCGGAGATAAGATCAAATTGGACTCCAATATTTACGATGCAGACAATGAAAAAGGTGCCAAGGAAACAGTCGAAGTGACAATCAAGGGACTCTTTGATGGTCACAATAAGTCAGCAGTAACCTACTCACAAGAGCTCTATGAAAACACAGCTATCACAGACATTCACACTGCTGCAAAACTTTATGGATACACAGAAGACACAGCTATTTATGGGGACGCAACCTTCTTTGTAACAGCAGACAAGAACTTGGATGACGTCATGAAAGAGTTGAATGGTATCAGTGGTATCAACTGGAAGAGCTACACACTTGTGAAGAGCTCCTCTAACTACCCAGCTCTAGAGCAATCCATCTCTGGTATGTACAAGATGGCCAACCTCCTCTTCTGGGGTAGCTTGAGCTTCTCAGTCCTTCTCCTTGCACTCTTGCTCAGCCTTTGGATCAACGCCCGTCGCAAGGAAGTGGGAATCCTCCTCTCTATCGGTCTCAAGCAGGCAAGTATCTTGGGGCAATTCATCACCGAATCTATCCTGATTGCCATCCCTGCTCTCGTTTCGGCTTACTTCCTAGCCAACTACACAGCTCGAGCAATCGGAAATACTGTTCTTGCCAATGTCACTTCAGGTGTTGCCAAGCAAGCCAGCAAGGCTGCTCAAGCCTCTAACCTTGGTGGTGGTGCAGAAGTAGACGGCTTTAGCAAGACCTTGTCGAGCCTAGACATTTCCATTCAGACATCAGACTTTATCATCATCTTTGTCCTTGCCTTGGTTCTAGTGGTTCTCGTTATGGCGCTTGCTTCAAGCAATATCCTCAGAAAACAACCAAAAGAGCTCTTGCTCGATAGCGAATAAAAAACTTGCTACCTATTCTCCCCTAAATGGGGTATAATATAGGTAGCATTTTTATCTGTTTTGTCTTGATAAGGACTCTTCCTATCAGGATGAAACTGAGATAATTTACAAGAAATTTAAAGGAATGTGAAAAATTTTTTCTATGAAAATTTTAATTGTAGAAGATGAAGAGATGATCCGTGAGGGGATCAGTGACTATTTGACGGATTGTGGTTATGAAACCATTGAAGCAGCAGATGGACAAGAAGCTTTGGAAAAATTTTCCAGCTATGAAGTTGCTCTAGTACTACTGGATATCCAGATGCCCAAGCTTAATGGCCTAGAAGTCCTAGCTGAGATTCGTAAGACCAGTCAGGTTCCTGTCTTGATGCTGACCGCCTTTCAGGATGAGGAATACAAGATGAGTGCTTTTGCTTCTCTAGCAGACGGTTATCTGGAAAAACCCTTCTCCCTGTCTCTCTTAAAAGTGAGGGTGGACGCGATTTTCAAGCGCTACTACGATACAGGACGAATCTTCTCTTATAAGGATACCAAGGTAGACTTTGAAAGCTATAGTGCAAGCCTCGCAGGTCAAGAAGTGGCCATCAATGCCAAAGAGTTGGAAATTCTGGACTATCTGGTGAAAAATGAGGGACGGGCCTTGACTCGTTCTCAGATAATTGATGCGGTCTGGAAGGTGACAGATGAGGTTCCCTTTGACCGTGTCATTGATGTCTATATCAAGGAACTGCGGAAAAAGCTAGACTTGGATTGTATACTCACTGTGCGCAATGTTGGTTATAAATTGGAGCGAAAATGAAACGAACAGGTCTATTTACTAAAATATTTATCTATACCTTCTCGATTTTTAGTGTTCTGGTTATTTGTCTTCATTTAGCTATTTATTTTCTCTTTCCATCGACTTATCTGAGCCACCGTCAGGAAACCATTGGTCAGAAAGCGACAGCTATTGCCCAGTCCCTAGAAGGAAAGGATAGGCAAAGTATCGAGCAAGTGTTAGATTTGTATTCCCAGACCAGTGATATCAAAGGGTCCGTTAAGGGTGAGATGACTGAGGACAAGTTAGAGGTTAAGGATAATTTTCCACTAGATACAGCTCGCCAGACAACTTCACTCTTCATTGAGGAACGCGAGGTAAAAACGCAAGATGGTAGCACTATGACTCTTCAGTTTCTAGCTTCCATGGATTTGCAAAAAGAAGCAGAGCAGATCAGTCTCCAGTTTCTTCCCTATACCTTGCTGGCATCCTTTCTGATTTCCCTCTTGGTGGCCTACATCTATGCTCGGACCATTGTTGCACCGATTTTGGAAATCAAGCGAGTGACCCGTCGGATGATGGATTTGGATGCCCAAGTGCGATTGCGCGTGGACTCTAAGGATGAGATTGGTGATCTCAAGGAACAAATCAATAGCCTTTACCAGCATCTTTTGACTGTTATTGCGGACTTGCATGACAAGAATGAAGCTATTCTCCAGCTGGAGAAGATGAAGGTTGAGTTTCTACGAGGGGCTTCTCATGAATTGAAAACACCTCTGGCCAGTTTGAAAATCCTGATTGAGAATATGAAAGAAAATATCGGTCGCTATAGAGATAGAGACCACTATCTGGGAGTTGCCTTGGGGATTGTGGATGACCTCAGTCATCACGTTCTCCAGATATTGTCTCTTTCTTCTGTTCAGGAATTGCGAGAGGAGAAAGAAAAGGTTGACCTCCTTCAGATGACGCAAAGTCTAGTCAAGAATTATGCTTTACTAGCCAAGGAGAGAGAACTTCAGGTAGACATTAACCTAACCCATCAGCAGGCATACATAAACCCATCTGTCATGAAACTAATCCTATCGAATCTCATCAGTAATGCTATCAAGCACTCCACTCCAGGTGGCCTGGTCTACATTGGCGAGAGAGAAGGAGAACTCTTTATCGAGAATAGCTGTAGTCCTGAAGAACAAGAACAATTGGCCCAGTCTTTTTCTGGAAATGCTAGTCGCAAGGCCAAGGGTTCGGGGATGGGGATCTTTGTGGTCAAAAGTTTATTAGAACATGAGAAATTGCCTTATCGTTTTGAAAGGCAGGATGATCGCTTGACTTTCTTTATACGCTTTCCTAGAGTTAGCCAAGATTAAAAAAGAAAGGGTTTACATTGATTGGATTGGAAGAAATTCAATCTAAAGCATGGGAAAAACTAGCTTTTTTTATCAAAAAGTGATAAAATGAACAATGTAAATGGGATGTCCCAAAAAATATATAGGAGGCCTGACAAATGGCAATCGTTTCAGCAGAAAAATTTGTCCAAGCAGCTCGTGACAACGGTTATGCAGTTGGTGGATTTAACACAAACAACCTTGAGTGGACTCAAGCTATCTTGCGTGCAGCAGAAGCTAAAAAAGCTCCAGTTTTGATCCAAACTTCTATGGGTGCTGCGAAATACATGGGTGGTTACAAAGTATGTAAACTTCTCATCGAAAACCTTGTAGAATCAATGGGAATTACTGTACCAGTTGCTATTCACCTTGACCATGGTCATTATGAAGATGCACTTGAATGTATCCGAGTTGGTTATACTTCAGTTATGTTTGACGGTTCACACCTTCCAGTTGAAGAAAACCTTGAAAAAGCTCGTAAAGTTGTAGAATTTGCTCATGCAAACGGCGTATCAGTAGAAGCTGAAGTTGGTACTATCGGTGGTGAAGAAGACGGAATCATTGGTGATGGCGAATTGGCTCCAATTGAAGATGCTAAAGCAATGGTTGCAACTGGTATTGACTTCTTGGCAGCTGGTATCGGTAACATCCACGGTCCTTACCCAGCAAACTGGAAAGGTCTTCACCTTGATCACTTGCAAAAATTGACAGAAGCAGTTCCAGGCTTCCCAATCGTATTGCATGGTGGTTCAGGTATTCCTGATGACCAAATCCAAGCAGCTATCAAACTTGGTGTTGCGAAAGTTAACGTTAACACTGAATGCCAAATCGCATTTGCTAACGCAACTCGTAAATTTGTTGCTGAATACGAAGCAAACGAAGCAGAATACGATAAGAAGAAACTCTTTGACCCACGTAAATTCTTGAAACCAGGTTTCGAAGCAATTACAGAAGCTGTTGAAGAACGTATCGACGTATTCGGTTCAGAAGGTAAAGCATAATCTAGCTGAACAATACAGATGAAACCTGCCCATTGGGTGGGTTTTTTGTGTCTGGATATATAGCGAATATACTGTAGAAGAACCAATCTTAAGTTGCTAAAAGGTTCTATTTTTTGTACAATAATGCTATGAAAATACTGAAAAAATGGTTTCTTGGCATTCTTAGTTTCATTCTTTTGTTTTTACTCGCTACATTCATCTTTCACCGTATCAGTTTGGAAAAGGAAGAAGCCTCACTATCACCTATGGGACAACAAGTTCTTGTCAATGGACATCAAATAAATATTTACGTTGAAGGGGATGGACCTGAGACTATAGTAGTTCTCTCAGGTGCTGGTATTGCTTCTCCCATATTGGACTTTAAAAATGTATCGGAATCCTTATCGAAACGGTATAAGGTAGTCATCGTGGAGCGAGCGGGATATGGTTATAGTGATGATAGCAATCATTCAAGAGATGTGATGGAGGTTTTGTCTGAGACTCGCCAAGCTCTTTCGCAAGCAAATATCACAGGGCCGTTTATCATTCTGTCTCATTCCATAGCGAGTCTTGAGAGTCTGGCTTGGCAGGAGAAATATCCTAATGAAGTGAAAGCCTTGATTGGTCTGGATTGGGCACTGCCGTCAAGTTATGAGAATTTAAAGGATAATCAGACCTTGCTCACTGTGGCATATTGGAGCAGCAAGATTGGTTTATTACGCTACTTCCCTGAGTCTTTTTATATAAAAAATCAAACTCTGACTGAAACTGAACGAAAACAATATAGATTTCTAGCTTATAAGCAGTTGATGTCACAAGCCATGCTTCATGAATCTCAAACGGTAAAGGAAAACGCCAAGAAAGTTACTTCTAGCATCAATCCGAAAATTCCCACCTTATTACTGGTGTCTAACGGTGAAGGTACTAGTTTTAGCCAATCAGAATGGCAACGTTATGCAGAGAGATTTATAAGCGACCAGTCTAATGTTCAAGTCGTCTATATGGATGCGCCTCACGACCTCTATCATTATCAAAGTCATGAAATAGTTTCTCAGATTGAAGATTTTTTAAAGAGTAATTGATGGTTTAGAGATCATTTTAATTTTAGACTGATGACAATAATTAAATGCTGAAGGATTAACAGTAGAATCGTGAATTTTTTCGATTAAAAAAAATTCTTTTTCTTACCAAAAACCCTGCCCAATGGGCAGGGTTTTTTAGTGTTCTAGGAAATCATCAAATCAGAATTTTTGTTTCAAAGTATTATTTTAAGAGAGAAATCTCTAATTTCATAATCCATAGGCAAACGCTTGCATTCTAGTTTTTATTGGACTATAATAGGTTGGTATAAAGCCTTCTGTAATAATAAAATGTAGAAGTTGTAGAAAGTAAGGATTTAGATATTTGTAGTTAAAAATACAATGTTGCTATTCCTTGCTATAGGGAGAGATTTATGGCAATGATAGAAGTGGAACATCTTCAGAAAAATTTTGTGAAGACAGTCAAGGAACCTGGTTTGAAGGGAGCTTTGCGCTCCTTTATTCATCCTGAAAAACAGACCTTTGAAGCGGTCAAGAATTTAACCTTTGAGGTTCCAAAAGGCCAAATTCTAGGCTTTATCGGGGCAAATGGTGCTGGGAAGTCGACAACCATCAAAATGCTGACAGGGATTTTGAAACCGACATCTGGTTTTTGTCGGATTAATGGTAAGATTCCGCAGGACAATCGTCAGGATTATGTTAAGGATATTGGTGTGGTCTTTGGACAACGCACCCAGCTATGGTGGGATTTGGCTCTGCAAGAGACCTATACGGTCTTGAAAGAGATATACGATGTGCCAGACTCGCTCTTTCATAAGCGCATGGACTTTTTAAATGAAGTCTTGGATTTGAAGGAATTTATCAAGGACCCCGTGCGCACTCTTTCACTGGGTCAACGGATGCGTGCGGACATTGCGGCTTCCTTACTTCATAATCCCAAGGTTCTCTTTTTAGATGAACCGACCATTGGTTTGGATGTGTCGGTCAAGGACAATATTCGTCGGGCTATCACCCAAATCAATCAGGAGGAAGAAACAACCATTCTCTTGACCACTCATGACCTGAGTGACATTGAGCAACTCTGTGATCGGATTTTTATGATTGACAAGGGGCAAGAGATTTTTGATGGAACGGTTAGCCAGCTCAAGGAAACCTTTGGCAAGATGAAGACTCTTTCTTTTGAACTGGTACCAGGTCAAAGTCATCTCCTTTCTCACTATGAAGGCCTGCCTGATATGACCATTGATAGACAAGGAAATAGCCTCAATATTGAATTTGATAGTTCCCGCTACCAGTCAGCTGATATTATCAAGCAAACCCTGTCTGATTTTGAAATTCGCGATTTGAAGATGTTGGATACGGATATTGAGGATATTATCCGTCGCTTCTACCGAAAGGAGCTCTAAGATGGTCAAATTGTGGAGACGTTATAAACCCTTTATCAATGCAGGTGTTCAGGAGTTGATCACTTATCGAGTCAACTTTATTCTCTATCGGATTGGCGATGTCATGGGGGCTTTTGTGGCTTTCTATCTCTGGAAGGCGGTCTTTGATTCCTCGCAAGATTCTTCGATTCAGGGCTTCAGCATGGCAGATATCACCCTCTACATCATTATGAGTTTTGTGACTAATCTTTTGACCAGGTCAGATAGCTCCTTTATGATTGGTGAGGAGGTCAAGGATGGTTCCATTATCATGCGCTTATTGCGACCAGTGCATTTTGCGGCCTCTTATCTCTTCACCGAGCTTGGTTCCAAGTGGTTGATTTTTGTCAGTGTAGGACTGCCATTTTTAAGTGTTATTGTGTTGATGAAAATCTTATCTGGACAAGGGATGGTAGAAGTGCTGGGATTAACTGTCCTTTATCTTTTTAGCTTAACTCTGGCTTATCTGATTAACTTTTTCTTTAATATCTGCTTTGGATTTTCAGCCTTTGTATTTAAAAATTTATGGGGTTCCAATCTCCTCAAGACTTCAATAGTGGCCTTTATGTCTGGAAGTTTGATTCCCTTGGCTTTCTTTCCAAAGATTGTTTCTGATATCTTGTCCTTCTTGCCTTTTTCATCCTTGATTTATACTCCGGTCATGATTATCGTTGGGAAATACGATGCCAGTCAAATTCTTCAAGCGCTTTTGCTCCAGTTCTTCTGGCTTATAGTGATGGTGGGCTTGTCTCAGTTGATTTGGAAACGAGTCCAGTCATTCATCACCATTCAGGGAGGTTAGTATGAAAAAATATCAACGCATGCATCTGATTTTTATCAGACAATACATCAAGCAAATCATGGAATACAAGGTTGATTTTGTGGTTGGTGTGTTAGGTGTTTTCCTGACCCAAGGCTTGAACCTCTTGTTTCTCAATGTCATCTTTCAACATATTCCATCCCTAGAAGGATGGACTTTTCAAGAAATCGCCTTTATCTATGGTTTTTCTTTGATTCCCAAGGGATTGGACCATCTCTTCTTTGACAATCTCTGGGCACTGGGGCAACGTTTGGTGCGAAAAGGAGAGTTTGACAAGTACCTGACGCGTCCTATTAATCCTCTTTTTCACATTCTGGTTGAGACCTTTCAGATTGATGCCCTGGGCGAACTATTGGTCGGTGGCATTTTATTAGCGACAACAGTATCAAGCATTGCTTGGACTCTTCCAAAATTCCTGATTTTTCTAGTCTGCATTCCTTTTGCGACCTTGATCTATACTTCCTTGAAAATCGCGACTGCCAGTATCGCTTTTTGGACCAAGCAGTCAGGAGCCATGATTTACATTTTCTATATGTTTAATGACTTTGCCAAGTATCCGATTTCCATTTACAATTCGCTCCTTCGTTGGTTGATTAGCTTTATCGTGCCTTTCGCCTTTACGGCCTACTATCCTGCCAGCTATTTCTTGCAGGACAAAGACGGGCTCTTTAACATTGGTGGGTTGATTTTGATTTCCCTTGTTTTCTTTGTTATTTCTTTAAAACTCTGGGACAGGGGCTTGGATGCCTACGAAAGTGCGGGTTCTTAAGATATAAGATAGGATGAGAGTTAAAAATTAAATATGTTACAAACAACCGTTGAAAATTATAGCGGTTGTTTTTGCATATTTATTGAGGTATAAGTTGTATCTATCCCCCCTTTTTGCGATTTTGGTAGTTAGTTCAGTTAATTGATAATATTTTTGATGGTAAGAATGAGTTTATATTGCACCCAGTTAACTATAAAATTTATTGACTAGATTTTTTGTTAACATGGATTAAAAAAAAAATTAACCTGGGTTAATTTTTCTTGACTTAAATTTTTTTAATTGATATACTATTTTTCAGAGAGCTAACAATTATATATAAATGTACTACTCTATCCCACTAGATAATACGTCATAAAACTTTTTATAACAAAGGCTAGCAAAGTTAAAGTTTTCTATCTATTGGGTTTAAAATAAAAAATGAAGGAATTATAATGAAAAAAAGTACGGTATTGTCATTAACTACTGCTGCAGTTATTTTAGCAGCATATGCCCCCAATGAGGTAATTTTAGCAGATGCACCTAGTTCTGAAGATGCTTTAAGAATTTCTGATAAAGAAAAAGTAGTAGCAGATAAAGAAACAGAAAACAATGAACAATCTGAAGAACTTCATAATGTTATAGAAACTTCAAAGGATACTGAAGAGAAGAAGACAACAGTTATTGAGGAAAAAGAAGTTGTTAGTAGAAAGTCTGAGATAGACAAAAAAACTAGTAACGAAGTAGAAAGTATCAAAGAAGACTCCAATCAATCCAAAGGAGATGATGCGAACTCATTTGTAAATAAAGATACAGAAAATCCGAAAAAAGAAGATAAACTTGTCTATATTGCTGAATTTAAAGATAAAGAATCTCGAGAAAAAGTAATTAAGGAACTATCAAATCTTAAGGATACAAAAGTTTTATATACCTATAATACGATTTTTAATGGCGCTGCCATTGAAACAACTCCAGAAAATTTGGACAAAATTAAACAAATAGAAGGTGTTTCGTCGGTTGAACGATCACAAAAAGTCCAACCAATGATGAATCATGCCAGAAAGGAAATTGGAGTTGAGGAAGCTATTGATTACCTAAAGTCTATTAATGCTCCATTTGGGAAAAATTTTGATGGTAGAGGTATGGTCATTTCAAATATCGATACTGGAACAGATTATAGGCATAAGGCTATGAGGATTGATGATGATGCCAAAGACTCAATGAAATTTAAAAAAGAAGACTTAAAAGGCACTGATAAAAATTATTGGTTGAGTGATAAAATCCCTCATGCGTTCAATTATTATAATGGTGGTAAAATCACTGTAGAAAAATATGATGATGGTAGGGATTATTTTGACCCACATGGGATGCATATTGCAGGGATTCTTGCTGGAAATGATACTGAAAAAGACATCAAGAACTTTAATGGCATAGATGGAATTGCGCCTAATGCACAAATTTTCTCTTATAAAATGTACTCTGACGCAGGATCTGGGTTTGCGGGTGATGAAACAATGTTTCATGCTATTGAAGATTCGATCAAACACAATGTCGATGTTGTTTCGGTATCATCTGGTTTTACAGGAACCGGTCTTGTAGGCGAGAAATATTGGGAGGCTATTAGAGCATTAAGAAAAGCAGGAATCCCAATGGTTGTTGCTACAGGTAATTTTGCGACTTCTGCTTCAAGTTCTTCTTGGGATTTAGTAGCCAATAATAATCTGAAAATGACAGATACTGGAAATGTAACACGAACTGCCGCACATGAAGATGCAATAGCGGTCGCTTCTGCTAAAAATCAAACCATTGAGTTTGATAAAGTTAACATAGGTGGACAAAGTTTTAAATACAGAAATATAGGGGCTTTTTTCGATAAAAATAAAATCCTAACAAATGAGGATGGCTCAAAAACTCCAAATAAATTAAAATTTGTATATATAGGCAAAGGTCAAGACCAAGATTTGATAGGCTTGGATCTTAAGGGCAAAATTGCAGTAATGGATAGAATTTATACCAAGGATTTAAAAGATGCTTTTAAAAGAGCAACGGATAAAGGTGCACGTGCTATTATGGTTGTAAATACTGTAAATTACTACAATAGAGATAATTGGACAGACCTTCCAGCTATGGGATATGAAGCGGATGAAGGGACTAAAAGTCAAGTATTTTCAATTTCAGGAGATGATGGTGTAAAATTATGGAACATGATTAACCCTGATAAAAAAACTGAAGTCAAAAGAAATAATAAGGAAGATTTTAAAGATAACTTAGAACAATACTATCCAATTGATATGGAAAGCTATAATTCTAATAAACCGAATGTAGGTGATGAAAAAGAAATTGACTTTAAATTTGCAGCTGACACAGACAAAGAACTTTATAAAGAAGATATTATAGTCCCAGCAGGGTCTACATCTTGGGGGCCAAGAACAGACTTGCTTTTAAAACCGGATGTTTCAGCACCTGGTAAAAATATTAAATCCACTCTAAATGTTATCAATGGTAAATCCACTTATGGTTATATGTCAGGAACTAGTATGGCAACTCCAATCGTAGCAGCTTCTACTGTTTTGATTCGACCAAAATTAAAGGAATTGCTTGAAAGACCTGTCTTGAAAAATCTTAAGGGAGATGACAAAATAGACCTTACAAGTCTTACAAAAATAGCTCTACAAAATACTGCAAGACCTATGATGGATGCAACCTCTTGGAAAGAAAAGAGTCAATACTATGCATCGCCTAGACAGCAGGGAGCGGGACTAATTAATGTTGCCAACGCTTTGAGAAATGAAGTTGTAGCAACTTTCAAAAATACTGATTCTAAAGGTTTGGTAAATTCATATGGTTCCATTTCTCTTAAAGAAATAAAAGGTGATAAAAAATACTTTACAATTAAGCTTCACAATACATCAAATAGACCTTTAACCTTTAAAGTTTCTGCATCAACTGTAACTACAGATGCTCTAACTGATAGGCTAAAACTCGATGAAACATATAAAGATGAAAAATCTCCGGACGGGAAGCAAATTGTTCCAGAAATTCACCCAGAAAAAGTCAAAGGAGCAAATATCACATTTGAGCATGATACTTTCACTATAGGCCCAAATTCTAGCTTTGATTTAAATGCGGTTATAAATGTTGGAGAGGCAAAAAATAAAAATAAATTTGTAGAATCATTTATTCATTTTGAGTCAGTGGAAGAAATGGAAGCTCTAAACTCCAACGGTAAGAAAAGAAACTTCCAACCTTCTTTATCGATGCCTCTAATGGGATTTGCTGGGAATTGGAACCACGAACCAATCCTTGATAAATGGGCTTGGGAAGAAGGGTCAAAATCAAAAGCAATGGAAGGTTATGATGATGATGGTAAACCAAAAATTCCAGGTACCTTAAATAAGGGGATTGGTGGAGAACATGGTATAGATAAATTTAATCCAGCAGGAGTTATACAAAACAGAAAAGATAAAAATACAACATCCCTAGATCAAAATCCAGAATTATTTGCTTTCAATAACGAAGGAATCAACGCACCATCAACGAGTGGTTCTAATATTGCTAAAATTTATCCTTTAGATTCAAATGGAAATCCTCAAGATGCTCAACTTGAGAGAGGATTAACGCCTTCTCCACTTGTATTAAGAAGTGCAGAAGAAGGAGTGATTTCAATAGTAAATACAAATAAAGAAGGAGAAAATCAAAGAGACTTAAAAGTCATTTCGAGAGAACACTTTATTAAAGGAATTTTAAACTCTAAAAGAAATGATGCAAAGGGCATTAAATCATCTAAACTAAAAGTTTGGGGTGACTTGAAATGGGATGGACTTATTTATAACCCTAGAGGTAGAGAAGAAAATGCCCCAGAAAGTAATGACAAAAAAGATCCTGCTACTAAGATACGAGGACAATTTGAACCGATTGCGGAAGGCCAATATTTCTATAAATTTAAATATAGATTAACCAAGGATTACCCATGGCAGGTTTCCTATATTCCTGTAAAAATTGATAACACCCCTCCAAAGATTGTTTCAATTGATTTTTCAAACCCTGAAAAAATTAAGTTGATTACAAAGGATACTTATCACAAGGTCAAAGAGCAATACAAGAATGAAACGCTATTTGCGAGAGATCAAAAAGAACATCCTGAAAAATTTGACGAGATTGCCAACGAAGTTTGGTATGCTGGGGCCGCTCTTGTTAATGAAGATGGAGAGGTTGAGAAAAATCTTGAAGTCACTTATGCAGGTGAGGGTCAAGGACGAAATAGGAAACTTGATAAAGACGGAAATACTATTTATGAAATTAGTGGAGCAGGAGATTTAAGAGGCAAAATCATTGAAGTGATTGCATTAGACGGTTCTAGCAATTTCACAAAGATTCATAGAATTAAATTTGCTGATCATGCTGATGAAAAGGGGATGATTTCCTATTATCTAGTAGATCCTGATCAAGATTCATCTAAATACCAAAAGCTTGGAGAAATTCCTGAATCTAAATTTAAGAATATAAAAAACGTTAAAGATGATAGTCTTAAAAAAGATACAACTGAAGTAGAACATCATCAAGAAAATGAAGAGGCTACCGAAGAAAAATCTAGCTTGACTATTCATAAAACAATTTCAACAATTAGAGACTTTGAAACCAAAGATTTAAAGAAACTCATTAAAAAGAAATTCAGAGAAGTTGATGACTTTACAAGTGAAACTGGTAAGAGAATAGAGGAATACGATTATAAATACGATGATAAGGGAAATATCATTGCTTATGACGATGGTAGTGCCTTACAATATGAAACTGAAAAACTTGATGAAATCAAATCAAAAATTTATGGCATTCTAAACCCATCTAAAGATGGACACTTTGAAATTCTTGGAAAGATCAGTAATGTTTCTAAAAATGCCAAGGTATATTATGGTAATAATTATAAATCGATAGAAATCAAAACGACCAAGTATGATTCACATTCGAAAACGATGACATTTGATTTATACGCTAATATTAATGATATTGTGGATGGATTAGCTTTTGCAGGAGATATGAGATTCTTTGTTAAAGATGATGGTCAGATAAAAGCTGAAACTAAAATTAGAATGCCTGAAAAAAATAAGGAAACTAAAGCAGAATATCCGTATGCATCAAGTTATGGGAATGTAATAGAATTAGGAGAAGGAGATCTTTCAAAAAATAAACCAAACAATTTAACGGACATGGAATCTGGTAAAATCTATTCTGATTCAGAAAAACAACAATATCTATTAAAGGATAACATCATTCTAAGAAAAGGTTATGCACTAAAAGTGACTACCTATAATCCTGGAAAAACGGATATGTTAGAAGGGAATGGAGTTTATAGCCAGGAAGATATAGCAAAAATCCAAAAGGCCAATCCTAATCTAAGAGTCTTATCAGAAACAACAATTTATGCTGATAGTAGAAATGTTGAAGATGGAAGAAGTACTCAATCAGTATTAATGTCGGCTTTGGACGGCTTTAACATTGTAAGATATCAAGTGTTTACCTTTAAAATGAATGATAAAGGGGAGGCAATCGATAAAGATGGCAATCTTGTGACAGATCCTTCTAAACTGGTATTATTTGGTAAGGATGGTAAAGAGTACACAGGAGAGGATAAGTCCAATGTAGAAGCTATAAAAGAAGATGGCTCTACGTTATTTATTGATGCAAAACCAGTAAATCTTTCAATGGACAAGAACTACTTTAATCCATCTAAAACTAATAAAATTTATGTACGAAATCCAGAATTTTATTTAAGAGGTAAGATTTCTGATAAGGGTGGTTTTAACTGGGAGTTGAGAGTTAATGAATCGGTTGTAGATAATTATTTAATCTACGGAGATTTACACATTGATAACACTAGAGATTTTAACATTAAGCTTAATGTTAAAGACGGTGACATCATGGACTGGGGGATGAAAGACTATAAAGCAAACGGATTTCCAGATAAGGTAACAGATATGGATGGAAATGTTTATCTTCAAACTGGCTATAGCGATTTGAATGCGAAAGCGGTTGGAGTACACTATCAATTTTTATATGATAATGTCAAACCAGAAGTAAACATTGACCCTAAGGGAAATACTAGTATCGAATATGCTAACGGAAAATCTGTAGTCTTTAACATCAATGATAAAAGAAATAATGGATTCGATGGTGAGATTCAAGAACAACATATTTATATAAACGGAAAAGAATACAAATCATTTGATGATATTAAACAACTAACAGATAAGACACTAAACATTAAGATTGTTGTAAAAGATTTCGCAAGAAATACGACCGTAAAAGAATTCATTTTAAACAAAGATACGGGAGAGTTAAGCGAACTAAAACCTCATAGGGTAACTGTGACCATTCAAAATGGAAAAGAAATGAGTTCAACGATAGTGTCGGAAGAAGATTTTATGTTACCTGTCTATAAGGGTGAATTAGAAAAAGGATACCAATTTGATGGTTGGGAAATATCTGGTTTCCAAGGGAAAAAAGACGCCGGGTATGTTATTAATCTATCAAAAGATACCTTTATAAAACCTGTATTCAAGAAAATAGAGGAGAAAAAGGAGGAGGAAAATAAACCTACTTTTGATGTATCGAAAAAGAAAGAAAAAACACAATCTGATTCAACTAATGATGTCAACAGTATTGTTTCTGATGAAAATGATAAAAACTTTGAAATTAACAAGAACGTTTATCTAAATGAACAAGGGAACGTAACTAATAAAAATACCAACATCAATAGTAAATCAACTAGTAACAATCCTAATGAGTTGCCAAGAACCGGAACAGCAAGCGGAGCCCAGACACTATTAGCTGCCGGAATCATGTTTATAGTAGGAGCTTTTCTAGGATTGAAGAGAAAAAATAAAGATTAAGACAAAAGCTATAGAAAAAATGGTTTATGCACTGAGATTAGATAGTGAGGTGATGACATAGTTTTGTGAAAGTATTGATTTATAAATATATTATTTAGATTTCTATAAAAATGGGAGATTTGAAAGAGATATATGTAAAAGCCTTGTCTCAGGACAGGCTTTTTCTAATGGAGATAAAAATTTCTTGACATCTATTCTCAGAGTGCTATACTAAAAGGGTAATCGCCGATTTAGCTCAGTTGGTAGAGCAACGCACTCGTAACGCGTAGGTCACAGGTTCAAGCCCTGCAATCGGCAGAATCAAGAAGTCCAAACGGGCTTCTTTTTTTGTAACTATAGGAAAGGTGGAACGTTTGAGATAGGTTCTATTTAACGTCTGAAACTCCTGCTTATAAATAAAAACTAAAATTTATATTTTGTGGTATAATATATATTAATAAGCACTTGTTTTCGTTCCGTTTTAGAGGACTATAGGCTGTTAATCATTCTAGAATTTTTTGCATAGGTTTTCTAAAAATTATAAAAATCCATGGATAATAACGAATGAAGTCTCGCAAGCTTGGCTGAATAGAAATCAAAAAGGAGAAAATTATGAATAAGAAAGAATGGGTAAAACAATTTGAGGAGGCGAATGGCCGCAAGCCGACTGCATCAGAATTAGCAGAGGCGCAGTCAACTAAAAAGTTTGCGAGAGGAACTGGAAACATCAAAATCTATATTGGGTTAGTCCTCGGTATTTTAGTTGCTCTAATCCTAGTAAGTGTTTTCTCTCATTCTTTGATTGGAAAGAAAGAGTCAAATCAAGCATCGTCTGCTGTTTCAACTACAGAGTCAACAAGTCAATCGTCTACAAGCCAAGGAAAAGCAGATGAGACTGATAAGGATAAACAAGAGGAAATTCAAAAACTCAAGGATCAACTGACTGCTTTAGATACCAAAATTACGGAAGCAGAAGCACTTGTTAGCAAGTTCAAGAAAGAAACTACCGTTCCAAAACTAGATATTGAAGCAATCAAGAACAATGATTTGTCTAGTTTAGAAGGTACTTGGCGTAGTCAATCTGGCAATGAATACATTATTAATGATTCTGGAGAAGTACGTGCGACTTGGTTTACAAATGATCAAAAGTACGAATCTGTAGTTGGATTAAAGGTATCAAAAGGACAAGATAGTCGTAACCCTGAGACAGCGTCTATCAGTGCGTGGGTAAAAGATTCTGTTGCTGGAGGATTTGTAGTAGTAGCTGTGCCAAGTGGAGTTGTTATGCAACCTGCTGATGACGGAAAGATTACGGATAAAAGCAATCATGCTGAGGAAAGACTACTTTCAGGACAAGATTATGGGTCTATGTTAATGAAACCAGAAGATGTTTATTATCGTGTGAAACCAGATGCCAGTAAACTTGATGAAGAGGAGAAGAATTTAGCTCAACTACAGGCTGAGCGTGAAGCAATCAAATCTTCTCTAGAATCTAAGGAAAAGAAAAACTAGATTGTATTCGTTCAAAAATACTGTTGCAATCGGCAGAATCAAGAAGCCTTAATTAGGCTTCTTTTTTTGTTGTCGGTAATATTCAACCACTTAGACTGAGATAGAGACCAGATAGGCAAAAGGGCTTGTTCTTGAAAAATTCCTCTGCTATAATGGTTCATGTAAGGGACATGAGGGGTCAGTATCAGACAACTCAAGTCAATAAAAAAGAAAATGGAGACATAAAAATGAAAAAATTATTGGGACTTGTATTTTTAGTAGCAGCAGCGCTAGTATTGTATTTCGGTTCTGTTGGTTGGCCAAGTTTGGATGTCAACCTCTGGTCACTGATTCCGGTAGGATTGTTCCTCTATTTCACTCTAGAAAATCTTTTGAAAAAAGACTATAAGGCTAGTCTGATGTGTTTGATTATTGCCTTTATCATTGCAAATGCTATTTTGGATCTCTTGCCAATTTCAAGTGGTTTGGTGATTGGTGCCGGTGTGTTAGCTTGTGTAGGCATTGGCTATCTCTTTCCTGATAAAGATAAAAAAGAAGACAAATAGAAAAGTCTCGAGGTTTCTCGAGACTTTATTTTTATTTACCAGCGTAATATTTTTGAATTCCTTTCACAATGCCTGCGACCAGTTTATCTTGGTAGCGACTATCTCTGATTTGTTGGCTTTCAGTGAAATTATCCATATAACCAAGTTCAAGGAGGACGGCTGGTTTGGCTGTTTCGCGTAGGACGGCAAAACTTCTTTCTAACTGACCAGCATCCTTAGCCCCTGTTTCGGCTAAGAGAGAGGAGTGGATAGCAGCAGCGAGGCGCTTACTTTCACTAATGCGATCAGGATGGTTGTGCCAGTATTGATTAATCTTACTTGGATAATCAGGTTCATCGCTATAGGAGTATGTTTGAATACCGCTTGCTTTTGAGTAGGTATTACCAGTAGCATTGAAGTGGATACTGATAAAAATATCCGAGTTGGTTTTGTTGACCATACGGGAACGTTCTGTAATGAAATCTACATCAATATCACTATCACGTGAGGTGAGAACCTTGTAGCCTAGTTCTTCTAACTTAGTACGAAGCTTACGGTAAATCTGCATGTTGAGATCTTTTTCAGCGACATTGTAGTAAAAGGCGCCAGAATCTCGTCCGCCATGTCCGGGATCGAGGAAGATGGTCTTACTGTATTGGCCTTTTACAAATCCACCCTCAGTTGAAACTTCTGAAATCCATTGGCCGTATTTTTGGAACAGGTGTTCCTTACCGTCTATCTTGTAAGTTCCTGAAACATAATGTCCATTATCATCTAGGTAGTAGCGTGCTTTGTCAGAGTTATCGTAAATCCATTCGCTCTTTGCCATGTAACCGCCTGACTTGAGGTAGTATGCTCCAATCCACTCCTGATTTGCATAACGACCATCCGCTTTTAGATAGAACCAGCTCTTGTAGGCTTTATCGAAGATCCACTCATTCTCCGCCATGGCTCCACTGGTTTTAAGGTAGTAGCTTTCTTTCCATTTGTCTGCTAGCATTCCACCATTCTGGTCAAATGAGTACCAGGAACCCTGAATCTTTTGCCAGTTTTGTTGGACATATCTACCTGACCCGTTCGCATAGAACCAAGTATCCTTGATTTTGACCCAGTTGTTTTCTGCCATAGCTCCGCTCTGGTTAAAGAGGTAGCCCTTGAAGGTTGTCGCACTCAGCATTCCACCGTCTTTGTCAAAGTAATACCAAGAACCGTTGATTTTCTCCCATTTGTCCTGCAAAATTTTTCCGGAAGGAGCGACATAGTACCAAATTTGGTCTAATTTAGTCCAACCCTTTTCTGCCATAGCTCCGCTTTTTGTGAGAAGATAGCCGTCAACGGAGGTGTTGCTGAGCATGCTTCCAGTTTGATCAAAATAGTACCAAGAGCCGTTAATTTTTTTCCAGGTGTTCTGAATTAGTCGTCCAGAGGAATTAGCATAATACCATTGGTTGTCCAATTTGGTCCAACTATTTTCTATCATGACACCATCTTGATCAAAGGCATAGCCTTTGTAGATAGTAGAATGAAGACGATTTCCATCTTGATCGAAGTAGTACCATTTTCCTTGGATTTGTTTCCAATTCAAAGCAGGCTTATCATCTTGGTAAAAGCGCCAGTTTTGATTTTCTTGGTACCACCCTTCTTTTTTAGGCTTGTCTTCTTGTACATCTACTTTCGGAAGAGTTTCTGATTTAGAGTTTTCCTCAACACTCGATTCTTTCTTTTCTTCTTTGGCAATTGCTTCCTTGACAGCAGATGTGGATTGAGTTGTGTTTTCTTCTGCTGATATTGATGCTTGTGGCAATCCTGTGATAGAGAGTGCGATGGTACTTACTAATATTAACTTTTTCAACATTTTTCTCCAATTTTTATTTTCCAAAACATATTATAAAATATGTTTTAGAGTTGTTCAACTATCGAATTGAACTTCTTCTACTAAGTATTCGATAAAGCGTTCGCCCATCTTAGACAGGCTGGTTTTTTCATGTTGGATATAGACCAGTTCAATCGGGTCGTCAATGTCCAGCGGAATGGAAACGATATTATCTCCGTTGAGGTTGCTGTTCAAAATCCCTGTTGCAATGGTGTAACCATCCAAACCAATCAAGAGGTTAAAGAGGGTGGCACGGTCACTGACTACGATGGATTTCTTGTGGTGCTCTTGTGAAAGAATCTCCTCTGAAAAGTAGAAGGAGTTGTGCGTCCCCTGGTCGTAACTGAGGTAAGGAAAATCTTCTAAATCAGCCAGTTTGACCTTGTCTTTTTTAGCTAGAGGATTGGTCTTGCTAACAAAGATATGGGGTTGAGCGGTAAAGAGGTGGTGGGCTAAGAGGTGATTGTCATCGAGCATTTTCGTTAAAACATCGCGGTTGTAGCTGTTTAAAAAGAGGACACCGACCTCGCTACGGAAGTTCTTGACGTCATCGATAATCTCCCAAGTCCGAGTTTCACGAAGGAAGAGCTCGTATTTCTCCATATCACTTTTTTTGAGCAGAGAGACAAAGGCATTGACTACAAAGGCATAGTGCTGAGAGGAAACGCTGAAAAGTTCGCGGTGGGCGACAGGATTTTTATAGCGTTCCTCCAGAAGCTGCGTTTGCTCGACAACTTGGCGAGCGTAGGAGAGAAACTCCATCCCATCACGGGTTAAGGTAATGCCCTTGGGATTGCGGATAAAGATTTCAATGCCCATTTCATTTTCCAAGTCTCGAACAGCATTAGAGAGACTGGGTTGGGTGATAAAGAGCTGCTTAGCTGCCTCATTCATAGAGCCAGTTTCGACGATTTTGATAATATAGTGTAGTTGTTGAATTCTCATGTTTTTATTGTACCATACTTGCGGAAGAATGGGCAATGAAGACGAAGAAAATAGGGGGAAAGAGCTGGTCCAGTATTGAAAAAAAGTCTAGAATCTGCTAAAATGGAAGCTATGAAAACATTCTATGATGTGCAGCAATTTCTCAAACAATTTGGCATTATTGTTTACATGGGGAAGCGTTTGTATGATATTGAACTGATGAAGCTCGAACTCTCTCGGATCTATGATGCAGGTCTGATGGACAAGCTAGACTATCTAGAGGCGGAAGCTGTTCTTCGTAGAGAGCACAAGATAGAATTAGACTACATAGAGAAAAATGGAGATAAGAACTTATGACAATTTGGATTGTTTGGGGAATCGTATTAGCGATGGTGGCATGGATGGGGTATAACTACCTTCGTATTCGTCGTGCGGCTAAGATTGTGGATAATGCGGAATTTGAAGACTTGATTCGGAAAGGGCAATTGATTGACGTCCGTGAACCAGCAGAATTTCACAGAAAACATATCCTCGGAGCTCGCAATATTCCTTCAAATCAGTTGAAGTCAAGCCTTGCAGCCCTTCGTAAGGATAAACCTGTCCTTCTCTACGAAAACCAACGCGGACAACGAGTGACCAATGCCGCACTTTATTTGAAAAAACAAGGTTTTTCTGAGATTTATATCCTTTCTTATGGATTGGATTCTTGGAAAGGGAAGATCAAGACAAGCTAACATTCTGTAAAAACTGTCGAATGAGTGATAAAGCTAGCATTTTATGGTATCATCATTTATATTAAATTTAAGGAGATTTTGTAATATGAATTCACAACAAAAGAAAAAACCTTCACTTATTTTAGGTATCTTATCTATCGTCCTTGGTTTGCTATCTCCAATAGTGGGTCTGATTTTGGGGATTATAGGATTGGTCTTGGCTTTTTCATACCAAAAAGAATCTGGACTGGACTATAAAACAGAAAAAATTCTCAATATCGTAGGACTTGTAGTTTCTGTTCTTAACTGGATTCTAGCAATCGCAATAGTTTTTAGATAAGCAAAAAAGAAAAAAGCTTTAAACATAAAGCTTTTTTCTTTTATCCACTTTTTTCTAAATAGTTTTTAATGATTTCCAATTCCTCTGGATTCAAGGGACGGTATTGCCCTTCTGCTAGTTCTGGGTTTAATGTAAAGTCACCGAATTGGACGCGTTTTAGGGCAGTCACCTTGACACCAACTGAGAGGAACATTTTTTTAACCTGATGAAATTTTCCTTCTGAGATGGTGATGGAGGCCCGGCTCTCTGTTGGGCTTGAGGACAGAATTTCGAGCTGAGCAGGTTTACAAGTGGTCCCGTCTAAAAAGACAATCCCATCTTTGAATTTTTGGATATGTTCTGGTGTGAGCAGTCCGTTGACCACCACTTGATAGGATTTATCGACATGGTACTGGGGATGAAGGAGCTGAAAACCAAGAGGTCCATTGTCTGTCAGAAGGAGCAGTCCCGTCGTGTCACGGTCTAATCTGCCGACAGCATAGAGCTGGTCAGACTGGATGTCAGGTGGAAGGAGGTCCATGACGGTTGGTAGGTCCTTATCCTGACTGGCTGTCACCACTCTACCTGGTTTATGAAGCATGAGGTAGGTGTGCTTGTATCCTTGGATTTGTCGTCCTTGAAAAACTAGTTTCTGCAATCCAGTATCGACATTTTGAGCGAGGGAGTTGGCTGGACAATCATCTACTAGGATTTCTTTTTTCAGGAGTGCCTGTTTCACAGCCTTGCGACTGATCATTTCTTGGGCTAATAATCTATCTAAACGCATACCAGCTTATCTTATCATAAGTCTCTGACTTTGAAAAGAGTTGCTTGACTAGAAAAGTAGAGTGAAAACATTTACACTTAGCTGAACTGTGATTTTTGAATGAGACTGTGGTATAATTGTTCAGTTAGAAATAAAAATTTAAAATATTAGAGGAAATCATGACAAAATTAAGAGAAGATATCCGTAACATTGCGATTATCGCCCACGTTGACCACGGTAAAACAACCCTCGTTGACGAATTATTGAAACAATCTGAAACTCTTGATGCACGTACTGAATTGGCAGAGCGTGCTATGGACTCAAACGATATCGAAAAAGAGCGTGGAATTACCATCCTTGCTAAGAATACAGCCGTTGCTTACAATGGAACTCGTATCAATATCATGGACACACCAGGACACGCGGACTTCGGTGGAGAAGTTGAGCGTATCATGAAAATGGTTGACGGTGTTGTCTTGGTCGTAGATGCCTACGAAGGAACCATGCCACAGACTCGTTTCGTATTGAAAAAAGCCTTGGAACAAGACCTTGTTCCAATCGTGGTTGTCAACAAAATCGACAAACCTTCAGCTCGTCCAGCAGAAGTAGTGGACGAAGTCTTGGAACTCTTCATCGAGCTTGGTGCAGATGATGACCAGCTTGATTTCCCAGTTGTTTATGCTTCAGCGATTAACGGAACATCTTCCTTGTCAGATGATCCAGCTGATCAAGAAAAAACAATGGCGCCAATCTTTGACACCATTATCGATCATATCCCAGCTCCAGTAGACAACTCAGATGAGCCTTTGCAGTTCCAAGTGTCACTTTTGGACTACAATGACTTCGTAGGTCGTATCGGTATCGGTCGTGTCTTCCGTGGTAGTGTGAAAGTTGGGGACCAAGTTACCCTTTCTAAACTAGATGGTACAACGAAGAACTTCCGTGTTACAAAACTCTTTGGTTTCTTTGGTTTGGAACGTCGTGAAATCCAAGAAGCAAAAGCAGGTGACTTGATTGCCGTTTCAGGTATGGAAGATATCTTTGTTGGTGAGACGATTACACCGACAGATGCAGTTGAGCCTCTTCCAATCCTACACATCGATGAGCCAACTCTTCAAATGACCTTCTTGGTCAACAACTCACCATTTGCTGGTAAAGAAGGTAAATGGGTGACTTCTCGTAAGGTGGAAGAACGCTTGCAAGCAGAATTGCAAACAGACGTTTCCCTTCGTGTTGACCCAACGGACTCACCAGATAAATGGACTGTTTCAGGACGTGGAGAATTGCACTTGTCAATCCTGATCGAAACCATGCGTCGTGAGGGTTATGAGCTTCAAGTATCTCGTCCAGAAGTTATCGTAAAAGAAATCGACGGTGTTAAATGTGAGCCATTTGAACGTGTTCAAATCGATACTCCAGAAGAATACCAAGGTTCTGTTATCCAAAGCCTTTCTGAACGTAAGGGTGAAATGTTGGATATGATTTCAACCGGTAATGGTCAAACTCGTTTGGTCTTCCTTGTTCCAGCGCGTGGTTTGATTGGATACTCAACTGAGTTCTTGTCAATGACTCGTGGTTACGGTATCATGAACCATACCTTTGACCAATACTTGCCATTGATTCCAGGTGAAATTGGGGGACGTCATCGTGGTGCCCTTGTTTCCATCGATGCTGGTAAGGCAACAACCTATTCAATCATGTCTATCGAAGAACGTGGAACCATCTTTGTCAACCCAGGTACTGAGGTTTACGAAGGAATGATCATCGGTGAAAACTCTCGTGAGAACGACTTGACAGTTAACATCACTAAGGCCAAACAAATGACCAACGTTCGTTCTGCAACCAAGGACCAAACAGCTGTTATCAAGACACCACGTATCTTGACACTTGAAGAGTCTCTTGAGTTCTTGAATGACGATGAGTACATGGAAGTAACGCCTGAGTCTATCCGTTTGCGTAAACAAATCCTTAACAAGGCAGAGCGTGAGAAAGCCAACAAGAAGAAAAAATCAGCTGAATAAGAGCTAGAAAGAGATAAAGATGATCTATTTAATCATAGGGATACTCTTATTACTACTCTATGTATTTGCGACACCTCAAAGTATTAAAGGAACAGTCAACATCGTTATCTTGGTCTTTGTAGTTGTTGCACTCTTGATTTTGCTGATGTTGTCCATCTTGCAAATCTTCCAATTACCGACAGAATTCTTTGTCACAATCGCCATGCTGGCCCTAGCCTACTTTAGCTTGAGAGACATTACGCTCATGTCTGTAAAAAAGAGCAGAAGAAGATAAATAGAAAGAGAGCTATGGCTCTCTTTTTCTATGCTAGAATGTAGGCTAGAGCATTTTCGTTTAGTATTATTTCCATAAAAATGGTAAAATAGTAGAAGTAGAAATGGAGTTTGAGACATGAAAGTAATCGATCAATTTAAAAATAAGAAAGTACTTGTTTTAGGTTTGGCTAAGTCTGGTGAGTCTGCGGCCCGTTTGTTGGACAAGCTAGGAGCTATTGTGACAGTAAATGACGGCAAGCCTTTTGAGGAAAATCCTGCTGCTCAAAGCTTGCTGGAAGAGGGAATAAAGGTTGTCACTGGTGGGCATCCTTTGGAACTCTTGGATGAAGACTTTGCTCTGATGGTGAAAAATCCAGGGATTCCATACAGCAATCCCATGATTGAAAAGGCTTTGGTGAAGGGGATTCCAGTCTTGACGGAGGTGGAATTGGCTTATTTGATTTCGGAAGCGCCAATTATCGGTATCACAGGTTCAAATGGGAAAACGACCACAACGACCATGATTGGGGAAGTTTTGACTGCTGCCGGTCAACATGGTCTCTTGTCAGGGAACATCGGCTATCCTGCCAGTCAAGTGGCTCAAACTGCAACAGCCAAGGACACACTTGTCATGGAACTTTCTTCTTTCCAACTGATGGGTGTTCAAGAATTTCATCCTGAGATTGCGGTTATTACCAACCTCATGCCCACTCATATCGACTACCATGGTTCTTTTGAGGCCTATGTGGCAGCTAAGTGGAATATCCAAAATAATATGACAGCAGCTGATTTCCTTGTCTTGAACTTTAACCAAGACTTGGCAAAAGAATTGGCTAGCAAAACACAGGCTACTGTTGTTCCATTTTCAACATTGGAAAAGGTTGATGGTGCCTATCTTGCAGATGGTCAACTCTATTTCCGTGGCGAAGTGGTCATGGCAGCGAGTGAAATCGGTGTTCCAGGTAGCCACAATGTGGAAAATGCCCTTGCGACCATTGCAGTAGCCAAGCTTCGTGGTGTAGACAACCAAACGATTAAGGAAACTCTTTCATCCTTTGGTGGTGTTAAACACCGTCTCCAATTTGTGGATGAAATCAAGGGTGTTAAATTCTATAACGATAGCAAGTCAACCAATATTTTGGCTACTCAAAAAGCCTTGTCAGGATTTGACAACAGCAAGGTCATTTTGATTGCAGGTGGTTTGGACCGTGGCAATGAGTTTGATGAATTGGTGCCAGATATTATTGGACTCAAGAAGATGGTCATCCTTGGTCAATCTGCTGAGCGTGTCAAACGGGCAGCGGATAAGGCTGGTGTGACTTATGTAGATGCGACAGATATTGCTGATGCGACCTGCAAGGCCTATGAGCTTGCGACTCAAGGAGATGTAGTCCTTCTCAGTCCTGCAAATGCTAGCTGGGATATGTATGCTAACTTTGAAGTACGTGGAGACCTCTTTATCGACACAGTAGCGGAGTTAAAGGAATAATATGAAAAAAATTGTCTTTACAGGCGGGGGGACGGTTGGACATGTCACCCTCAACCTTTTGTTAATGCCTAAGTTCATCGAAGACGGCTGGGAAGTTCACTACATTGGTGATAAACACGGAATCGAACACCAAGAAATCCTCAAGTCAGGTTTGGATGTTACTTTCCATTCTATTGCGACTGGGAAGTTGCGTCGCTATTTTTCTTGGCAAAATATGCTGGATGTCTTCAAAGTTGGTTGGGGAATTGTCCAATCCCTCTTTATCATGTTACGACTGCGTCCACAGGCTCTTTTTTCTAAGGGAGGATTTGTCTCAGTACCGCCGGTTATCGCAGCGCGTGTGTCAGGGGTACCTGTCTTTATTCACGAATCGGACCTGTCTATGGGCTTGGCCAATAAAATTGCCTATAAATTTGCGACCAAGATGTATTCAACCTTTGAGCAGGCTGTTAGTCTTGCAAAAGTTGAGCATGTGGGAGCAGTGACCAAGGTAACAGGCCAAGAGGCGCCAGAACCAGACGAATTGGTGAATATCCAAACCCACTTTAATCCTAAATTGCCAACGGTATTATTTGTCGGTGGTTCTGCAGGAGCTCGTGTATTTAACCAATTGGTGACTGATCATAAGCAAGAACTGACAGAGCGCTACAATATTATCAATCTCACTGGAGATTCTAGCCTGAACGAGTTGAGTCAAAATCTCTTTCGTGTTGATTATGTGACAGATCTCTATCAACCCTTGATGGAGATGGCAGATGTGGTGGTAACGCGTGGCGGTGCCAACACAATTTTTGAGCTCTTGGCCATGGCGAAACTCCATCTCATCGTACCATTGGGTCGTGAAGCAAGTCGAGGAGACCAGATTGAAAATGCAGCCTACTTTGTTAAGAAAGACTATGCAGAAGAACTTCAAGAAAGTGACTTGACCTTGGAAAGCTTGGAGGAAAAACTCAGTCACTTGCTTAGTCACAAGGATCAGTACCAAGCTAGCATGAAAGCTTCGACTGAATTGAAATCTCTTGCAGATTTTTACGATCTACTAAGAAAAGACCTAGCATAAGGAATATCAATGTCAAAGGATAAGAACAAAGAATCAAACCAGAAGCAAGAATTGTCTGAATGGCAGAAACGAAACCAGGAATACCTGAAGAAGAAGGCTGAGGAAGAAGCTGCCCTAGCTGAGGAGAAGGAAAAGGAAAAACAGGCTCGAATGGGGAAAAACTCTAAGTCGTTAGAGGAAAGTAAGAAGTCATCAAGTGATTCCGACCAGAACGAAACTGTTCCAGACGAAGAATCATCCGAAAAAGAAGAAAAATCTAAAAAAGATGATCCTAAAGTCAAAGAAGAAAAAGAAAAGAAGAAAAAAGAAAAACCCGAGAAACCAGCCAAACCTAAAATTGCGCCTGTTCATATTTGGCGAGCTGTGAGTATCTTAGTGCCAAGTATTCTGGTACTTCTTCTCTCAGTCTATCTGTTGACTCCGCTATCGACCATCAAAAATATCGAGGTTAAGGGAAATAGGAACACCCAGGCGGACGACATTAAACAGGCTTCTGGAATTCAAGATAGCGACTATACTTTAGCCCTATTGTTGGATAAGGAAACATACGCTGAGCGAATCAAGTCCAATCATTGGATAGAATCAGCGAAGATTAACTATCAATTTCCGACTAACTTTACGATTGAGGTCAAGGAATTCGATATTGTCGGTTATTATGTGTCTGGTGAAGAACATTATCCTATTCTGTCTAGTGGTACAGTAGAGTCAACTCCTGTTGATCGCTTAAACTTGCCTGAGACTTATCTGACAGTTACCTTTAACGATGAGCAGCAGGTGAAAAAGCTGATAACAGGATTGTCTACCATCAGTGAGGATATCAAGAGTCAAATCCAGAAAATCGAATTAGCGCCAAGCAAGGCAACAGCAGATCTTTTAAAAATTACTATGCTGGATACAGATGAGGTTTTGGTTCCCTTGTCAGAATTGAGCAAGAAATTGCCTTATTACAGCAAAATCAAGCCACAATTGTCTGAACCAAGTGTAGTCGATATGGAAGCTGGAGTATACAGTTATACTATAGCGGATAAATTGATAGAAGAGGCTGAGGAAAAAGCCAAACAAGAGGCCAAGGAAGCTGAGAAGAAAAAACAGGAAGAAGAAAAGAAAAAACAAGAAGAACAGGGAAATCAAAGTCAAACGAGCCAGCAGTCACAGAGTCGTTAGACTAACTTTTTCTCTTGATTTTTGAGTGGTATAGAAGTCCAGTTTCAAGTTTTTGCTTGACAAGTCCTACTATAAATAATAGAATAGAAAAAAACCTTTAAAGCAGTCCAGAGAGGCAGCTAAGGTTAGACGGTGAAAGGGTGGAGACTACCCATTTTTCGTGGAACCTTGCTGTTGGCAGGTTCCTTTTTTCATGCTCTCTAGCTTACAAAGGTAAAAGGAGAAAGGTATGCGTGAACATCGTCCAGTTATTGCTCTTGATTTTCCTAGTTTTGAGGCAGTCAAGGAATTTTTATCTCTTTTCCCAGTAGAAGAAAGTCTTTATCTAAAAGTAGGGATGGAGCTTTATTATGCGGAAGGTCCAGAAGTTGTCCGTTATTTGAAGTTACTGGGGCATAGTGTCTTTCTGGACCTCAAGCTACATGACATTCCCAATACAGTCAAATCTGCCATGAAGGTCTTATCTCAGCTTGGTGTAGACATGACAAATGTTCATGCTGCTGGTGGTGTGGAGATGATGAAGGCTGCGCGTGAAGGTCTGGGGACACAAGCCAAATTGATCGCTGTGACTCAATTGACTTCAACTTCTGAAGAACAAATGAGAGACTTTCAAAATATCCAAACCAGCCTGCAAGAGTCTGTGATTCACTATGCCAAGAAGACAGCTGAAGCGGGCTTGGATGGTGTCGTTTGCTCAGCTCAGGAAGTCAAGCTTATCAAAGAAGCAACAAGCAAAGATTTTATCTGTTTGACACCGGGAATTCGTCCAGCGGGAGCTGCGGTAGGAGACCAAAAACGCGTCATGACACCAGCGGACGCCTATCAAATCGGTAGTGACTATATCGTAGTGGGACGTCCCATTACCCAAGCTGAAGATCCTGTTACAGCTTATCATGCTATCAAGGATGAATGGAACCAAGACAGAAATTAAAGAAATAGATTATAAAAACAAAAGGAGAATACTATGACACTTGCTAAAGATATCGCTAGCCACCTCTTGAAAATCCAAGCCGTTTACCTCAAACCAGAGGAGCCTTTCACTTGGGCATCTGGTATCAAATCGCCGATTTATACTGACAACCGTGTGACGCTTGCCTATCCAGAAACTCGTACCTTGATTGAAAATGGTTTTGTGGAAGCTATTAAAGCAGAATTTCCAGAAGTAGAAGTGATTGCAGGAACTGCGACAGCAGGAATTCCACACGGAGCTATCATCGCTGACAAGATGAACTTGCCTTTTGCCTACATCCGTAGCAAACCAAAAGACCACGGAGCAGGCAACCAAATCGAAGGACGGGTAGCTCAAGGTCAAAAAATGGTAGTGGTTGAAGACCTTATTTCAACTGGCGGTTCTGTTCTCGAAGCCGTAGCAGCAGCCAAACGAGAAGGAGCAGATGTGCTTGGAGTTGTAGCGATATTCAGCTACCAATTGCCAAAAGCAGATAAGAACTTCTCAGACGCAGGTGTCAAGCTAGTCACACTTTCTAACTACAGTGAACTGATCCACCTAGCCCAAGAAGAAGGCTATATCACACCAGAGGGATTGGATCTCTTAAAACGCTTTAAAGAAGACCAAGAAAATTGGCAAAATACCTAAAACATAGAAAATCAGGTAGTCACTAGGATTACCTGATTTTTTGTATGTGGGCAATAAAACAAAGGTTCCTAAGGGTAAAGAAGAATATAGGACAATGATAGAATGAGAGCCCTCTCTTTTTAGGAGCATATTCAGATAATTAGTTTGAAATTTCCAGACAAATTTTTTGAAAGGAATCTGAAAAAGAGTTAAGATATTTATGTAAGAAAAAAGTAAACGCTTACTTATTAAGGAGGGCATTTTATGTCATACAAAACAAGCAATGCAGAAGGTCATGTAGATTTCATCAATACCTATGATTTGGAGCCAATGGCGCAACAAGTTATCCCTAAAGCAGCATTTGGCTATATCGCTAGTGGGGCGGAAGATACTTTCACTTTGCGTGAGAATATTCGTGCCTTTAACCACAAGCTCATCGTTCCTCATACACTTTGCAATGTAGAAAATCCAAGTACAGAGATTGAATTTGCAGGTGAAAAATTGTCTTCACCAATCATTATGGCGCCTGTTGCAGCTCATAAATTGGCAAATGAACAGGGGGAAGTGGCGACTGCGCGTGGTGTGCATGAATTTGGTTCCCTCTATACAACCAGTTCCTACTCTACTGTCGATCTTCCAGAAATTACAGAAGCCCTTCAAGGGACACCTCATTGGTTCCAATTTTACTTTAGTAAAGATGACGGGATTAACCGCCACATCATGGATCGTGTGAAGGCTGAAGGATATAAAGCGATTGTCTTGACGGCAGATGCGACTGTAGGAGGCAATCGTGAGGTGGACAAGCGTAATGGTTTTGTCTTCCCAGTTGGCATGCCGATTGTTGAGGAATATCTGCCAGAAGGTGCTGGTAAATCAATGGATTTTGTTTACAAATCAGCTAAACAACGCTTGTCTCCACGTGATGTAGAATTTATCGCTGAATACTCAGGACTTCCTGTTTATGTCAAGGGACCACAATGCCGTGAGGATGTTGAACGTTCGCTTGCTGCGGGAGCTTCTGGTATCTGGGTAACTAACCATGGTGGCCGCCAAATCGACGGTGGACCAGCTGCCTTCGACTCACTTCAAGAAGTAGCTGAAGCAGTTGACAAACGCGTACCAATTGTCTTTGACTCAGGTATTCGTCGTGGTCAACACGTCTTTAAAGCCTTGGCTTCAGGAGCAGACTTGGTAGCTATTGGTCGCCCGGTTATCTATGGCTTGGCTCTCGGTGGTAGTGTCGGTGTGCGTCAAGTCTTTGAACACTTGAATGCGGAATTGAAGACAGTCATGCAGTTGTCTGGAACTCAGACTATTGAGGATGTCAAACACTTCAAACTCCGTCACAACCCATACAATCCAACCTTCCCAGTTGACCCACGTGACTTGAAATTGTATTGATAAGTAAGACGGCCTCCACCTGATGTGGGGGTTTTTCTTCGTGTATAGAAAGATTAAATCGTTATCAGAAACTATATAAATATATTTTCCAATCAAATATCTTGCTAGGGCTGTCAATTTCTGTTATACTAGTCCAGTAATAAAATAATAAAGACATTTGGGGTGCTTTAGGCTGAGATGATACCCATTGAACCTGATACAGTTAAGACTGGCGAAGGGAAATGTGAAAAGGTTTTTTTCGTATGTCGAAAGAAACTGTCTAATCTTGTAAGGTAAACTCTAATTCTCGTTTGTAATTGGAGTTTTTTTGTTTATCAAAAGAGGATAGGCTTGACGGCAAGCCTTTTGGTAGCTCTCCTTGAATGCCCCACTTTTCTTTAAAAAGGTCAAGTAAAACTAGGATTTTCTTGGTATTTTGTTGATTACGAACGAGTAAAGAGAGGAAAAGTAATATGGAAACACAAGACTATGCATTTCAGCCAGGTTTGACCGTTGGAGAATTATTAAAAAGCAGTCAGAAGGATTGGCAGGCTGCAATCAATCATCGTTTTGTTAAGGAACTTTTTGCGGGGACAATTGAGAATAAGGTCTTAAAAGACTACCTGATTCAAGATTATCATTTTTTTGATGCCTTCTTATCCATGCTGGGTGCTTGTGTAGCTCACGCAGACCAGCTTGAATCCAAACTTCGTTTTGCCAAGCAACTAGGCTTTCTTGAAGCAGATGAAGATGGTTACTTCCAAAAGGCTTTCAAAGAGTTAAAGGTAGCAGAGAATGACTATCTAGAAGTGAGCTTGCACCCTGTAACAAAAGCGTTTCAGGAGCTAATGTATTCTGCTGTGGCTTCATCAGACTATGCTCATCTTTTGGTCATGCTGGTCATTGCAGAAGGTCTCTATTTAGACTGGGGTTCTAAAGATTTGGCTCTACCTGAAGCCTATATTCATTTGGAATGGATCAATCTCCACAGAGGTCCTTTCTTTACAGAGTGGGTTCAATTTCTGGTTGACGAACTCAATCGTGTCGGGAAAGGTAGAGAAGATTTGACAGAACTTCAGCAACGCTGGAATCAAGCAGTTGCTTTAGAATTAGCCTTTTTTGATATTGGTTATGAATTATAGGACAGATGCAATACTTTTATGTAGATTAAAAGAATGAACAAACAAACTATATAAATATATTTTCCAATCAAATATCTTGCTAGGGCTGTCAATTTC
>NZ_JATR01000003.1:0-89375 GCF_000526075.1 Streptococcus sp. SR1
CCGAACACAGCAGTTAAGCCCTAGAACGCCGGAAGTAGTTGGGGGTTGCCCCCTGTGAGATATGGAAGTACGGCTTAGCTTTTATCCGCCATAGCTCAGTTGGTAGTAGCGCATGACTGTTAATCATGATGTCGTAGGTTCGAGTCCTACTGGCGGAGTACTGACAAAAAACGTTCAATTGAACGTTTTTTTATGTGACTATTAGTTCGTCTTGCTCCGTCAGGTGAAGTACATAGACGGGTAGTTATGACTTTTAAGTGAAGTAGATAGTTGAAAATCTAAGTCTTAGTTTTTGTACCTATAATTACCTCTTTATTTTATTTTTAGTTCGTTTAGCTTTAAATTCTTCTTTTATAGGATTTGAAGCTTTTTTAGTTCCTTTTTTTGTTAGACTAGTGTTAGTAATAAGAAAGGGAATTTTTATATGCTTCAGAAATTTTATGACCGAGCATTTGTTTTTTTGAAACTAGTTGAACAAGAATATGCCTCTTTAGGCCAGAGTTGTGCTGAGTGGGAATCACTTCATCTTCGTTTTTTACTATATTATTTAATCCGATTTAAAATAAAAAGTGACAGGGACTTTTCACTATATCACTTTAAAACAGCTTATCGTCTATATCTAGATGAATTCCTGCAAGGTGGTACAACTCTTATCCAATAAGAAACTCATAAATCATATATCACGAACAATAATCTGTATTGATTTTATATTTTTTAGGATTTTATTTAATTTTTAAGGTTTTGGATTTTGTTATTTACAGAAATCCCAAATCTTTTCTACTGTTTCTTCTTGATAAAAAAGTGTTTTTTTCTTATAATAAGTTGTAAGATATAATTGTGGGTGAAATTCCTGCCATGTGTATGAGAAAGGACGAGCTCCTAGTAGCTCAGACGAAATTTATTATGACTTCAGTTGTTGTTGTAGGTACCCAATGGGGCGATGAAGGTAAAGGAAAAATTACAGATTTTCTTTCAGCCAATGCGGAAGTGATTGCTCGTTACCAAGGTGGTGATAATGCAGGTCACACCATTGTTATTGATGGTAAAAAGTTTAAGTTGCACTTGATTCCATCTGGAATTTTCTTCCCTGAAAAAATTTCAGTTATTGGAAACGGTATGGTTGTAAACCCTAAATCTCTTGTGAAAGAATTGTCTTATCTGCATGAAGAAGGTGTTACAACAGATAATCTACGTATCTCTGATCGTGCGCATGTTATTTTGCCTTACCACATTGAGTTGGATCGCTTGCAAGAAGAGGCTAAAGGTGACAATAAGATTGGTACTACAATAAAGGGAATCGGTCCAGCCTATATGGACAAGGCAGCCCGTGTAGGTATCCGTATTGCAGATCTTTTGGATAAAGAAATTTTCCGTGAGCGTTTGGAACGCAATCTTGCGGAAAAGAATCGTTTGTTTGAAAAATTGTATGATAGTGAACCTATTTCAGTTGATGATATTTTTGAAGAGTATTATGAGTATGGTCAACAAATCAAGCAATACGTGACAGATACTTCTGTTATCTTGAACGATGCGCTTGATAATGGCAAACGTGTGCTGTTTGAAGGTGCGCAAGGTGTTATGTTGGATATTGACCAAGGTACTTATCCATTTGTTACTTCTTCAAACCCTGTCGCTGGTGGTGTAACAATTGGGTCTGGTGTTGGTCCAAGTAAGATTGACAAGGTTGTAGGTGTTTGTAAAGCCTATACGAGTCGTGTAGGGGACGGACCTTTCCCGACTGAATTGTTTGATGAAGTGGGAGATCGCATTCGCGAAGTAGGTCATGAATACGGTACAACAACTGGTCGTCCACGTCGTGTGGGTTGGTTTGACTCAGTTGTGATGCGTCACAGCCGCCGTGTATCTGGGATTACCAATCTTTCATTGAACTCTATAGATGTTTTGAGTGGTTTGGATACTGTGAAAATCTGTGTGGCCTATGATCTTGATGGTCAACGTATTGACTACTATCCTGCTAGTCTTGAGCAGTTGAAACGCTGCAAGCCAATCTATGAGAAATTGCCAGGTTGGTCAGAAGATATCACTGGAGTCCGTAATTTAGAAGACCTTCCTGAGAATGCACGTAACTATGTTCGTCGTGTAAGCGAGTTGGTTGGGGTTCGTATTTCTACTTTCTCAGTAGGTCCTGATCGTGAACAAACTAATATTTTAGAAAGTGTTTGGTCATAGGAGATTTTTAAGATTAGTTTAAGATAGGTCGGGTATACTATAGACAGTTACAAGAAGACCTCCTAACTTGTTGTAACAAATATCCTAAACTTTTCTTTTTCATAATAATCTCCCTATTAAGTCACCGCATTCGGTGGCTTTTTTTGTCTTGGGAATCATGATATAATAGAATCGACAAGTAGGAAAAGGAATAATCAATGAATTATACAGTTGAAGAAAAAGAAAGCTTCATGAGAGAGGCCTTGAAAGAGGCAGAAATTGCTCTAGAACACGATGAAATTCCAATTGGCTGTGTGATTGTCAAGGATGGAGAAATCATTGGTAGGGGGCATAATGCTCGTGAGGAGTTGCAACGGGCAGTCATGCATGCAGAAATCATGGCTATTGAAAATGCTAATCTGAGTGAAGAGAGCTGGCGTTTACTAGATTGCACCCTTTTTGTGACCATAGAGCCCTGTGTGATGTGTAGTGGGGCAATCGGGCTTGCCCGTATTCCAAACGTAGTCTACGGGGCTAAGAATCAGAAATTTGGTGCAGCTGGAAGTTTGTATGATATTTTGACAGATGAGCGTCTCAATCATCGTGTAAAGGTTGAAACGGGAGTTTTGGAGAGTGAGTGTGCAGCGATTATGCAGGATTTTTTCCGAAATCGACGGAAAAAATAATTTCTCTTTAAAAACAGAGGGGAATGTGGTATAATAAATAGTGGAGCAACAGTTCTGCGTGAAGCGGGTCAGGGGAGGAATCCAGCAGCCCTAAGCGATGTGAATTGTGTGCTCTTTTTTCGTGCTTTTTTCGAATAAATAAGATAAAATAGCCTAGAATAATGATAATAGAAAAGAGAAAAATATGAAAATTCGTGGTTTTGAATTGGTTTCGAGTTTTACAGATGAAAATTTATTGCCCAAGCGTGAGACAGCTCATGCGGCTGGCTATGACTTAAAGGTTGCCGTGCGTACGGTGATCGCACCAGGAGAGATTGTCTTAGTTCCGACAGGGGTTAAGGCTTATATGCAACCAACTGAGGTCCTCTACCTTTATGATCGCTCTTCAAACCCTCGTAAAAAGGGCTTGGTTTTAATTAACTCAGTTGGAGTTATTGATGGGGATTATTATGGCAATCCCGGGAATGAGGGACATATCTTTGCTCAGATGAAAAATATTACGGACCAGGAAGTAGTTCTTGAAGTTGGGGAACGTGTGGTTCAGGCTGTCTTTGCGCCTTTCTTAATTGCAGACGGAGATGAGGCAGACGGGGTTCGGACAGGTGGATTTGGTTCGACTGGGCACTAAGATGAAAATTATCTTTGTACGCCACGGGGAGCCAGATTATAGTATGCTTGATAAACTTGAAAATCCGCAACTCTATAGTGGTTTTGGTCGTGATTTAGCACCATTGACAGGAAAAGGTCGCAGTCTGGCAAAAGAAGTTGCTAAAACTGCATGTTTTGGAAAGGCAGAGATTATTATTTCATCGTCTGTGACGAGGGCTTTAGAAACAGCCCATTATATAGCAGTTGAAACAGGATTGGACTTATTTGTGGAGCCGTTTTTTCATGAGTGGCGTCCAGACTTAGATGGCACTAACTCTGATTTAACTAGTGTATTGGTAGCTCATGAATATTATCTAAAACATCAAGGAGGTTTATCTGAAGATTCTCCTTATCGCTATGAAACTGATCTAGAGATGCGTCATCGTTTTTTAAGAACTTTGGAAAAATATAAAAATTATAAAACTATTATCATTGTAACTCACGGAATGCTCATGCGCCAGTTTGTGCCAAATGAGAAGATTGATTTTTGCCAAGTGATTGAGTGTGAGTTAGAGATATAGAAAGAGGTTTATCATCGCAAAGAAAAAAGCGACATTTGTATGTCAAAATTGTGGGTATAATTCCCCTAAATATCTGGGACGTTGTCCTAACTGTGGGTCTTGGTCTTCTTTTGTAGAAGAGGTTGAGGGTGCAGAGGTCAAGAATGCGCGTGTGTCCTTGACAGGTGAGAAAACCAAGCCTATGAAACTGGCTGAGGTGACTTCAATCAACGTCAATCGAACCAAGACGGAGATGGAGGAATTCAACCGTGTGCTTGGAGGTGGAGTGGTACCAGGGAGTCTCGTCCTTATCGGTGGGGATCCAGGAATCGGGAAATCAACCCTTCTCCTACAAGTTTCAACCCAGTTGTCCCAAGTGGGTACGGTTCTCTATGTCAGTGGGGAGGAGTCTGCTCAGCAGATTAAGCTACGAGCAGAGCGCTTGGGAGATATTGATAGCGAGTTTTATCTCTATGCAGAAACCAATATGCAGAGCGTTCGAGCTGAGGTGGAGCGCATCCAACCAGATTTTCTCATCATCGACTCTATCCAGACCATTATGTCTCCTGAAATTTCAGGGGTGCAGGGGTCTGTTTCTCAGGTGCGTGAGGTGACAGCTGAACTCATGCAGTTGGCGAAGACTAATAACATTGCTATTTTTATCGTAGGGCATGTGACCAAGGAAGGAACCTTGGCTGGTCCACGTATGTTGGAACATATGGTGGATACGGTGCTTTACTTTGAAGGGGAACGTCACCATACCTTTCGTATCTTGAGAGCAGTCAAAAACCGTTTTGGTTCCACTAATGAGATTGGCATCTTTGAGATGCAGTCGGGCGGATTGGTTGAGGTGCTCAATCCGAGTCAAGTTTTCCTAGAAGAGCGTTTGGATGGGGCCACTGGTTCATCCATCGTGGTAACCATGGAAGGTACCCGTCCGATTTTGGCGGAGGTTCAAGCATTGGTGACACCGACCATGTTTGGAAATGCCAAGCGTACGACGACAGGGCTTGACTTCAATCGTGCAAGTCTAATTATGGCTGTTTTGGAAAAACGTGCAGGGCTTCTCTTGCAAAATCAGGATGCCTATCTCAAATCTGCTGGCGGTGTCAAATTGGATGAACCTGCCATTGACTTAGCTGTTGCGGTTGCCATTGCTTCAAGCTACAAGGACAAGCCTACCAATCCTCAGGAATGTTTTGTGGGTGAACTGGGCCTGACCGGAGAAATTCGACGCGTGAATCGTATCGAACAACGCATCAATGAAGCGGCAAAACTGGGCTTTACCAAGATTTATGTACCCAAGAATTCCTTGACAGGAATCACTCCACCCAAGGAAATTGAAGTCATTGGTGTGACAACGATTCAGGAAGTTTTGAAAAAGGTCTTTGCATAATCCGTGACAAATCTTCTTAAAAATGATAAGATAGGAGAAATATTTGATTGTCAAATTTTTGAGGAGGGAATCGTGTCGTATTTTGAACAGTTTATGCAAGCCAATCAGGCTTATGTTGCCCTACATGGGCAGTTAAATCTGCCACTTAAACCCAAAACCAGAGTAGCTATCGTGACCTGTATGGACTCACGTCTACACGTTGCGCAAGCTCTAGGTTTGGCCCTTGGGGATGCTCATATCTTGCGGAATGCGGGTGGTCGAGTAACTGAGGACATGATTCGTTCACTGGTGATTTCCCAGCAACAAATGGGGACAAGAGAAATCGTGGTGCTTCACCATACAGACTGTGGAGCTCAAACCTTTCAAAATGAAAGTTTTCATGAACATTTGAAACTCGAGCTTGGAGTTGATGTGTCTGGTCAAGACTTTTTACCATTTCAGGATGTTGAAGAGAGCGTGAGAGAGGATATGCAATTGCTTCAAGAATCTCCACTAATTCCTGATGATGTGGTTATTTCAGGTGCTGTCTATGATGTGGATACAGGAAGTATGAGAGAGGTATACTAACTTTGTCTCGAAAAAATCTCATCCTAGCATAAAATCGATTGTTAAAATGTAGGATTTTTAGTTTTAATATAGCTAATATAAAATAGTATAAAACAAGGGTATAAATGTTTGCTCTTGTTTTATTTTTGATTGAAAAATAAAGGAAAAAGCGCTACAATGGTAGATGGAAAATGTTGTGTAAAAAACAAGTGATACATAAATACCGGAGGAAATCATGTCTTTTTCTGATTTAAAGCTGTTTGCCCTTTCTTCTAATAGAGAATTGGCAGAGCGTGTGGCGCAAGAGATTGGGATAGAGTTGGGGAAATCGACTGTTCGCCAATTTTCAGATGGGGAGATTCAAGTCAACATAGAAGAATCAATCCGTGGAAAACACGTCTTTATCCTACAATCAACTAGTTCACCTGTAAATGATAATTTACTTGAAATTTTGATTATGGTGGACGCATTGAAGCGTGCTAGTGCAGAATCTGTCAATGTTGTTATGCCCTACTATGGCTATGCACGTCAGGATAGAAAAGCGCGCGCGCGTGAGCCAATCACTGCAAAACTCGTTGCAAACATGCTAGAAGTTGCTGGGGTAGATCGTTTGTTGACGATTGATTTGCACGCTGCACAGATTCAGGGATTCTTTGATATTCCTGTAGATCACTTGATGGGTGCTCCATTGATTGCGGACTATTTTGAACGTCGTGGCATGGTTGGCTCTGACTACGTGGTTGTCAGTCCAGACCATGGTGGGGTGACTCGTGCTCGTAAATTGGCGGAGTTTTTGAAAACTCCGATTGCGATTATTGACAAACGCCGTAGTGTAGACAAGATGAATACCAGTGAAGTGATGAACATCATTGGTAAAGTAGAAGGTAAGACTTGTATCTTGATTGACGATATGATCGATACAGCTGGAACTATTTGTCATGCAGCGGACGCTCTTGCTGAAGCAGGTGCTGTTGAAGTATATGCAAGCTGTACGCACCCAGTTCTTTCTGGGCCAGCTATGGACAATATCCAAAAATCAGCTATTAAAAAATTGGTTGTTTTGGATACCATCTACCTACCAGAAGAGCGTTTGATTGATAAGATTGAACAGATCTCTATTGCCCACCTCTTAGGAGATGCCATCGTTCGTATCCACGAAAAGCGTCCTCTTTCTCCTCTATTTTGTATTGAGAAAAAGATTTAATCTTTCACTTGAAATAGATCGTTCTCCTAGCAAGTTTCTTTTCTTGCTAGGAGATTTTTATAGTCAAAATCTGCAAGCCTTTTCAAAATATGCTATACTGAGAAAAAAGGAGGATCTCTATGAGTCAAGAATTTATCAATCCAAGTGATGGTGTAATCCGTCAGTATCTGGCGACCAGTAAAACGTTAGCGGTAGTGGGTTTGTCTGACCGTGAGGAAACAACTAGTAATCGAGTAACCAAGGAAATGCAAGCTCGGGGCTATAAAATCATTCCAGTTAATCCCAAGGCTGCAGGTGGGGAAATCTTGGGAGAAAAGGCTTATGCGAGTCTAGCTGAGATTCCTTTTCCTGTGGACATTGTCAATGTATACCGACGTAGCGAGTTTTTACCAGATGTGGCGCGTGATTTTCTCAAGGCTGATGCCAAGATTTTTTGGGCACAACTAGGGCTAGAAAATCTAGAAGCGGAAGAAATCCTGCGTGCTGGGGGATGCGATGACATTGTGATGAATCGCTGTATCAAGAGAGAACATACTCGCTTAATTCTTGAGCAATAAAAAGGTAGCCATGGGCTACCTTTTTTGTGTTATAAAGTACCAATCAATGCTTGCATGCCAAGACTGGTGAGGATGATGGCAATCCAGCAAAGGGCTCCGAGGACGATAGATTTACCACTGGATCTAACCATGGCAATCAGATTGGTTTTGAGACCGATGGCACTCATGGCCATGATGATAAAGAATTTAGAGAGTTGTTTGAGAGGGGTAAAGAAGCTACTGGGCACACCGAAAGAGGTAAGGAGAGTCGTTAAGAGGGAGGCCAGGATAAAATAAAGGATAAAAAGTGGGAAAACTTTTTTCAGTTGTACGCCTTGTTTATTTTCTTGCTGGCGACTTTGCCAGTAGGAGAGAAAGAGAGTGATGGGAATGATCGCTAAGGTGCGCGTGAGTTTAACAATGGTTGCGGACTCAAGGGTATTGGTTTGGTAAAGACTGTCCCAGGCGCTAGCTGTGGCCGTTACAGAAGAAGTATCGTTGACCGCAGTACCCGCAAAGAGGGCAAAGCCTTCGTTGGATAGGTGTAGCCAAGTTCCCAGGGTCGGAAAGATGAGTGCCGCTAAGACATTGAAGAAAAAGATAACGGAGATAGCTTGGGCTACTTCTTTTTCCTTGGCATGGATAACGGGTGCTGTCGCAGCAATGGCAGAACCACCACAAATCGAAGACCCCACTCCAATCAAGGTAGCCAATTTAGTATCCAAATCAAAAAAGCGCTGGAAGAGGTAGGCGACAATCAAGGAAATCGAAATGGTGGAGAGGATAACAGGGAGCGAAGATTGCCCGACCGCGAATACTTGCGAGATATTGAGACCAAAACCAAGCAAGATGACGGCATACTGGAGTAATTTTTTAGAACTAAAGGTCAAACCAGCATCTAGTTGTTTGTAGGGCGAGAGCCAGGGGTGTAGGAGCATTCCCATAAAGATTGCAAAAACAGGTGCACCAATAACAGGAAAGAACCCACCCAGATACCAAGCGAGAAGAGAAATCAAAAGGCAGGTGAAGATGCCTGCACCATTTTTTGATAGAAATGACATAAAAACCTCCAATCATAATCTGTTACCATTATAGACCTGTAAACAGGAAAAGTAAAATAGAAAGTGGAAAGCTATTCTATAATGTATTTTTGCGGTCGGGGGGCTTTTGTAGTATAATAGAGATACGTTTTGAGAGTAGGAGGTATCTATGGACTTAACTAAGCGCTTTAATAAACAATTAGATAAGATTCAAGTTTCGTTGATTCGTCAGTTTGACCAGGCTATTTCGGAGATTCCTGGGGTCTTGCGTTTGACCTTGGGAGAACCTGATTTTACAACGCCAGATCATGTTAAGGAAGCGGCTAAGCGAGCCATCGACCAGAACCAATCCTACTATACAGGGATGAGTGGTCTGTTAACATTACGTCAGGCAGCCAGTGATTTTGTAAAAGAAAAATACCAGCTAGATTACAATCCTGAAAATGAGATCTTGGTTACAATTGGGGCGACAGAGGCTTTATCGGCTACTTTGACAGCTATTTTGGAAGAGGGAGATAAGGTGCTCTTGCCAGCTCCTGCCTATCCAGGTTATGAGCCGATTGTCAATCTAGTTGGGGCAGAGGTTGTCGAGATTGATACGACTGAAAATGGTTTTGTCTTGACTCCTGAGATGTTGGAAAAGGCTATTTTGGAGCAAGGCGACAAGCTCAAGGCGGTCATTCTCAACTATCCAGCCAATCCGACAGGAATTACCTATAGTCGGGAGCAGTTGGAAGCCTTGGCGGACGTTTTACGCAAGTATGAGATTTTCGTTGTCTGTGATGAGGTTTACTCAGAATTAACCTATACAGGCGAAGCCCATGTATCTTTGGGAACTATGCTGAGAGATCAGGCTATTATTATCAATGGTTTATCTAAGTCTCATGCTATGACTGGTTGGCGTTTAGGCTTTATCTTTGCTCCTGCAGCCTTTACAGCCCAGTTGATCAAGAGTCACCAATACTTGGTCACTGCCGCAAACACTATGGCTCAACATGCTGCAGTGGAAGCCTTGACGGCTGGTAAAAACGACGCAGAGCCTATGAAGAAGGAATACATTCAGCGTCGAGATTATATCATCGAAAAGATGACTGCTCTTGGTTTTGAGATTATCAAACCAGATGGGGCCTTCTATATATTTGCTAAGATTCCAGCAGGTTACAATCAAGACTCCTTTGCTTTTCTTAAGGATTTTGCCTATAAGAAGGCCGTTGCCTTTATCCCTGGTGCCGCCTTTGGACGCTACGGAGAAGGCTATGTTCGCCTATCTTATGCAGCTAGCATGGAGACTATCAAAGAAGCCATGAAACGACTTGAGGAGTACATGAAAGAAGCATGATTCAGTCTATCACGAGTCAAGGCTTGGTGCTCTACAATCGTAATTTTCGTGAGGATGACAAGTTAGTCAAGATTTTTACCGAGCAGGCTGGCAAGCGCATGTTTTTCGTCAAACACGCTGGTCAGTCCAAACTAGCTCCGGTTATTCAGCCCTTGGTGTTGGCTCGGTTTCTCTTGCGAATCAATGATGATGGGCTCAGCTATATCGAGGACTACCATGAGGTGATGACTTTTTCAAAGATTAATAGCGATCTCTTTGTCATGGCCTATGCGACCTACGTAGCAGCTCTTGCAGATGCTAGTTTGCAGGATAACCAGCAGGATGCTCCCTTGTTTGCTTTTTTGCAAAAGACTTTGGAGTTGATGGAAGAGGGTTTAGATTATCAGGTTTTGACCAATATTTTTGAAATTCAAATCTTGACTCGATTTGGAATTAGTCTCAATTTTAATGAGTGTGTCTTTTGCCATCGGGTCGGTCAGGCCTTTGACTTTTCTTTCAAATATGGAGCTTGTCTTTGCCCAGAGCATTATCATGAAGATGAGAGACGTTGCCATCTGAATCCCAATATTCCTTATCTACTCAATCAATTTCAAGCCATTGATTTTGAGACCTTGGAGACCATTTCGCTCAAGCCTGAAATCAAGCAAGACTTGCGCAAGTTTATAGACCAAATCTACGAAGAGTATGTTGGAATTCACCTAAAATCAAAGAAATTTATTGATTCCCTAGCAGACTGGGGGCAATTACTAAAAGAGGAAGACAAATGAAAAAAATTGCAGTAGATGCTATGGGGGGCGATTATGCACCTCAAGCTATCGTTGAGGGTGTCAATCAAGCCCTTGCTGACTTTTCAGATATTGAGATTCAACTCTATGGAGACGAAAGCAAAATCAAGCAATATCTAACAGCGACAGAACGCGTCAGCATTATCCATACGGATGAGAAGATTGATTTTGATGATGAACCTACAAAAGCTATTCGTAAGAAGAAAAATGCCAGTATGGTATTAGCGGCTAAGGCAGTCAAAGAAGGAGAGGCAGACGCTGTCCTCTCGGCTGGGAATACAGGTGCCTTGTTGGCTGCAGGATTCTTCATTGTAGGTCGTATCAAGAATATCGACCGTCCTGGACTCATGTCGACCTTACCGACCATTGATGGCAAAGGCTTTGACATGCTAGATCTTGGAGCCAATGCGGAAAATACAGCCCATCATCTGCACCAATACGCTGTTTTGGGTTCCTTTTATGCGAAAAATGTTCGTGGGATTTCGAAACCACGTGTTGGTTTGCTCAATAATGGAACAGAAAGTAGCAAGGGTGATCCTCTTCGTAAGGAAACCTACGCCTTGCTAGCAGCTGATGAAAGCTTGAATTTTGTCGGAAACGTGGAAGCGCGTGATTTGATGAGTGGCGTTGCGGATGTTGTTGTGGCAGATGGTTTCACGGGAAACGCTGTGCTCAAATCTATTGAAGGGACAGCTATGGGAATTATGGGCTTGCTCAAGACAGCTATCACAGGTGGTGGTCTTCGAGCGAAACTAGGTGCTCTTCTTCTCAAGGATAGCCTTAAAGGTTTGAAAAAGCAACTCAACTATTCAGATGTTGGTGGAGCAGTCTTGTTTGGTGTTAAGGCACCGGTTGTCAAGACTCATGGCTCAAGTGATGCCAAGGCTGTGTATAGTACGATTCGCCAGATTCGTACCATGCTAGAAACAGACGTAGTCGCCCAGACTGCGCGTGAATTTTCAGGAGAATAAAAAGATGACAGAAAAAGAAATTTTTGACCGTATTGTAACCATTATCCAAGAGCGACAGGGAGAGGACTTTGTCGTAACAGAAGCCTTGAGTTTGAAAGATGACCTAGATGCGGACTCAGTGGACTTGATGGAGTTCGTCTTGACACTAGAAGATGAATTCGGAATTGAAATCAGTGATGAGGAAATTGACCAACTGCAAAGTGTAGGAGATGTGGTAGCAGTTGTCAAAAGTAAAGAATAGCAAAAAGCAACATGATTTGCATGTTGCTTTTTTGTTTTGCAGAAAAAAGAAAAATTTTTAGTGGGAATTACGAATAAAGAGATGAGAAAGATAAAAGGAGGAATGTTTATGTATGTGACTGGTCTTTATCCGTGGTTCATTAAGTGGCTTTTAAAATAAAAATGAATGAATTGTTCATTTTTGAATTGTTTTTCGAATAGATAGGTAAGGAAAAAGGGAAGGAGATTACGCGATGTATTTACCAATCTTATTGCCATGGTTTATCAAATGGTATTTGAAATAAATGAAATTTACCTGCTCATTTTCAATCATTTTTCGAATAGATAAGTGAGAAGAAAAGGAAGGGGAGAAATGATTTCAGTTATTTTCCCAATCTGGATTTAAAAATGGTTTAAGATCTAGAAGTCGTAAACTAAAAAATAGAAATAAAGGAGAAAAAAGATGACAAACTTTGACAAAATGGAACAGAACTTTGTAGCTCTTACAGAAGAAGAGTTGATGGATGTGGATGGGGGGATTGCTTGGGAGGTAGTCTCTGTGGGTATTGCGATTGGCTGGGGGATTTATCAAGTTGGTGAAGCTGCTGGTAAAACATTCTACTACATTACTCATCCATAGTTTTTGATAAATATGAGCAAGAAAACATTTTGGATTATACTACTCGTTATTACAATTGTGGTGACTGCCGTTGGTTTAGGATTGTCTGCATATAATTATTACGTTTTTGATAGACCTTTTTTCAACAGTACTACTAAAGGCCTGTTGTCTGCATTTGTTATGAGTGTATTGATGATTATTATCGGTGTATTAAAAGAAAACTAATTTTTATTATTAAAATGGAGGACAAATATGTCAAATTTACAAACTATTGAACAAAATTATACTACGTTAAGTGATATTGAATTGCAAGAAGTTGATGGTGGGGGAGTGTTACTTGTGGTTGGTGGTGGTATTTTGGCTATCGGACTGTTAGCTTGGGGGGCATATAATGGTTATCAGTCGGCAGCACGAGGTGGATAAAAAATAGTAGATTGTTTTTTAGTAAATAGGAGTCTGCTATGAAACAATTCTTATTAGGATTTGCTGAGGGGTATTTTGTCGTATCGATCATTATTTATATCGCAACGTATTTGATTATGAAAAATCCGATCAATACCTTGTTTTATCCAGAAACCTATCCAATTCTACTTGGTCTATTTTATGTAGGATACAAGTACAAAACAAAAGAAAGTACGATTGGGAATTGATGGACCATCAGATTGGAGTTTGAGATGAAAGTTGTTCAATTACTACGAAAATCTTGGCCAGAGACCACTGTATTGTTTAGCTCGATGGCTTATCTAATTATTAGACTCATGGCTGATATAAACAAGATACATCTACCTACATGGTTTGAATGTTTTGACATACCTAGAATTTCATCATCCTTGATGACATTTATCTCGCTTTATAGAAATATCATTTCAGAATAGTTTATTTCTAGGCATTCATTTTTTAACGGTTACTTTAAACAGGCAGAACTTTTGTTCTGCCTTTTTACATTTAAATGATAGTTTATGTTTTTTAAGGTGCGTTTTAGGTACAAAAATGGTTTATTTAGGAATATTTTCCTGTTTTTATCCTTATTTGGTTAAAATAATCTTACAAATTTTTAAAGAGATTAATAGAAAAAGGAGATGGATATGAAATTTGGGAAAAGGCACTATCGTCCCCAGGTGGATCAGATGGATTGTGGCGTGGCTTCCTTGGCCATGGTATTTGGCTACTATGGTAGTTATTACTCCTTAGCTCACTTGCGAGAGTTAGCCAAGACGACCATGGATGGGACAACTGCATTGGGTCTTGTAAAGGTAGCAGAGGAGATTGGTTTTGAAACACGGGCTATCAAGGCGGATATGACACTCTTTGATTTGTCCGATTTGACCTTTCCTTTTGTGGCCCATGTGCTCAAGGAAGGGAAGTTGCTCCACTACTATGTGGTGATAGGTCAGGATAAAAAGCACATTCATATCGCTGATCCAGATCCTAGTGTTAAGCTGACCAAGATTTCCCGTGAGCGATTTGAGCAAGAATGGACAGGGGTTAGTATTTTTATGGCACCATCACCGGACTATAAACCTCATAAGGAGAAAAAACAGGGACTCCTATCCTTCTTGCCGATCTTACTCAAACAGCGTGGCTTGATTACCAATATCGTCCTAGCGACACTCTTGGTAACCTTGATCAATATTGTGGGTTCCTACTACCTTCAGTCCATCATTGATAGTTACGTGCCAGACCAGATGCGCTCGACCTTGGGCATTATCTCAATAGGACTAGTCATCGTCTATATCCTCCAGCAGATTTTGTCTTATGCGCAAGAATACCTCTTACTTGTTCTGGGGCAACGGTTGTCCATCGATGTGATTTTGTCCTATATCAAGCATGTTTTTCATCTGCCGATGTCCTTTTTCGCGACACGCAGGACAGGAGAGATCGTATCTCGCTTTACGGACGCCAATAGCATCATCGATGCGCTAGCGTCGACCATTCTGTCTATCTTTTTGGATGTGTCGACGATTTTGATTATCTCACTTGTTTTATTTTCACAAAATACCAATCTCTTTTTCATGACTTTATTGGCACTTCCCATCTATACCGTGATCATCTTTGCCTTTATGAAGCCTTTTGAAAAGATGAATCGGGATACCATGGAAGCCAATGCGGTTCTGTCTTCCTCTATCATTGAGGACATCAATGGTATTGAGACGATTAAGTCCTTGACCAGTGAAAGCTCACGCTATCAAAAGATTGATAAGGAATTTGTAGCTTATCTGAAAAAATCCTTTACCTATAGTCGGGCAGAAAGTCAGCAAAAGGCTCTGAAAAAAGTTGCTCAGCTCCTGCTCAATGTTGCCGTTCTCTGGCTGGGAGCTATTCTGGTCATGGATGGGAAAATGAGTTTGGGCCAGCTGATTACCTATAACACCCTGCTAGTTTACTTTACCAATCCTTTGGAAAATATCATTAACCTACAAACCAAACTTCAGACAGCGCAGGTTGCCAATAATCGCTTAAATGAGGTTTATCTAGTAGCTTCGGAGTTTGAGGAGAAGAAAACGGTAGAAGATTTGAGCATGATGAAGGGAGAGATGACCTTCAAGCAGGTTCACTATAAGTATGGCTATGGTCGTGATGTCTTGTCGGATATCAATTTGACCATTCCGCAAGGGTCTAAGGTAGCTTTTGTGGGGATTTCAGGGTCAGGTAAGACGACCTTAGCCAAGATGATGGTTAATTTCTATGACCCTAGTCAGGGAGAGATTAGCCTGGGTGGTGTCAATCTCAATCAGATTGATAAAAAATCCTTGCGTCAGTATATCAACTACCTACCTCAACAGCCCTATGTCTTTAATGGGACGATTTTGGAGAATCTGCTCCTTGGAGCCAAGGAAGGGACGACTCAGGAAGATATCTTACGAGCGGTTGAATTGGCTGAGATTCGAGAAGATATCGAGCGGATGCCGCTGAATTATCAGACAGAATTGACTTCGGATGGGGCAGGTATTTCTGGGGGGCAACGGCAGAGAATTGCTTTGGCGCGTGCTCTTTTAACGGATGCGCCTGTTCTGATATTGGACGAGGCGACCAGCAGTCTGGATATCTTGACAGAGAAGCGGATCGTGGATAATCTCATGGCTTTAGACAAGACCTTGATTTTCATTGCTCACCGCTTGACCATTGCTGAGCGGACAGAGAAGGTTGTTGTCTTGGATCAGGGCAAGATTGTCGAAGAAGGCAACCATGCAGACTTGCTTGCCCGAGGTGAATTTTACGCCCATTTGGTCAATAGCTAGAAAGAGGAGAAGATGAAACCAGAATTTTTAGAAAGCGCAGAGTTTTACCATCGTCGTTACCATAATTTTTCCAGTCGCGTGATTGTACCCATGTCGCTTTTGCTCGTGTTTCTGTTTGGATTTGCAGTCTTTGCAGAGAAGGAGATTAGTTTGTCTACTAGAGCTACTATCGAACCTAGTCGAATCATTTCCAACATCCAGTCGACTAGCAATCAACGTATTGTGGCCAATTATCTAGAAGAGAACAAACTTGTCAAGCAGGGTGATCTACTCGTTCAGTACCAGCAAGGGGCGGAAGCTGTCCAAGCGGAGGCCTATGCTAGTCAGTTGGACATGCTCAAGGATCAAAAAAAGCAGTTGGAGTATTTGCAGAAGAGCCTGCAAGAAGGGGGGGAACCACTTTCCAGAGGAGGATAAGTTTGGATATCAGGAGATGTTTCGAGACTATCTCAGCCAAGCTAGTAGTCTTAGGAGCAATGTTTCGCAGCAAAATGCCAACATCTCCTCGCAGAATGCGGCAGCTAGTCAAACCCAAGCCGAAATCGGCAACCTCATTAGTCAAACAGAGGCTAAAATTCGCGATTACCAGACAGCTAAGTCGGCGATTGAAACAGGAGATCAACTGGATAGTCAAAATGTAGCCTACTCATTTTATCAGACCTATAAAAATCAAGGTGCAGAAGATCCACGAGCTAAATCGCAAGTTATTGCTCAGGTGGATGTACAAATCGCCCAGCTAGAGTCTGGTTTAGCTACTTATCGTGTGCAGTATGCGGGTTCTGGAGCTCAACAAGCCTACGCAAGTGGACTGGATAGTCAGCTTGAATCCCTCAAGTCTCAGCACCTAGTCAAAGTCGGTCAAGAATTAACCCTTTTGGATCAGAAAATTTTGGAGGCAGAGTCGGGTAAGAAAGTCCAAGGAGGTCTGCTGGACAAGGGGAAAATTATAGCAAGCGAGGACGGTGTGCTTCACCTTAATCCTGAAACCAGTGATTCTACCATGGTTGCAGAAGGCACCTTGCTCGCTCAACTCTACCCAGCCTTGGAACGAGAAGGTAAAACTAAACTCACAGCTTATCTCAGTTCAAAAGATGTTGCAAGGCTCAAGGTCGGTGATTCTGTTCGTTTCACTACAAGCAAAGATGCCAACAAAGAGCTCGTTCTTGTTTCTGCCATTACGAATATTGATGCGATAGCTACCAAGACTGAAAAGGGAAATTTCTTTAAAATAGAGGCGGAGACCAGTCTGACTCCTGAGCAGGCAGAACAACTTCGCTATGGGGTGGAAGGTCGCCTGCAGATGATTACAGGCAGGAAAAGTTATCTACGTTATTATTTGGATCAATTTTTGAACCAAGAGTAATGTTCGTGTTTTTAGAGTTAAATGATTTTAAAACTGTAAGAGAAGCTTATCTTGCAGTTTTTCTTTATGCTTAAAATAGGAAAACGTTATTTATTCGTAAAAATCTTGAATTTTTCATACTTTTGTGGTAGAATGTGCTCAAGTAAAACGAAAGGCGAACTTTAAAATGTCAAAACAACTAATCTATTCGGGAAAAGCTAAAGACATCTATACAACAGAGGATGAAAATCTCATTATTTCAACTTACAAGGACCAGGCGACTGCCTTCAACGGTATCAAGAAGGAGCAGATTGCGGGCAAGGGAGTCTTGAATAATCAGATTTCATCTTTTATTTTTGAGAAATTAAATGCGGCTGGTGTGGCGACTCACTTTGTGGAGAAAATTTCGGACACGGAACAACTCAATAAAAAGGTGGAGATTATTCCTTTGGAAGTTGTGCTCCGCAACTACACGGCTGGTTCCTTTTCAAAACGTTTTGGCGTAGAAGAAGGTATCGCATTTGAGACTCCAATTGTCGAATTTTACTATAAAAATGATGATTTGGATGATCCCTTTATCAATGACGAGCATGTGAAATTCCTTAAAATTGCGGATGACCAGCAGATTGTTTACTTGAAGGAAGAAACCCGTCGTATCAATGAGCTCTTGAAGGCTTGGTTTGCTGAGATTGGCCTCAAATTGATTGACTTTAAGCTAGAGTTTGGTTTTGACAAGGATGGCAAGATTATCTTGGCAGACGAATTTTCGCCAGATAACTGCCGTTTATGGGATGCGGATGGTAACCACATGGACAAGGATGTTTTCCGTAGAGGTCTAGGTGAACTAACAGACGTTTACGAAGTTGTTTGGGAAAAATTGCAAGAGCTGAAATAAAGGAATAAGAATTGATGGATAAACGTATTTTTGTTGAAAAAAAGGCTGATTTTCAGGTCAAGTCAGAGAGTTTGGTAAGAGAACTCCAGCACAACTTGGGACTGTCAACTTTGAAAAGTATTCGCATTGTGCAAGTTTATGATGTTTTTGACTTGTCAGAGGACTTGTTTGCACCTGCAGAAAAACATATCTTCTCTGAGCAGGTGACAGACCATGTCTTGGATGAAGCGGTTGTGCAGGCTGATCTTTCCAATTATGCTTTCTTTGCCATCGAAAGCTTGCCGGGGCAGTTTGACCAGCGTGCGGCATCTTCACAGGAAGCCTTGCTTTTGCTGGGAAGTTCTAGTGACGTAACGGTCAATACAGCTCAACTTTACTTGGTTAATAAAGATATTGATGCGACTGAATTGGACGCGGTCAAGAACTACCTGCTCAATCCAGTGGATTCACGTTTCAAGGACATCAAAACAGGGATTGCCAAACAGGAATTTTCAGAGTCAGACAAGACCATTCCAAAATTGACTTTCTTTGAAAGCTATACAGCAGAAGACTTTGCCCGCTACAAGGCCGAGCAAGGGATGGCTATGGAAGTGGATGATTTGCTCTTTATCCAAGACTATTTCAAGTCAATCGGGCGCGTGCCAACTGAGACTGAACTCAAGGTTTTGGATACTTACTGGTCTGACCATTGTCGTCACACGACTTTTGAGACTGAGTTGAAGAACATTGATTTCTCAGCTTCTAAATTTCAAAAACAATTACAGGCAACCTATGACAAATATATCGCTATGCGCGAGGAATTAGGTCGTTCTGAAAAACCGCAAACCTTGATGGATATGGCGACTATTTTTGGTCGTTATGAGCGTGCTAATGGACGTTTGGATGATATGGAAGTGTCAGACGAAATCAATGCTTGCTCAGTAGAAATCGAAGTGGATGTGAATGGAGTGAAAGAGCCATGGCTCCTCATGTTCAAGAATGAAACCCACAACCACCCAACGGAAATTGAACCATTTGGTGGAGCGGCTACTTGTATCGGTGGTGCTATTCGTGACCCATTGTCAGGTCGCTCATATGTCTACCAAGCCATGCGTATCTCAGGTGCTGGTGATATTACAGCACCGATTTCGGAAACTCGTGCTGGTAAATTGCCACAACAAGTGATTTCTAAAACAGCGGCCCATGGTTATTCTTCATACGGGAATCAGATTGGTCTTGCAACGACCTACGTTCGTGAGTACTTCCACCCAGGATTTGTAGCCAAACGCATGGAGCTGGGTGCTGTTGTTGGGGCTGCTCCAAAAGAGAATGTTGTCCGTGAAAAACCGGAAGCGGGAGATGTGATTATCCTTCTTGGTGGTAAGACAGGACGTGATGGTGTCGGTGGTGCGACAGGGTCTTCTAAGGTTCAAACGGTTGAGTCTGTGGAGACTGCTGGTGCCGAGGTTCAAAAAGGAAATGCCATCGAAGAACGCAAGATTCAGCGCCTCTTCCGCAATGGCGATGTCACTCGTCTCATCAAGAAATCTAACGACTTTGGTGCGGGTGGTGTCTGTGTGGCTATCGGTGAATTGGCAGATGGTCTTGAAATCGACCTCAACAAGGTTCCTCTTAAATACCAAGGCTTGAATGGAACAGAAATTGCGATCTCTGAATCACAAGAACGGATGGCAGTTGTGGTGCGTCCTGAGGATGTAGATGCCTTCGTTGCAGAATGTAATAAAGAAAATATTGACGCTGTTGTTGTGGCAACAGTGACTGAAAAACCAAATCTTGTCATGCACTGGAATGGGGAAACCATCGTCGACTTGGAACGTCGTTTCCTTGATACAAACGGTGTGCGTGTAGTCGTTGATGCAAAGGTGGTGGACAAGGATGTCGAACTTCCAGAAGAACGTCAAACATCTGCTGACACACTTGAAGCTGATACCCTTGCGGTTCTATCTGATCTCAACCATGCGAGTCAAAAAGGATTGCAAACTATCTTTGACTGTTCGGTCGGTCGTTCTACAGTCAATCACCCGCTTGGTGGTCGTTACCAACTCACACCGACTGAGGCATCTGTACAAAAATTGCCAGTTCAACATGGTGTGACTCATACTGCGTCTGTTATGGCTCAAGGATTCAATCCTTATGTAGCAGAATGGTCTCCATACCACGGTGCTGCCTATGCAGTGATCGAAGCAACCGCTCGTTTGGTTGCGACTGGTGCAAACTGGTCCAAGGCCCGCTTCTCTTATCAAGAGTATTTCGAGCGCATGGATAAACAAGCAGAGCGTTTTGGTCAGCCAGTAGCAGCTCTCCTAGGTTCTATCGAAGCACAAATCCAGCTTGGCTTGCCATCTATCGGTGGTAAGGACTCTATGTCTGGTACCTTTGAAGAATTGACCGTACCACCAACCTTGGTCGCTTTTGGAGTTACGACAGCGGATAGCCGTAAGGTGCTTTCTCCAGAGTTCAAGAATGTTGGTGAAAACATCTACTACATCCCAGGTCAAGCCCTCTCTGCAGAGATTGATTTTGATTTGATTAAGTCTAACTTTGCTCAGTTTGAAGCCATCCTAGCTGACCACAAAGTAACATCTGCATCAGCTGTCAAATATGGTGGTGTCCTTGAAAGCTTAGCTCTTGCTACCTTTGGAAATCATATTGGTGCAGAGGTAACCTTGCCTGAACTTGAGACAGCCTTGACAGCTCAATTAGGCGGATTTGTCTTCACATCTCCTCAAGAAATCGCTGAAGCAGAGAAAATCGGTCAAACGAAAGCAGACTTTACACTCCTTGTCAACGGTGTGAAGCTAGATGGACAGAAACTTGACAGTGCCTTTCAAGGAAAATTGGAAGAAGTTTACCCTACTGAATTTGCTCAAGCTAAAGAATTGGCTGAAGTGCCAGCTGTCGCTTCTGACGCAGTCATCAAAGCCAAGGCAACTATTGAAAAACCGGTGGTTTACATCCCAGTCTTCCCAGGAACCAACTCAGAATATGATTCAGCAAAAGCTTTTGAAAAAGAAGGTGCAGAAGTCAACTTGGTGCCATTCGTGACCTTGAATGGAGAAGCCATTGTCAAGTCAGTTGAAACCATGGTTGACAATATCGGCAAGGCAAACATTCTCTTCTTTGCAGGTGGATTCTCAGCTGCGGATGAGCCGGATGGATCAGCTAAATTTATTGTCAATATCTTGCTCAATGAAAAAGTGCGTGCAGCCATTGATAGCTTTATCGCTCGTGGTGGCTTGATTATCGGTATCTGTAATGGATTCCAGGCTCTTGTCAAATCAGGTCTTCTTCCATACGGTAACTTCGAGGATGCAAGCAGCACTAGTCCAACCCTCTTCTACAATGATGCCAACCAGCACGTGGCCAAGATGGTGGAAACTCGGATTGCCAATACCAACTCACCATGGTTGGCTGGAGTGCAAGTGGGCGATATCCACGCCATTCCAGTATCGCACGGTGAAGGGAAGTTTGTCGTGACGGCTGAGGAATTCGCTGAGCTCCGTGACAATGGACAAATTTTCAGCCAATACGTTGATTTTGACGGCAAACCAAGCATGGACTCTAAGTACAATCCAAATGGTTCTGTAAATGCCATCGAAGGAATTACTAGCAAGAATGGTCAAATCATCGGTAAAATGGGACACTCAGAACGTTATGAAGATGGTCTTTTCCAAAATATTCCAGGAAATAAAGACCAGCACCTGTTCGCGTCGGCGGTTAAATACTTTACTGGAAAATAAGACTTACAGATTTTCTAATAGATAGTATCAGTAATGTAAAAGTCATGTAGATTTAGCTCTTGGTGCTACACAAATAAAAATTAGGTATAAAAAATGACATACGAAGTAAAATCTCTTAATGAAGAATGTGGTGTTTTCGGTATCTGGGGGCATCCAGATGCTGCTAAATTGACCTATTTTGGTCTCCATAGTCTTCAGCACCGTGGTCAGGAAGGGGCAGGAATCCTCTCCAATGATCAGGGGCAATTGAAGCGTCATCGTGATATGGGGCTTTTATCAGAAGTGTTTAGAAATCCAGCTAATTTGGATAAACTGACTGGAACGAGCGCGATTGGGCATGTTCGTTATGCGACTGCTGGCGAAGCTTCTGTAGATAATATCCAGCCCTTCCTCTTCCGCTTTCACGATATGCAGTTTGGATTGGCTCATAACGGAAACTTGACCAATGCCGAATCGCTCAAGAAAGAATTGGAACAAAGAGGAGCTATTTTCAGTTCAACTTCGGACTCGGAAATCTTGGCTCACCTCATTCGTCGAAGTCACAATCCGAACTTGATGGGCAAAATCAAAGAGGCGCTCAGCCTTGTCAAAGGTGGATTTGCTTATATCCTGCTGTTTGAAGACAAGTTGATTGCTGCGCTTGATCCTAATGGCTTTCGTCCGCTTTCAATCGGGAAAATGGCCAATGGAGCGGTGGTGGTTTCGTCTGAAACCTGTGCCTTTGAGGTCATCGGTGCCGAGTGGATTCGTGATGTAAAACCAGGAGAAATTGTGATTGTGGATGACAATGGCATCCAGTACGATAGCTATACGAATGATACCCAATTGGCGATTTGCTCTATGGAGTATATCTATTTTGCTCGTCCTGACTCTAATATCCATGGTGTCAACGTCCATACAGCTCGCAAACGTATGGGGGCCCAATTAGCGCGTGAGTTCAAGCACGAAGCGGATATCGTGGTCGGTGTGCCAAATTCCTCGCTCAGCGCAGCTATGGGATTTGCAGAAGAATCTGGTCTGCCAAATGAAATGGGTCTCATCAAGAACCAATACACGCAACGCACCTTTATCCAACCGACTCAAGAATTGCGGGAGCAAGGGGTGCGGATGAAACTGTCTGCTGTTTCGGGTGTTGTCAAAGGCAAACGTGTGGTGATGATTGATGATTCCATTGTTCGTGGGACAACCTCTCGCCGTATCGTTCAGCTTTTGAAAGAAGCGGGTGCTTCTGAAGTTCACGTTGCTATTGGCAGTCCAGCGCTAGCTTATCCATGTTTTTACGGGATTGATATCCAGACGCGTCAGGAGCTGATTGCGGCCAATCATACGGTCGAAGAAACTCGCCAAATCATTGGTGCGGATAGCCTGACCTATCTTTCGATTGATGGCTTGATTGATTCTATCGGGATTGAAACAGATGCGCCAAACGGTGGTCTTTGTGTCGCTTACTTTGACGGCGACTACCCAACTCCTCTCTACGACTATGAGGAAGAATATCGTAGAAGCTTGGGGGATAAGACCAGTTTTTACAAATAGACGGATAAAGACTCTCCATGAAAGGAAAGGAAGAGAAGATGACAAATAAAAATGCTTATGCGCCACGTCTCACTACTGACTAAAAGCTAAAGCATTTGTCAGTAGACGCTTTGTCTTATGGGACCAAAGCTAGAGCCCTGACTAGTATTTTTAGATAAAATAATTGTTTATCTAAAAATACGTCGCAATCTTCTCAAAGAAAAGGAAAAATAAAATGGCAAATAAAAATGCGTATGCCCAGTCGGGTGTAGATGTTGAAGCGGGTTATGAAGTTGTTGAGCGGATCAAAAAGCATGTGGCTCGTACGGAGCGTGCGGGTGTTATGGGAGCTCTTGGTGGCTTTGGTGGCATGTTTGACCTTTCAAAAACAGGTGTCAAAGAGCCAGTCTTGATTTCGGGGACAGATGGTGTCGGGACCAAGCTCATATTGGCCATCAAGTATGATAAGCATGATACGATTGGGCAAGACTGTGTGGCCATGTGTGTCAACGATATTATCGCTGCAGGTGCGGAGCCCCTCTATTTCCTCGACTATGTCGCAACTGGTAAAAATGAACCAGCTAAACTAGAACAAGTCGTTGCTGGTGTGGCAGAAGGCTGTGTGCAGGCAGGCGCAGCCCTCATCGGTGGGGAAACAGCTGAAATGCCAGGTATGTATGGCGAAGATGACTATGACCTGGCTGGTTTTGCGGTCGGTGTGGCAGAAAAATCTCAAATCATTGACGGTTCAAAGGTGGCAGAAGGTGATGTTCTTCTCGGACTTGCGTCAAGTGGGATTCACTCAAATGGTTACTCCCTGGTTCGCCGTGTTTTTGCCGACTACACGGGTGAGGAAGTCTTGCCAGAATTGGAAGGCAAGGAACTCAAGGAAGTCCTTCTTGAGCCGACTCGTATCTATGTCAAGGCTGTTTTGCCACTCATCAAGGAAGGTTTGGTAAACGGTATTGCCCACATCACTGGTGGTGGATTTATCGAGAATGTCCCTCGTATGTTTGCGGATGACCTGGCTGCTGAGATTGAGGAAAGCAAAGTTCCAGTCCTCCCGATTTTCAAAGCCCTTGAAAAATACGGTCAAATCAAGCATGAGGAAATGTTTGAAATCTTCAATATGGGTGTGGGACTCATGTTGGCAGTTAGCCCTGAAAATGTAGGTCGCGTCAAGGAATTGCTGGATGAACCAGTTTATGAAATTGGTCGCATCGTCAAGAAAGAAAACGAAAGTGTCATCATCAAATGAAAAAAATAGCGGTTTTTGCCTCTGGTAATGGCTCGAATTTTCAGGTGATTGCCGAAGAATTTCCGGTAGAGTTTGTCTTTTCAGACCATCGTGACGCCTATGTGCTCGAGCGTGCAGAAAAGCTCGGCGTCCTGTCCTATGCTTTTGAACTCAAGGAGTTTGAGAACAAGGCGGACTACGAAGCTGCTCTTGTCGAACTCTTGGAAGAACACCAGATTGACTTGGTTTGCCTCGCTGGCTACATGAAAATCGTTGGGCCAACCTTATTGGCAGCTTATGAGGGCCGAATTATCAACATTCATCCAGCCTACCTGCCCGAATTTCCAGGAGCTCATGGGATTGAGGACGCTTGGAATGCTGGGGGTGCTGAGAGCGGCGTGACCATTCACTGGGTGGATTCCGGAGTGGATACAGGAAAGGTTATCAAACAAGTGCGTGTACCACGTCTAGCTGGTGATACGATTGAAAACTTTGAAGCTCGCATTCATGAAGCGGAGTACAAGTTGTATCCAGAGGCTATTAGAGAATTGTTGGACAAGTAAATGAAAGGAAAAAACATGACTAAACGCGCCTTAATCAGCGTCTCAGACAAAGCGGGCATTGTTGAATTTGCCCAAGAACTAAAAAAACTTGGTTGGGACATTATCTCAACAGGTGGGACCAAGGTTGTCCTTGACAATGCTGGGGTGGACACGGTTGCCATCGATGATGTGACTGGTTTCCCAGAAATGATGGACGGTCGTGTTAAGACCCTCCATCCAAATATCCATGGTGGGCTCCTCGCTCGTCGTGACTTGGATAGCCACCTTCAAGCGGCTAAGGACAATAATATCGAATTGATTGACCTCGTTGTAGTAAATCTTTACCCATTCAAGGAAACGATTCTCAAACCAGATGTGACCTACGCTGATGCGGTGGAGAACATCGATATTGGTGGGCCGTCTATGCTTCGTTCAGCAGCTAAAAACCATGCCAGCGTGACGGTTGTGGTAGACCCTGCTGACTATGCAGTGGTGCTTGATGAATTGGCAGCAAATGGTGAAACGACTTATGAAACTCGCCAACGTTTAGCAGCCAAGGTTTTTCGTCACACAGCGGCTTATGACGCCTTGATTGCAGAGTATTTCACAGCTCAAGTGGGTGAAAGCAAACCTGAAAAACTCACTTTGACCTATGACCTCAAGCAACCCATGCGTTACGGTGAAAACCCTCAACAAGATGCAGACTTCTACCAAAAAGCTCTTCCTACGGAATACTCCATTGCATCCGCTAAACAGCTTAACGGTAAGGAATTGTCATTCAACAATATTCGTGACGCTGATGCGGCGATTCGTATCATTCGTGATTTCAAAGACCGTCCAACCGTTGTGGCTCTCAAACACATGAACCCATGTGGAATTGGTCAAGCTGATGACATCGAAACAGCTTGGGATTATGCTTATGAGTCTGACCCAGTGTCTATCTTTGGTGGAATTGTCGTCCTTAACCGTGAGGTGGATGCTGCGACAGCTGAGAAGATGCACGGCGTTTTCCTCGAGATCATCATCGCACCGAGCTATACGGATGAAGCGCTAGCCATTTTGACCAATAAAAAGAAAAACTTGCGCATCCTTGCCTTGCCATTTGATGCTCAAGATGCTAGTGAGGTAGAGGCAGAATACACAGGTGTTGTTGGTGGTCTCCTTGTTCAAAATCAAGACGTTGTCAAAGAAAGCCCAGCTGACTGGCAAGTGGTGACCAAACGTCAACCAACCGAGACAGAGGCGACTGCTCTTGAGTTTGCTTGGAAGGCTATTAAGTACGTCAAATCAAACGGAATTATCGTGACCAATGATCACATGACACTTGGCGTTGGGCCAGGTCAAACCAACCGTGTGGCTTCAGTCCGTATTGCTATTGACCAAGCTAAAGACCGTCTTGACGGCGCTGTTCTTGCTTCAGATGCCTTCTTCCCATTTGCAGATAACGTGGAAGAAATCGCCAAAGCAGGCATTAAAGCCATCATCCAACCAGGTGGATCTGTCCGTGACCAAGAATCCATCGAAGCAGCGGATAAATATGGCTTGACCATGGTCTTCACAGGAGTAAGACATTTTAGACATTGATGGGTATTTAAAAATTAGCTCATTATCAACTATGATGAATGATTTATCACTAACAACGAGAGAAGACGTAAGTTGTCTTCTCTTTTTGTATGTCTAAAACAATAAGCATTTTAGTATTAGAAATTATTAAAATGATTTGTTAGAGCTGTTCATGACTAATCTCGAAAAACTCAGTTTCTCACTTAACTATTTTTCATACGTTTTATGGTGTTTAAGGTTGTTGTGACTAGCTCGTTAACAGGCATTGTCTGGTAATCTGTTTTTAACCATTCATCAAAAATATTGTAGAGACCTCCAACGATGAATCTACTATCATAAGTGATTTGTCTTTGATTACTGTTTGTGACATGCCAAGGTGCCATGACAGTGGTATAAGCAGCAGAAAGCTTATCATAAGACCTTTGCAAGATAAGCACGAGCAAGTTTGCGTCCTGCAAAATTTTTAATGGCTCAGTGTACTGGCTCCAATACTGAAAGAAAAGGTTCACCAAATCTTCAAAATTAGTCAGTTTTGCTGTTTGAAGTTCGATAATATAGTCTTGAATTAAGCGGTCTAAATAGTTCGTAAGAACTTCCTCTTTTGAATGGTAATAACGATAAAACGTTCGTCTAGCAATCTGAGCATGCTCACTGAGTTCTGCAATGCTGATATTATGAAGGGATTTCTTAGTTGCTAATAAATCGAACAAGGCTTCCTCCAGCCATTGTCGCGTTTGATATTCCATGGTATTTTTCCTTTCCTGTCACACTTTTGGTCAAACTGTGCCAATTTCTCTTAACCTCTTGTTTTTGTAACAGTTTATCTTTATACTAAAAGTGTTACGCGTGATATATGATTATCATTTATTCTTAACATTGTACAATTGTTAGTTGTTATTAAGGAGGTAAAGATATGAGCATTCTTTTTAATGTTTGGATGCTACCTATTTTATTTATTTTACACGATTTTGAAGAAATGATTTTTATGCCCTTGTGGAAAACACGGTATCATCAAAAATTAGAAACTTTTAAGAAACCGTTCTTTGGTTCCGTTACGCAAGGCTCCGCTTTTGCAGTAGGTGTGTTGGAGGAATTTATCATCCTGATGTTTATTTCTGGATTCTGCCAAATAACTCACAACACTTTACTCTATTTATCTTTTGTAATAGCTTATACATCTCATTTCATAATCCATTATATCATGTGCATGCAATTTAGGGGTTATGTTCCTGGAGTCGTCACAGTAACCCTAGAATTGCCAATAGTTCTAATGATTATTTCCCACTATTGGTCTTCTGACGTTCCTTTGTTATCAGTCTTTGTCTATCTTTTATTAGCCATGATAATAGCTTTTACGAATCTTAAAATAATGCATCTCATCATGCCAAAAATCCAAACACATCTAGAAAAATATGCGAAATGAAAAACGATTAAATGAGAGCTACTTTTTAACCTTTCTGATATAACTGGTTAATGAGTGGCCAAGAATCCATCGAATCGGCGGACAAATACGGCTTGACTATGGTCTTCACAGGAGTAAGACATTTTAGACATTAAGAAAACAAAAGGGAAGAAAACAGTTTCTTTCCTTTTTTGGCTTAAAATGCTAAGTAAAACAAGATTAAAACGAACGTTTATGATATAATATTAGTAAATAATTCGCAAAAGAGGTTGAGAGATGAAGCTGTTAGTTGTCGGTTCGGGTGGTCGTGAACATGCAATTGCTAAGAAGTTGCTTGAGTCAAAAGACGTTGAAAAGGTTTTTGTAGCTCCTGGGAATGACGGAATGACTCTGGATGGTCTGGAATTGGTAAATATCTCTATTTCCGAACATTCTAAGTTAATTGACTTCGCAAAGGTCAACAATATTGCTTGGACCTTCATCGGTCCAGATGATGCCCTGGCTGCAGGTATCGTGGATGACTTTAATCAAGTTGGGCTCAAAGCCTTTGGCCCGACCAAAGCTGCAGCGGAGCTGGAGTGGTCCAAGGATTTTGCTAAGGAAATCATGGTCAAATATGACGTTCCGACAGCAGCCTATGGCACATTTTCAGATTTTGAGGAGGCCAAGGCTTATATCGAGGAGAAAGGCGCTCCTATCGTTGTCAAGGCAGATGGTTTAGCACTTGGAAAAGGTGTCGTCGTTGCTGAGACGGTTGAGCAAGCGGTCGAAGCCGCTCATGAGATGCTCTTAGACAATAAATTCGGTGACTCTGGTGCGCGTGTGGTTATCGAGGAATTCCTTGACGGAGAAGAGTTCTCTCTCTTTGCCTTTGTCAATGGGGACAAGTTCTACATCATGCCAACGGCTCAGGACCACAAACGTGCCTATGATGGTGACAAGGGGCCTAACACGGGCGGTATGGGAGCTTATGCGCCAGTTCCCCACTTGCCAGAGAGCGTGGTTGATACGGCGGTTGACACCATTGTCAAGCCTGTCCTTGAGGGCATGATCCAAGAAGGGTGTCCTTATCTGGGCATCCTTTACGCAGGGCTTATCCTGACAGCAGATGGTCCTAAAGTCATCGAGTTCAACGCTCGGTTCGGAGATCCCGAAACTCAGATTATCTTGCCTCGTCTGACCTCCGATTTTGCACAAAATATCACGGATATCCTCGATAGCAAGGAGCCCAACATCACTTGGACGGATAAGGGTGTGACTCTGGGCGTGGTTGTCGCGTCAAACGGCTACCCGCTGGACTATGAAAAAGGCAAGCCTCTGCCGGAGAAGACAGCTGGCGACATCATAACCTACTATGCTGGGGCTAAGTTTGTGGAAAATAGCAGAGCACTGCTGTCGAATGGTGGACGAGTGTACATGCTGGTCACCACAGCAGATACCGTCTCAGCTGCGCAGGAAAAAATCTACGACCAACTCAAAAGGCAAGACACCACAGGCCTCTTTTATAGGCATGACATTGGTGGTAAGGCTTTGTAAATCAATGAAACTTTTAGCCGTGAGACTTAAATATAGAATTCAGGTGTTTGAAAAATGAAAAATAGGCTGCTATTTTTAGAAGGTTCAAGCTTGACCTCACGAGAAACTTTGACAGTTTTGTTGAAAGAAGGCTATAAAATTGATGTATTATCTCCTAGAAGATTTTCCATTGCACACTTCAGTCGTCTAACCCATAGAGTTCCGATAGTTGATGTGAACCGTTTTCCTGTAGATTATTTGAGACAGGTTAGTCAGTTGCTTCGTAAAACCAATTACAAGGCCATTTTGCCAACACATGAGGAAGGCTGGTTATTAGCAAATGGAAAGCAATTTTTACCTCAATCGCTACCAATCGCCCTTGCTGATAAAGAGCAGTTTGAAAAGTTAGCTGGGAAGATTGCTTTTGCTGAAACTGCGGATTTGTTAGGACTCCCCACACCTAAGTGGGAGCACGTGAAAGATGCAGACTCCATCCGGCTAGACTATCCTTATTGGCTGAAAGCAGATTATGGTACTGCCGGTCGCTCGGTTTATAAGATTTCAAGTAAGAAAGATTTGGCTGAAGTGACGAGCAGATTAACAGCGAGTGATGAGGAATGGATGGTTCAGCAAGACATAGTTGGAGACTATGGTCAGGTTCAAGCAGTGTTTGATCATGGAGAATTACTCGCAGTGCATTCTAGTGTAAAAGTAGGTTCTGGCGCGGGTGGTTCTGCTGCGGCAAGATTAAGCATAGAATCTAAAAGAACGAGAGAGCATGTTGAAAAATTAGGACAATATATACAATGGCATGGTTGTCTAACTTTAGATTTTATACATAGGGGAGACCAATTTTACTATATAGAGTGTAATCCTAGAATGGTAGAGCCTGCTAACGCCTATAAAGCAGGAGTTAATTTTCCAAAAATCATGATAGAACTAGCCAGTCACAGCTACGCTAAATCTGAGGTCATTCTTGGTCAAGCAGGTGTTGAGACGCATAGTCTGATGGCTTTGATTATTGGAACTGCTGAGAAGACGAAAAGTAGAAGAAAAATATTGCAGACAATAAAGTACTGGCTTTTAAGACGTGATAGTGAAGAAGTGTTGACACCTGTTTGGAAGGACTTGCCGAGCATTATACCTCTTGTGACAATTATACTTCGTTTATTGCTAAAACCTAAGAGCGTTGAAAATCTGGTTAATCAGACTGTTAAACATTATAGTGTTGAATCAGCCACTGTAAAAAATATTGAGCAAAAGAATTAGTTTATTCAGAGGAGAAAATATGAAACCAATTATTTCCATTATCATGGGCTCAAAATCCGACTGGGCAACCATGCAAAAAACCGCCGAGGTCCTGGACCGCTTCGGCGTGGCCTACGAAAAGAAAGTTGTCTCTGCCCACCGTACACCTGACCTCATGTTCAAACATGCGGAGGAAGCCCGTAGCCGTGGCATCAAGGTTATCATCGCAGGCGCTGGAGGCGCAGCCCATTTGCCAGGTATGGTAGCTGCCAAAACAACCCTTCCAGTCATTGGTGTACCAGTCAAATCACGTGCTCTTAGTGGCGTGGACTCGCTCTACTCTATCGTACAGATGCCAGGTGGTGTGCCAGTGGCAACTATGGCCATTGGTGAAGCGGGTGCGACCAATGCGGCACTCTTTGCCCTCCGTCTCCTGTCAGTAGAGGATCAGGCTATCGCGACAGCTTTGGCAGATTTCGCAGAAGAACAAGGAAAAATCGCAGAGGAGTCTACAAATGAGCTCATCTAAAACAATCGGAATTATCGGTGGCGGTCAGCTGGGTCAGATGATGGCTATTTCTGCCATTTATATGGGGCACAAGGTCATCGCGCTGGATCCTGCGGCGGATTGCCCAGCCTCTCGCGTGGCGGAGATAATCGTGGCTCCTTATAATGATGTGGATGCCCTCCGTCAGTTGGCTGAGCGTTGCGATGTCCTCACTTATGAATTTGAAAATGTCGATGCTGACGGTTTGGATGCTGTCATCAAGGAGGGACAACTCCCTCAAGGAACGAACCTGCTCCGCATTTCTCAAAATCGCATCTTTGAAAAGGACTTTCTCGCAAACAAGGCTCAAGTCACCGTGGCACCCTACAAGGTTGTGACTTCTAGCCAAGACTTGGCAGATATGGACCTGTCGAAAAACTATGTCCTCAAGACTGCGACAGGTGGCTACGATGGGCATGGGCAAAAGGTCATTCGTTCAGAAGCAGACTTGGAAGAAGCCTATGCGCTAGCTGACTCAGCAGACTGTGTTTTGGAAGAATTTGTCAACTTTGATCTTGAAATTTCCGTCATAGTGTCAGGAAATGGCAAGGATGTGACGGTTTTCCCTGTTCAGGAAAATATCCACCGCAACAATATCCTGTCTAAGACCATCGTGCCTGCTCGCATTTCAGAAAGTCTAGCAGACAAGGCTAAAGCCATGGCCGTGAGAATCGCTGAGCAACTCAACTTGTCTGGAACGCTCTGTGTGGAAATGTTTGCGACGGCTGATGACATCATTGTCAATGAAATTGCGCCACGTCCACACAACTCAGGACACTACTCTATCGAAGCCTGTGACTTCTCGCAGTTTGACACCCATATCTTAGGTGTTCTCGGAGCACCGTTGCCAGTCATTAAACTGCATGCGCCTGCTGTCATGCTTAATGTTCTCGGCCAACACGTCGAGGTCGCTGAAAAATATGTCACAGAAAATCCAAGCGTCCACCTCCACATGTATGGTAAAATAGAAGCGAAGCACAACCGCAAGATGGGGCATGTGACTTTGTTTAGTGATGTGCCGGATAAGGTTGAAGAATTTGGTAAAGGGATTGATTTTTAGAACAGTTAATGTTTGTGATAATTTTAGTATTATTTGTGTATGACTAACTGTTCAAGCTTTTACTTAATGATATACGATTTGTAATTATTGTTTTGAAAAGTATTTTTTATATTGATGAAAAATAGTTGGTTTTTAAATAAATGGCAAGATATAATAAAAAATTTTATTTCAGGGGTATAATATTTACTAAAAGTATCTCCAAATAATTGTTAACCATTTTTACGAAAAATATAGAAAGGTAGTAGACTCAGAAATTATCCAGAAGCTATAATCTTAATATTATGCCAAAGTTGATTAAATTATTTTATTATTGAGTATAGTACTACTGATAAGTTTTAGAGCTACAAAAAGGAGTATTGTTATGACTGATATTATTGAACAACCAGTGGATTCGTTGCAAATAGTTGAATCTTCTCCATTTGAGAATTATTTAAAACAATTTGGTCTTCCTTATGAAGATGTTATCGCATCAACTGCTGATAAAAATAGAGTATCTGCTAACTTACCTGATCTTTTAAATTCTATTCCAGAAAGTCATAGGAAAAATGCTTTATATATGTCAAAATTTATTTCGAGCGTTGCTATTGGTCGTTTTGATTCAGCCTTAAATGATTTATGGAATGAGGTTGTAGAAACACTTAGGAATAAAGCAGAGTCATATGGTCTAGATTTGTTTTTTGATAGTGCTGTCTCCGGTAATAAACGAACCTTTTTTTCTGGAAGAGAAGATTTTGTCCTACTAAAAGACATAGAGCTAGTTCAAGCTTGTAGTAAATTAGAAATAATATCTGAAATTACGAAGAAAAAATTACTTCATATTTTAGATATGAGAAATAATATTGGCGGTTCACATCCTACAAGAGAAGTGATTGGCCCCCTAATATTGGTAGGTTGGGTTGAGGATTGCATTAAAAATGTGTTTTTAGATGAGACTAGTCCGAATTCATTAGAAGTAAAGAAGATTATTAATGGAATTGGCCAAGAAGGCTTGAATATAGATGATGCTTATTTATCACAACTGGATAATAAAATAAAAGATATTTCAGTAACTTTAACTAATAATTTATTAAAGATTCTCTTTAAAAAATATGTAAGTTCTCAATCTGATGCTTTAACAAATAATATTAGAATGATTGCTCCGATTGTTTGGAAAAATTCGGACGATAGAATGAAATACGAACTGGGGTTAGATATTGATTCATATTCTTTAAATCTTGAAAAAGATAAAGAGTCGAAAGCAAAGGAATTTTTCGATATTTGTGATGGTAATAGATATAAATCAAATAGTACGAGGAGTATTGCTTTGAGTTCAATGATAGATGAACTTGAAAATATACATTACTCATACGATAATTTTTATCACGAAGGACCAAAAATAAAAGATATCATGTCTTATATTGAGCAATCCAGTGATATTCCAGACTCTGTAGCAGAAAAATTAATTTCAGTGGTTTTAATCTGTAGATTAGGTAATTTTTATGGAGTGTCTAGGAGTGGACTTCCATATTACCAAAAATTCTTTAACATTCTTAATCAAGATCAAGTTAAGCTATTTTTGAATTATTTATATATTCAAAGGCAAGAATTTAATCAGTCTTTGACTTCCAATCAAGTTCAGATATTAAAGGATATAATTACGGAATTAAGCACAAAAACATACTCATCAGATCGTGTTAAAGATACAATAGACTATTTATTAAATGGTGATGGAGATTCTATAAGTAAGAAATTATTAACAAGAGATTATCGACATCACATCGAACTTTTATAAGTAATTTTCTTGTTACAGTCCACATAAGTGAAAAATAAGAGGAAAGGAAAAATTAATAACATGATCAACCGTTACTCTCGCCCTGAGATGGCGAACATTTGGAGTGAAGAAAATAAATACCGTGCTTGGCTTGAGGTGGAAATCTTGGCTGACGAGGCATGGGCTGAGTTGGGAGAAATCCCTAAGGAAGATGTGGCTTTGATTCGCGAGAAGGCGGACTTTGACATCGACCGTATTTTGGAGATTGAGCAGGAGACGCGCCACGATGTGGTTGCTTTCACGCGTGCGGTTTCTGAGACTCTTGGTGAAGAGCGCAAGTGGGTTCACTATGGGTTGACTTCTACCGACGTGGTGGATACGGCCTACGGTTATCTTTACAAGCAGGCCAACGATATCATCCGTCGTGACCTTGAAAACTTTACCAATATCATCGCTGATAAGGCTAAGGAGCACAAGTTCACCATCATGATGGGGCGTACCCACGGTGTGCACGCTGAGCCGACAACTTTTGGTCTTAAATTGGCAACTTGGTACAGCGAAATGAAGCGCAACATGGAGCGTTTCGAGCATGCGGCTGCTGGTGTGGAAGCTGGTAAGATTTCGGGTGCGGTTGGGAACTTCGCTAACATCCCACCATTCGTTGAAAAATACGTCTGCGACAAGCTTGGTATCCGTGCCCAAGAAATCTCTACACAGGTCCTTCCTCGTGACCTTCACGCTGAGTACTTTGCAGTTCTTGCCAGCATTGCGACTTCAATCGAACGTATGGCGACTGAGATTCGTGGTCTTCAAAAATCGGAACAACGTGAAGTGGAAGAGTTCTTTGCTAAAGGTCAAAAAGGATCTTCAGCAATGCCACACAAACGTAACCCTATCGGTTCTGAAAACATGACTGGTCTGGCGCGTGTTATCCGTGGCCACATGGTGACAGCCTATGAAAACGTCGCTCTCTGGCACGAACGTGATATTTCCCACTCATCAGCTGAGCGTATTATCACACCAGATACAACTATCTTGATTGACTACATGCTCAATCGTTTTGGAAATATCGTCAAGAACTTGACGGTCTTCCCAGAAAATATGATCCGCAACATGAACTCAACTTTCGGTCTTATCTTTAGCCAACGTGCCATGTTGACCTTGATTGAAAAAGGCATGACACGTGAGCAAGCCTATGACTTGGTGCAACCAAAAACAGCCTACTCTTGGGATAACCAAGTAGACTTTAAACCGCTTCTCGAAGCAGATCCAGAAGTGACATCACGCCTGACTCAAGAGGAAATCGACGAAATCTTCAACCCTGCATACTACACCAAACGAGTGGATGATATCTTTGAACGTATCGGACTTGGTGATTAATCCTAACAATAAAAAGCGAGATTCAATCTCGCTTTTTTGTATTCTTGTCGAAGGGGTTTAATCTTCTTTTCTCTTAGTGAGTCCGTAGGCTGCTAGTGTGGCCATGAGTCCTACTGCGACCAAGCTTGCAGAGTCTTGACTTCCTGTTGCAGGGAGTTGTTTTTCATCTGCTTTGCTAGTAGTTGGTTCAGATTGCTCAGCTTTCTCAACGGCAGTTCCGACTTCGACAACTTGAGCGACCGCTTCCTGAGATACCGCACTATTGACAAGGGTTCTTTCTTCCTTGCCGTCAGCAGTAGTGCTGACAGAGTAGAAAATCGTACGACGACCATTTACACCAGTAACGACGACTTGACTTTGTCCTTTTGGCAATTGCGGATTTTCACGTGTCACGGTAGTGAAAGGAATCTCTTCTTCTTGGATGTCCAGTCTAGGTTTTGCTTCTGCGGCTGGAGCAAGACCGTGTTCATCTCCTTTGTGAGTAATAGGGGCACCGATTTCAACCACTTGTGTCACAGGTTCTTTGGTCACTTGGCTATCTAGAACCGTTTCTGTTTGTTTCCCATTTTCAGTAAGGACAGATATGTAATGAGTGCGTTCGCCCTCTACACCTGGTGTGATGATCTTTTCCTGATCGGCTGGGAGATTTGGATTTTCCTTCTTGATAACTTCAAATGGAATCTTTTCTGCTCTTGTGATGAGTTCCGGTTTGGTTTCAACATTGGCAGCTAGTTCGTTTTCATCGAGGCTTCCTGAGTGAGTTTCCGCTGGTTTGAGGCCTAGGCGGGCTGCTTTGAGCTTGGCTACGAGAGCGTCTAACTCAGCTTGCTTGCTGCGATTGAGGTTGTAGTTGAGAGCCTCTTTAGCTGCATTTAGGGCATCGAGACTTTCTTTGCTGTATCCTTCCAAGCTTGCAGGGATTTGAGCAAGCTCCTCACGGAGGGCATTGTAGTTAGCGCGGAAGTAGTCTTTGTTATTGTCTGCAAAGGCAGTCATGAGTTCAAAAATTTCTTCTTCCTTGTACTCAGCGCTTGGTCTATCTGCCCAGATGGCAAGCATGCTTCCAACTGTTGGAAGGTCTACCTCAGGATATTTGGTAGATGCAAGCTGGTTAAATGGTGTTTTTTTAGTGTTTTCAATTGCTTTTTTGAGGAAACCGCCACCATCTTCAGGTTTTTGCCCGAGAATGTAGTACCAGTCTCCGTTAGTATTAAGGAATTTATAGCCTTTGCTTGCAAGATACTGAGGAGATGCAAGGTTGTAGCCCCACCATCCTTTAGACCAGTAAGAGATGATGACATCCTTGTCAAACTCAACATCATCCTTGTCTTCATAGTAGAAACCATCGTTGAAGGCCATTGGTTGAAGGCCTCTTTCTTTGGCCATGGCAGCAAGGGTGTTAGAGTACTCAGCAAACTTGCCATAGAGTCCATACCATTTGAGGTAGTACCAGCCTTGGGCGTTGGTAGCATCATTGGCATATTCGTCTGTACCGTAGTTGAAGATCTTTGTCTTGCCTGCAAAGAAGTCCATGTACTTGCCAATGAGGGCTTTGACAAAGTTCATGGCCTCTTCGTTTTCGAGGTCCATAGTTGTTTTGGAGACCTTGTCAAAGTTGGCTTGAGGATTCTTGATTCCAAGTTTTTCCATAGCGACGAGCATGGCATCCATGTGACCTGGGCTGTTGATTGCTGGGACGAGTCCGAGGCCTTTTGATTTTGCGTACTCGATCAATTCAGTGATTTCAGCTTGACTAAGAGTGGTTCCGTTTGGATCATCGTAGTAAGCTTTTGTTCCTTCGATAATGGCCTTCTTGACATCGTCACTTGCATAAGTTTTGCCGTTAGCTGTGATGGTCATGTCATCAAGGAGGAAGCGAAGTCCGTCATTTCCAAGAAGGAGATGGACATCAGAGTAGCCGAGTTCGCTCGCCTTGTCTACGATGCGTTTGAGTTGGTCGAGCGTGAAATACTTACGTCCGGCATCGATGGAAATTACCTTGTTCTTGGCAAGTTTTTCAACTTCGCGTTTCGCGTCTTCTTCTTTTTGAGCTTCTGGTGTGAAGGTCAAATTGCTTACAGCTTCTTGGAGTTTTGCGATTGCTTGATCAATGGTGTCTTGTTGAGCACGGCTGAGGTTGCTATCGAGTGAGCGAATAGCTTTTTCAGCTTCTTTTACAGCTGCGACACTTTCTGCAGTATAGCGGTTAAGGTCTGTTGGTACTTCTTTCAGAGCTTGTTCAGCAGACTCATAGTCAGCTGCGAAGTATTCAGCATTGGCATTTGCGAAGCTGCGCATGAGTTTGAAGAGGCGTGATGGTGAATAGCGTGCAGATGGGGTATCCGCCCAAGCAGCTACCATACCACCGATGAATGGGATAGTAGCCCCATCAGATTTTGGTACAGAAGTGATTGGAGTGTTCTTGATACCATTGAGTCCTTGGTCGAGGTTGTACCAGCCTTGGCCATCGGCATTTCGTCCGAGAACGTAGTACCAAGCATCGTTGGTATTAAGGATTTGGTGGCCTTTTTCAACTAGAAATTTAGAAGAAGCGACGTCGTATCCGCCCCATCCACCAGTCCACATAGAAACGATGATGTCTTTGTCAAAAGTTCCAAAGCTAGTGTCGCTATTATAGTAGATACCATCGTTAAAGGCCATTGGTTTGAGACCGTGAGATTTGACGATGCGAGCAAGGTCATTGGCGTAGGCGATAAATTTCTCATATCCTCCTACAGGGTAGCCTTCATTTGGATAGTATTTATCAGCCTGGAGAACGCTCCATCCTTTGGCATCTGTAGCGTCGTTGGCATATTCGTCTAGCCCGATATTGAAAATATCAGTTTTTCCAGCAAAGTATGCTGCATACTTGTCGATCAGGGCTTTGGTAAATGCAACAGCTTCTTTGTTATCAAGGTCAACGGTACGAGCAGATTCCTTACCAAAGTAGTTGAAGTTCGGCTTTTGGATGCCTAGTTCTTTCATGGCATGCAAAATCGCATCCATGTGACCAGGGCTGTTTACAGTTGGGATGAGACCAATGCCTTTGTTTTTAGCATAGTTGATCAAGTCCGTCATCTGACTTTCTGTCAAATGGTTGCCGTTTGGATCCTTGTAGTAGGCATCGGTTCCGTTTTCGAGTGCACGTTTGACATCGTCGCTTGCATAGGTTTTGCCATTGGCTTTGATCGTCATGTCGTCCAACATAAAACGCATGCCGTCATTTCCAACTAGTAGATGAAGATCAGTATAACCGTAGTGTTTGGCTTTGTCGATGATTTCTTTGAGTTGGTCTGGAGAGAAATACTTGCGTCCAGCGTCGATTGAGATCATTTTTCTTTTTGCCAGTTTTTCATTTACTTGAGATACACGTTCAGTGCTAGGAGTGGCCACTGCAGGTGTGACGGCTTCATTTTTCTTTTCTGAAGGAGTACTTTCGGCAGGAGTTTCAGCTGGGGCAGGACTCTCTTTCTCGGCAGTAGGAGTTGGAGTAGCATTTTCTGTCACAACTGGTGCGCTTGACTCTTCTGTTTTTGGAGCAACTGTTCGAGGAGCCTCCTTGTCTTCTTTGACCTCCTCTTTTACAGGCTTGTCAGCCTTTTCTTCCAGTTTTTCTGGAACCTTGGAGTCTACAGCTTCCTTGACTGCTTGAGGACTCTCCTGAATAGTTTGAACAGTTACCTCAGCTGTTGGAGCTGGAGTAATCCCGTCGGCAGATACGACTTGTGCGCTAAAAGCAAATCCTATCAGTACAGAAGCTGCCCCAGCCGCGTATTTACGGATGGAGAAGCGCTGTTTCTTTTCTAGTTTCATGACAAAACCTCCTTGTTATTATTATGTATGATAGCGTTTACATAAAACCGATTTTATTTTATTATCTAAGGAGTAAAATGTCAAGTGGGTTTATATAAGAACTATAATAAATAGAGGAAATCATAAGATTTAGAAGAAAATTATTTCCAGAAATAAGAAAGAGAAAGCGAATATTTAACTTGTTTTTAGTAAAAACGCTACTAATTAAATAAGAACCCTTCATAGCGTTCTCACAACCTCTTTCTCGTGCTATAATGAATATAGAAAAAGCCTGAGCTAGGCTCAGGCTTTTTCTTAATGACCTCGGTTACATGAGATGAATTTGATTTTGTAGTAGTCTGCTCGCTTATAAGTTTCACTATAGGCAAGGACTTGGCCAGTGGCCTCAAGTTTTGTAGTCTTCGTTTGGAAGACAGTTGGGAATTGTGTATCGATTCCGAGTACAGAAGCAGCATGCTCTGGAGTTGGGAATGCGATTTCGTTGATTTCCTCAAAATGTTCATCACTCATGTGAATGCGGTAATCCAATTTGAAACGTGTATAGATAGAGCTATAATAGTCAAGATTTGGATAGTTGGCATTGATGTATTGCTCAGGAATATAAGATGTGTGGTAGATGTATGTTACGTCGTTTGTCTGACGAATACGTTCAATCTTATAGTAGAATTGATCTCCACGTAGTCCAAGTTTATCTAAATATTCAAGTTTGTTTCCGCGCTCGATAGAAAGGACAGTAACTTTATCGTCTTTTGTTTCAAAGATTTCGACATCTGAAAACTCAACGAGTTTGTGCTTGCGGGCACGTGAAACGAAAGTACCTTTACCTTGTTGGCGGACAATGTAGCCGTCTTTAGCAAGGTCATTTAAGGCACGAACAACTGTGATTGAACTCACATCGTACATCGCGATCAATTCGGCTTCTGTATAAAATTTATCTCCACTTGCAAATTGACCAGAGATGATTTTGTTTTTTAATTCATCTTTAATATATTGGTATTTAGGAATAGCCATAAATTTTACCTCGATTCTCTTTCTCCAATTTTGATTTTACCACAAATATAAAGAAAAGAGTAGTATTAAGGTCAAAAAATTAAAATAATAGACTAAAAATGTTATTTTACATGTAAAAAAATTCATTTGATGTTCTTGTGAATTATCATACATAAAAAGATCGTTTTCATGCTATTTTTAGATAATTTCGGTAAACGGTAAGTAAAAAAATAGAAAAATTTTAAATAATTTTCTAAAACCTATTGACAAATGCAAAAGATTTGATTATAGTTAATATTATAATAAATGAAAGCGCAAACTTAATTCGTCAGAGGTAATAACATGACCAGATTTAAAATTGAGGACGATTTCTATTTAGACGGAAAACCGTTCAAGATTTTGTCCGGCGCCATTCATTATTTTAGGATTCCAGCAGAGGATTGGTATCATTCTCTCTATAACTTAAAGGCGCTTGGCTTTAATACAGTCGAGACCTATGTGGCTTGGAATTTACACGAACCTGTTGAAGGGGAGTTTGATTTTGAAGGTGCCAGAAATTTGGAGAGATTTCTTCAAATTGCACAAGATCTAGGTCTCTATGCCATTGTACGCCCGTCTCCGTTTATCTGTGCGGAATGGGAATTTGGTGGCTTGCCGGCTTGGCTCTTGACCAAGGACATGCGAATTCGCTCGTCCGACCCGGCCTACATCGAGGCTGTTGCTCGCTATTATGACCAATTATTGCCAAGGCTTGTGCCTCGCTTGTTGGATAACGGCGGAAACATTCTCATGATGCAAGTCGAAAATGAATATGGCTCTTATGGAGAAGATAAGTCTTATCTACGAGCAATTCGAAAATTGATGGAAGAACGAGGGATTGATTGCCCACTCTTTACTTCAGATGGCCCATGGAGGGCTACTCTGAAAGCCGGAACCTTGATTGAAGACGACCTCTTTGTGACAGGAAACTTCGGTTCTAAAGCTCCGTACAACTTTTCACAGATGCAGGAATTCTTTGATGAGCATGGCAAGAAATGGCCCCTCATGTGTATGGAATTCTGGGATGGTTGGTTCAACCGTTGGAAAGAACCCATCATCACTCGTGATCCTAAAGAATTGGCAGAAGCTGTTCGAGAGGTATTGGAGCAAGGCTCTATCAACCTTTACATGTTCCATGGTGGTACAAACTTTGGTTTCATGAATGGTTGCTCGGCTCGAGGAACTCTGGATTTGCCGCAAGTCACATCTTACGACTATGATGCCCTTCTCGATGAAGAAGGAAATCCAACTGCTAAATACTTAGCAGTCAAGAAGATGATGGCAACCCACTTCCCAGAGTATCCACAGTTGGAACCACTCTATAAGGAAAGCATGGAGATAGGGTCCATTCCATTGGTCGAAAAAGTTTCCTTGTTTGAAACCCTGGATAGTCTCTCTAGTCCTACTGAAAGCCTCTATCCAAAAGCGATGGAAGAACTTGGTCAAAGTTATGGCTACCTTCTCTACCGCACGGAGGCAAGTTGGGATGCAGAAGAGGAACGTCTCCGTATCATCGATGGACGTGACCGAGCTCAACTCTTTGTAGATGGTCAATGGATTGCTACTCAATACCAGACAGAGATTGGCGAAGACATCTACTGTCAAGGCAACCGAGAAGGCTTTTCAGAGATTGACATCTTGATTGAAAATATGGGGCGTGTCAACTACGGACATAAGTTTTTGGCAGATACGCAGCGTAAAGGAATTCGAACAGGTGTCTGCAAGGATCTACATTTCTTACTGAATTGGAAACAATATCCACTGCCACTGGATAATCCTGAGAAGATTGATTTTTCAAAAGGATGGACAGAAGGACAACCAGCCTTTTACGCTTTCGACTTTACTGTTGAAGAGCCGAAGGATACCTACTTAGACTTGTCTGAGTTTGGTAAGGGAGTTGCCTTTGTCAACGGGCGTCACCTAGGGCGTTTCTGGAACGTCGGCCCGACCCTCTCACTTTATATCCCTCATAGTTATCTCAAGGAAGGTGCTAACCGCATCATCATCTTTGAAACTGAGGGCGAATATAAAGAAGAGATTCACTTAACTCGTAAACCTACACTAAAACACATAAAGGGGGAAAACTTATGACAATTGTAGGATGCCGTATCGATGGACGTTTGATCCACGGTCAAGTAGCCAATCTTTGGGCTGGAAAACTAAATGTTTCACGCATTATGGTTGTAGACGACGAAGTTGTTAACAACGATATTGAAAAGAGTGGTTTGAAACTTGCGACACCACCAGGTGTGAAACTCAGTATCTTGCCAGTTGAGAAAGCAGCAGCAAATATCCTTGCTGGTAAATACGATAGCCAACGTCTCTTTATCGTTGCACGTAAACCAGACCGTTTCCTTGGTTTGGTCGAAGCAGGTGTTCCGCTTGAAACACTCAACGTCGGCAATATGTCTCAAACACCAGAAACTCGCTCTATCACACGTTCTATCAATGTGGTAGACAAGGATGTGGAAGATTTCCACAAACTAGCAGAAAAAGGTGTGAAACTCACTGCTCAAATGGTTCCAAATGATCCAGTTTCAGACTTTTTGAGCTTATTAAAATAGGAAAAAATTTTTAGGAGGTCATTGTTATGATACAACCGTGGCAAATTTTACTTCTCACTTTGTACTCAGCTTATCAAATCTGTGATGAGTTGACAATCGTTTCATCTGCAGGTTCCCCTGTATTCGCTGGTTTCATTACTGGTTTAATCATGGGAGATGTGACAACTGGTTTGTTTATCGGTGGTAGCTTGCAGTTGTTCGTTCTCGGGGTTGGTACCTTCGGTGGTGCTTCTCGTATCGACGCAACTTCTGGTGCGGTTCTTGCAACAGCATTCTCTATCTCTCAAGGTATTGATACAGACCTTGCGATTACAACAATCGCTGTACCAGTAGCGGCACTTTTGACATACTTCGACGTTCTTGGACGTATGACAACTACTTTCTTTGCACACCGTATTGATGCTGCGATCGAACGCTTTGACTACAAAGGTATCGAACGCAACTACCTACTTGGTGCGCTTCCATGGGCTCTTTCTCGTGCCCTTCCAGTATTCTTCGCTCTTGCTTTTGGTGGAGAATTCGTACAAGGTGTTGTAAACCTTGTTAAAGAATACCAATGGGTTGCAGACGGTTTGACACTTGCAGGTCGTATGCTTCCAGGTCTTGGATTTGCAATCTTGCTTCGTTACCTTCCAGTTAAACGTAACCTTCACTACCTTGCTATGGGATTCGGTTTGACAGCTATGTTGACTGTTCTTTACTCAAACGTAACAAGTCTTGGTGGAGCAGTTGCTGGAATCATTGGCACTCTTCCTGCTGAAGTTGCTGAAAAAATTGGCTTTGTTAACAACTTCAAAGGATTGTCTATGATCGGTATCTCTATCGTAGGTATCTTCCTTGCGGTTGTTCACTTCAAGAACAGCCAAAAAGTTGCTGTAGCAGCACCTTCTACACCATCAGAAAGTGGGGAAATTGAAGATGACGAATTCTAATTACAAATTAACAAAAGAAGATTTTAATCAAATTAACAAACGTAGCTTGTTCACTTTCCAATTGGGATGGAACTACGAACGTATGCAAGCATCAGGTTACCTTTACATGATCTTGCCACAATTGCGTAAAATGTATGGAGATGGAACTCCTGAGTTGAAAGAAATGATGAAAGTTCATACTCAATTCTTCAACACTTCACCATTCTTCCACACAATTATCGCTGGTTTTGACCTTGCTATGGAAGAAAAAGATGGCGTTGGTTCAAAAGATGCGGTTAACGGTATCAAGACAGGTTTGATGGGACCATTCGCTCCTCTTGGAGATACTATCTTTGGTTCACTTGTACCTGCTATCATGGGATCTATCGCTGCAACAATGGCTATTGCTGGTCAACCTTGGGGTATCTTCCTTTGGATTGCAGTTGCAGTAGCGTATGACATCTTCCGTTGGAAACAGTTGGAATTTGCATACAAAGAAGGGGTTAACCTTATCAACAACATGCAAAGTACTTTGACAGCTTTGATTGAAGCTGCATCTGTACTTGGTGTATTCATGATGGGTGCTCTTGTAGCAACAATGATCAACTTTGAAATTTCATACAAATTACCAATCGGTGAAAAGATGATTGACTTCCAAGACATCTTGAACTCAATCTTCCCACGTTTGCTTCCAGCAATCTTCACTGCATTTATCTTCTGGTTGCTTGGTAAGAAAGGTATGAACTCTACAAAAGCTATCGGTATCATTATCGTGCTTGCCTTGGCTCTTTCTGCCTTTGGTAAATTTGCACTTGGAATGGGCGCATAATTTATGACTAAATCATTGATTTTAGTGAGCCACGGTCGTTTCTGTGAAGAACTTAAAGGTAGCACAGAGATGATTATGGGACCACAAGACAACATTCATGCGGTTGCTCTTCTTCCAGAAGATGGACCAGAAGAATTTACTGCAAAATTTGAAGCTGCTGTTGAAGGATTGGATGATTTCCTAGTCTTTGCGGATCTTCTTGGCGGAACTCCATGTAACGTGGTGAGCCGTCTGATTATGGAAGGTCGTGACATTGAACTGTATGCAGGAATGAACCTTCCGATGGTCATTGAATTTATCAATGCAAGCCTAACTGGAATGGATGCGGACTATAAGAGTCGTGCTTCAGAAAGCATTGTGAAAGTTAATGATTTATTGGCAAGCTTCGACGACGATGAAGATGAATAAGATGTGACTTAGAGCATCTTATATAGAATATACATGGGAATGGGAGTCACTCCCATTCCCATATTTTCAATAGGAATGAAACGACAATAGATTAGAGGAACTCTATGCTAAATTACACAAAAGAAGAATTACTTGAACTGGGTGCAGAAATCACGACTCGTGAAATCTACCAACAGCCTGATGTATGGAAAGAGGCTTTTGAAGCCTATCAAGCAAAACGTGAAGAAATTGCAGCCTTCCTACAAGGGATCGCTGATAAGCATGACTATATCAAGGTCATCTTGACGGGTGCTGGTACTTCTGCTTATGTGGGAGATACCTTGGTACCATACTTTAAGGAAGTCTATGATGAACGCAAATGGAATTTCAATGCCATTGCGACAACTGATATTGTTGCCAATCCAGAAACCTATCTGAAAAAAGATGTGGCGACTGTCCTTGTTTCCTTTGCTCGTAGTGGGAATTCACCTGAAAGTGTGGCGACGGTTGATTTGGCCAAAGCCTTGGTTGATGACCTCTATCAAGTGACCATTACATGTGCTGCAGATGGTAAATTGGCTCTTCAAGCTCATGGCGATGAGCGCAATCTTTTACTCTTGCAACCAGCTGCTTCCAATGACGCTGGATTTGCCATGACTTCTAGCTTTACGTCCATGATGCTAACAGCTCTCTTGGTTTTTGATCCTACAGAATTTGCTGTGAAAGCTGAACGTTTTGAAGTTGTGTCTAGCCTTGCGCGTAAAGTTCTAGACAATGCAGAAGATGTTAAAGAGCTTGTTGACCTTGACTTTAACCGTGTTATCTACCTGGGCGCTGGTCCTTTCTTTGGACTTGCTCATGAAGCTCAGCTCAAGATTTTGGAATTGACAGCTGGTCAAGTGGCTACCATGTATGAAAGCCCAGTTGGCTTCCGTCACGGTCCAAAATCATTGATCAACGAAGATACCGTTGTTTTGGTATTTGGTACAACGACAGACTACACTCGCAAGTACGACTTGGACTTGGTTCGTGAAGTGGCTGGTGATCAGATTGCTCGTCGTGTTGTGCTCTTGAGTGATCAAGCCTTTGGTCTTGAAAATGTCAAAGAAGTAGCACTTGGTTGTGGCGGTGTCTTGAACGATATTTACCGTGTCTTCCCTTACATCGTTTATGCCCAACTCTTTGCCCTATTGACTTCACTCAAGGTAGAAAATAAACCAGATACACCATCTCCTACTGGCACTGTAAACCGTGTGGTACAAGGTGTGATCATTCATGACTATCAAAAATAAGGAAGTGTCTATGAGTAAATTACAATTAAGTCCCAATAAAGTAGCTTGCTTGCAAAAACTCTCTGACGAGAACGGCATTATCTCAGCTCTTGCCTTTGACCAACGTGGCGCTTTGAAACGCCTCATGGCTCAATACCAAACAGAAGAGCCAACAGTCGCTCAAATGGAAGAACTCAAGGTCTTGGTTGCAGATGAATTGACAAAATACGCATCCTCTATGCTTCTCGACCCTGAATATGGCCTTCCAGCTACAAAAGCGCTTGATCCAAATGCTGGTCTTCTCCTTGCTTATGAGAAAACGGGTTATGACACAACAAGTACCAAACGCTTGCCTGACTGTTTGGATGTTTGGTCTGCCAAACGCATCAAAGAACAAGGTGCGGATGCAGTCAAATTCTTGCTTTACTATGACGTAGACAGCTCTGACGAACTCAACCAAGAAAAACAAGCCTACATCGAACGCATCGGTTCGAGTGTAAACAAGCCTACATCGAACGCATCGGTTCAGAGTGTGTGGCGGAAGACATTCCATTCTTCCTTGAAATCCTCGCTTACGATGAAAAAATCGCTGACGCTGGCTCTGCTGAATACGCAAAAGTAAAACCACACAAGGTTATCGGTGCTATGAAGGTCTTCTCAGACCCACGCTTCAACATCGATGTCTTGAAAGTGGAAGTTCCAGTCAACGTCAAATACGTTGAAGGCTTTGGTGATGGTGAAATCGTGCATACACGCGAAGAAGCAGCAGCTTTCTTCAAAGCACAAGATGAAGCGACTAACTTGCCATATATCTACTTGAGTGCAGGTGTATCAGCCAAACTCTTCCAAGAAACCCTTGTCTGTGCCCACGAATCAGGCGCGAATTTCAATGGTGTTCTTTGTGGCCGTGCTACATGGGCTGGATCAGTTGAAGCTTACATCAAAGATGGTGAAGCAGCAGCTCGCGACTGGCTTCGCACAACTGGATTTGAGAACATTGACGAACTCAACAAGGTTCTTCAAACAACAGCGACTTCATGGACTGAACGTGTAGAAGCATAAAATAAGAATAGAAGAATCCCTTTTTGTTAAGAAGCTACTTAAGGTTTTCTGACAAAGGATTCTGAAAATAGAAACTACAACCATAGATGGTACATACACTTTCTATGGTTTGTTTACTTAATAGAAATAGAAAAAAGGAGATGAAAATGAAAGCATACACAGAGCGTGTATTTGGAAATCATGAGGGCAAGGATGTCTTGGCCTATCGCTTTGAAACTGATGGTGGTTACCAGCTTGAAGTTATGACTTATGGTGCGACCATTTTGCGCTATGTCACACCTGACAAGGCTGGTAATTTTGCTAATGTCATCTTGGGTTTTGATGATTTTGAGAGTTATGTGGGGAATAGTCCCAAGCATGGAGCTAGTGTGGGGCCGGTAGCAGGCCGTATTGCTGGAGCGACATTTGAACTCAATGGCCAGACCTATGAGCTTGAAGTTAATAATGCTAGCAACTGCAACCATAGTGGTTCAACAGGTTGGGATTCGAGCTTGTTTGAATTGGTTGAGGTGAGCGACCATGGATTGACTCTCTACACAGAGCGTACAGACGGGACAGGAGGATTTCCTGGTAATCTCAAGATTTGGATTAGCTACCACTTGGAAGAAACTGGTGCCTACGAAGTCAGCTATAAGGTGACGACAGATCAGGATACGCTGGTCAATCCAACTAATCATAGCTACTTCAACTTATCTGGTGATTTCACGCAGACAATTGATCGCCATGTCTTCCAGCTAAATACGGAGGGCATTTACCCAATCGCTCCAGACGGTGTTCCAGCTAAGACTCCAGATGCTGATCGCGATGTGGTGAAACACATCTACAATGGTGCTTTGCTCAAGGATATCTTTGCAGAGAACGATGAGCAAATCCAGTTGGTATCTGGTTTGGATCACCCATTTGCTCTCCCTGCAGGTCATGACAATGCTGGTTTCCTTTATGATCAAAACTCAGGTCGTTTCCTGCTTTTCAAGACAGAGGCCCCTTGCCTTGTGGTCTACACAGCAAACTTTGTGGATGAGAGTGTCATCATAGGAGGTCAGCCAATGGTACAGCACAATGGGATTGCCCTTGAAGCGCAGGCTTTACCAGATGCTATTCATAGCGACCTCAAAGACCAAGTCATTCTCAAAGCAGGGGAAACCTTCACCAGCAAAACTCGTTACGAGCTTGTTGTTAAATAAAAAGAAGAGCTGGTTTCCAGCTCTTTTGAGTTGTCTTCGTTGACATTCTATCTCAATAGTGTATAATTGATGTAATTAATTAAGTTACAACAAACGAAAGGAGACACCCGATGACTTATGCATACCAAAGCCACATTTATCTAGCAGAGGCTGTTTTAAATGTCAAGGATTTGACGAGTCAAACGGCTTTTTATCACCAGATTATTGGCTTGGAGATTTTATCCCAAACAGAGACAGAAGCGATTTTGGGACTTGGTCGAAAAGCCTTGGTTCACTTGATTCAGGCAGAAAAGACAGGGGAAGTAAGGGAGTATTATGGACTCTACCATCTGGCGATTTTGTTGCCGACACGAAAAGCCTTGGCAGATGTCTTGAGACACCTAAGTGATTTACGCATTCCTCTGGTTGGGGGTGCAGATCATGGATACAGCGAGGCTCTTTATCTAGAGGATTTGGAAGGAAATGGCATTGAACTCTACCGTGATAAGCCAGTGTCTTCATGGGATATTCGAGAAGACGGCCGCATTATCGGTGTGACCGAAGCCCTTGCGGCACAGGATATCTATGAGTTAGGGGAAAAGGTGGATCCCTTTATCCTAGCTGAAGGGACGAGAATGGGGCATATCCATCTATCGGTGAAGGATAGCCGCGCGGCGAGTCAGTTTTATCAAAAGGTGTTAGGGCTAGAAGATAAATTTAGCATTCCTAGTGCTAGTTGGATAGCGGCTGGTCAGTACCATCACCACCTGGCTGTCAACGAATGGGCTGGAAAAGGGCTAGCTCCGCGTGAACAAGGCTTGCCGGGCTTGTCCTACTACGTCCTTGAGGTCGAAAGCAAGGAAGAACTCTTAGCCATCGTTGAGCAAGCACAAGAGGTGGAAGCTCCGATCAAGTGGTTACATTCGAGTGAGTTGGATCTTATAGACCCAGACGGGATTGTGACCCGCATTCGCTTGGCACGATGAGATGAAGAAAACACATCATATACATAGAAAAAGGCGGACAGGCTCGCATTCTGTTTTTAGAACGCGGACTTGTTCGCTTTTGTATGAAATGACGAAATGAAATGACGAAGCCTTTTTTGACTCTAGCTAAGGTATCGGTCAGGGATATTTTCCCTTTTCTGGGGGTTCATGCTATAATACTAATAAACTTTTCTTTCTCTAGGAAGGCAAAGGCCGAAAAATCGGCTAGAATGCTCGCAATCGTTGTCACGAAGCTTTTAAGAGAAAGTCGAACTCTGTTTGAACATCCGTATTGAGTTTAGGAGACGGGAAATAAGATGGACACAAGTGTAAAAAAATTAATCAATATGGGCCCTCTGGAGGACTATTTTATTTATTATGATCTGAGAAATCAAGTATTCTATGAAGTAAAACAAGGCATGAATTATTCAGCCATTGCAGCTCCTATTGCAGTCTTTTCCTTGCAACGGCTGTCGAAGTTGCTCAACCAAACCTTTGGAGATGTCTCATCACCTTTCAATCTGCTTTTCTTTATCTTGATGTCTCTGTTTTTAATTTTCGGGACAATTCTCCTTGCCAAATCTACCCGACGTAAAATGAAGACAGATAGATTTAGAAAAGTTAGGTTAACAAAAGCCAATATTAAAACACTTAGAAGAAAATCTAGATGGACAGTCCTAGTTGAGGTTTTTTGTTTTCTCATGATTCTGTTTTCCATCTATCGTTATTTTACCTACTCTGATTTTCTGTTCTTGATGATGTATATGTTAGGGATTTTTTCACTTGTTTATATTGTCTATGAATTTCAGATGAAAACGCGCAAACGACTGTTCAAAGAGCTGATGGAGACATTACAGGACGATAGCCGAGGAAAAGAGGGAGAAATGTAAGATGAGAAAAATCATTTATATAGGCCAAGGAAGCCAGCAATCCATCTACTATAACACAAGGACGAGAGAGGCATTAACGACAGAATCTAGCAACTTGCCAGATAGTGAAGGCGCCATCAGTTCAAAGAAATCCAAGTGGTCTTGGATTCTCTTTTTTGCTTTCTTGCTAGTTGCTATCATCAGTATTTGGATTCGTTCCTTGATAATGCCCTTTAGATTGAGTGAGTGGATGATTCCTATCCATCTAGCCGCAATCCTTTTTGTTTTTATCGGAAGTGTTTATGGATTTGAAAAACTTTTCTACAGTGGGGCTAAGTCGCTTGTTCCAGCAAGTGAAGAACAGTTTAAAGATGCGGTTGAAAGTAGTACTTTTTGGAGGAAGTCACCAGATAAGGAACCAACAGTTGATAAAATCATCTTGTATCTATTTGTTATCCTCGTTCTTCTATTTGTTTTTGTTATTGTTGTATTTTTTGCTATACCTGCGACTTTCATTCCTTACTATGAACAGGAATGGTTTAAGCCGTCCATGTTCATGGTACCAATCGGAGCAACGATCGTCCCAATTAGCGTGGTTCTTCTACTATTTCAAAACAATCCAATCCGCTGGATTTTAGCCGTACGAAAATACAAGCAGGGAAAAGTATTATTTAGGGAAGAGAAATAGAAAAGAGGAGATAATGATGTCACAAGAGAGATATTTGCAAATCAAAAAAGAGCATCAAGTTCGTAAGTTTGTGGGGCGTTTCCTCTTCATTCTTCTCGCTATCCTCGATGTTCTACTGGTATCAAGTCATTCCAATTATGTCCCGCTTATAACGGTGGCTATGGTAACGATTGTGCCTTTTAATCATTTTCTACTTGGTCCTCTTAGGAGACAGAAAAAAGCTATAGAAAAAGAGCATCCAGAATGGAAAATACTCAGTACAAAGGGAGTAAAGGTTCCCTCGGCTGAAGCAAATAAAAGAACCTTGGCTGGTATTGGGATCTTGATAGCCTTGCTGTTGTCTTTTGGGCTATTCTATAAACCTGTGAAACAGCCGAACGACCAAGTAAACAAGCCACCTAAGGTTGATTCTAAAACGCCTGAAACGTCCAAGCCTTCTGAGTCTGAGTCGTCCAGTTCCTCAGAGTCGAAATCCTCGTCTTCGACTGAACAAAGTTCTAAAACCGAAAATTCAGGAACAAAACCGTCAAAAAGCGAGTCCAATAATCCCTATTACCAGATTCCAGGACTTACTGACGAACAGGTGAGAGATATCATATCGAAATCTGTGAAAGATTTAAGAGAAAAACAGTCAAAAGAAAAATCCGAAGAGTAGACTCCAGGGCTTCGATGTCTTTTCTGGATGAGTTAGTTTTGAGATTTTACTGTATAGAATAACAGGAGGAGTTCATATGACTAAAGAAGTGATTGGTTTGATAGTTGGAACAATCGTCATCTTCCTATCTTTTGTATTTGTGTGTGGGACCTTTCTTTTCCTCTATCTTCGGGATCAGAAGTTGGTCCGCCTTGCCAAGTCATCCGTTCCTGGAACGGTTATCGGCTATAGCCGTTTTCGTGAGGGGTATCCACCTATCGTCGAATACACGGTGGATGGGATTGCTTATAAGAAAACCTTGCAGTATTTTATGTTCAAAACGGTCACAATTCCGTGGGGGACTACTAAATTTTTAAAGGACTATACAAGAGAAGATATGCTAGCGCCTTCAATCACTCGCTACAGTAACTCCTTTGTTTCCTTCAAACGCTTGATGCAGACCCATTTCCCCCTTCATTCGGAGCTGACGGTCTGGTATGATCCAGACAAGCCGGCCAGGGCCTATGTCGAACGTTACAGTGGAATGGACAAGTTTTACAAGTGGTTTGGTATCGGATTTGGGCTGGCTCTAGTTCTAGTCTATGGGATAGTGATCCTAGCCTTTTTGTCCAAGATATAAGGCATAACTAATCGGAAACTTGATTTCCCAATCGTACTTCAAGGAGAACAGCCTTAGTTCTCCTTTTTCCTGTTCAGCAGATTTTTCTATCCAATCCAGAGAAAAGCTTGCCTCCTATAAAGACAGATAGGATGAGAATTTTGACAAAGAACCGTATTCGAGATATAATGAAGAAAAAGTGACCAAGGATAAATCAATGACAAACTCAAAGTATATAACACGCCTGAAACGTTCAGAGGGCCAGTTGCGTGGGATTCAAAAGATGATCGATGAAGATCGTGACTGCGCAGATATCATTACTCAGTTGACAGCAGTTCGCTCCAGTGTTGAGCGCGTGATTGAGATGATGATTACGGAAAATCTCACCGCCTGCATCAACCAACCACTAGATGATCCCGAGGCTCAAAAGGAACGCCTAGAAAAGGCCATCCGCTACTTGATTAAACGGAAATGAACTAATTTTTTGAGACGATAGTTGCAAAGGTATATCTAACTATTAATAGAATAGTTTAATTTGAATCAAAAGAGGCTGGGTAAAAAGTCTTTAAAATTAAAAAACGCATACTATCAGGTGTTGAAAAACCTTGATAGTATGCGTTTTATTGTGGGGAGATTTATACTCTTCGAAAATCAAATTCAAACCACGTCAGCTTCACCTCCGTACTCAAGTACAGTCTGCAGCTAGCTTCCTAGTTTGCACTTTGATTTTCATTGAGTATTACTTCATTTTCTCCTGAAATTGAGTTGTTGCTCAGCTTCTTTTGCTTATTTTACTTGACCGGGCCAAGCATTCATACCACCTTCTACGTTGATAACGGTGAGGCCTTGGGCACTGAGAAATTGACAGGCAGATGCAGAACGTACTCCACCTTGACAGATAACATGGTATGCATGGTCAGGCTTGAGTTCTTTGTAGCCTTGTTCCAAGGTGCTTAAAGGCAGATTTCTTGCACCTGGTGCATGTCCTGCTTGGAATTCATGTACTTCACGAACATCGATAAGATCTAGATTTTCATTTTGATATTTTTCATAAAAGTCAGCCATGCTGATATTAGTTACCATATTCGACTCCTTCTGGTTTAGCCATTTTGTATAGTGAATAAGCGCCGTCAAGGTTTTGGACGGTAAATCCTGCTTGTTTGAGGATACGCTCTGCGATATAGCTACGCAAACCGCTGTGGCAGCTAACGATGTAGGCTTGGTTCTTATCCAGTTCGTCCAAGCGTTCCCGTAGTTCGTTTAGGGGGATGTGGATGGTATCGACTCTGAGTCGACCACTCTGGAATTCGCCACTTGTCCGTACATCTAAGAATTTCTTGCCCTTAGCCAGTTCGTCTTCGAGCTGGTACCATTGGATATTGTCGCTGAGACCTTCGATAAGGTTCAAGGCTGCGTAGCCCAGTATATTGACGGGATCCTTGGCAGAGCCAAATGGTGGTGCATAGGTGAACTCCAATTCTGGTAAGTCAAAGACGGTGAGATTTCCCTTGATAGCAGTTGCCAGGATATCGATTCGCTTGTCAACGCCTTTCTTCCCAACTCCTTGAGCACCGTAGATTTTTCCAGTGGTCGGGTCAAAGAGGAGTTTCAAGGTGAGATCAGTAGCGCCAGGATAATAACCAGCGTGGTCTTTCCCACTGACATGAAGCGCCTTGTAAGGGAGTTGATTCATGCGAAGGATGCGTTCGCTGAGACCAGTCGAAGCGGCTGTCATATCAAAGGCACGAACGATAGCAGTGCCGATGCTGCCCTTGTTTGTACGACCGAGTCCTGCTATGACGTCCGCCACTTGGCGTCCTTGCCGATTGGCAGGAGAAGCGAGAGAGATGAGGGCATCTTGGCCTGTAATCTCTTGCTTGACGACGATGGCATCCCCGACTGCAAAGATATCTTTTTGACTGGTTTCGTAGTGTTCGTCGACTAAGATACCGCCACGTAGTCCCAGTTCAATCCCCGCAACTTTAGCTAGTTCATTTTCAGGTTCAACACCGACAGAAAGGATGGTGAGGTCAGAAGTGATCTTTTGACCGTTTTCGAGAACGATGACTTTTCCCTGGTCTTCAAATCGAGTCGCAGACTGGGAAGTGATAACGCGGATGCCGTTTTTGACCAATTCTGCTTGGACAAAGGCCGCCATTTCTTGATCTAATGGTGGCAAGACATGTGGTGCTTTCTCCACGATGGTGACTTGCAAGCCCCGTTTCGCCAGATTTTCAGCCATTTCAAGCCCGATAAAGCCTGCACCGATGACGACAGCTTCTTTTGGATGATTGTCCAAGGCCGCCATAATATCGTCGAGATCGGGAACATTGCGGAGCGTGTAGGCGTTCTTAGCTTCTGCCAAACCTTCAATGGCAGGAACAAACGGTTTAGCTCCTGGAGAGAGGATCAGCTTGTCGTAGCTTTCCGTGAATTCCTGTTCATCGTGTCGCACCGTCACAGTGTGTTCTTCTGGCGAAATCTGGATAACCTCGTGAAATGGCCGCACATCGAGATTAAAGCGTGCCCTGAGACTTTCAGGAGTTTGGACCAATAAACTATCACGGTTTGCAATTTCTCCTGAAACATAGTAAGGAAGTCCGCAGTTTGCAAAGGAAACAAAGGGACCTTTCTCAAAAATAGTGATTTCAGCGTCTTCCATGAGACGTCTGAGGCGGGTTGCTGCTGACATACCGCCTGCAACTCCTCCGACAATGATAATTTTCATTGACTTTCTCCTTTATACTTCTAGATGACCTTGCCTGTCCAAGCGCTCATACCGCCTCGGACATTGATGACATCGTAGCCTTTTTTCTTAAGCTTTTTAGCGGCTAGTTTGCTTCGCACACCAGAATGACAAATGACATAAAGTGTTTCTTTTGTCGCAGGTGTGTAGGAACCGATTTCGGTTAGAGGGACATTCTTGGCATTTTTGATATGACCTCTGTGAAATTCCGTAGGCGTCCGAACATCCAGTAGCTGAATCGGTTCTCTGAGTTTAGCTTCTAACTCGCTGGTAGAAATACTGTCAATTTTTGTAAATAAGTGAAACATAGGCACCTCCAAATATACCCTTATGGGGTATATTAAACCATGAAGTCAACATTTTGTCAAGCAAGTTGTTTTGACTTGGGAGGGAATTAGTTTCGAGAGTCCAGAAAGCAGGCTATTCTTGACCTTTCAAAGGCTTTTTGATATGATGGGTCCAAAGTAAGTGTGAGGTGATGAGATGGCTAGCGAATACCAGAAAATGATAGCAGGGGACCCCTATCATCCATTTGACCCAGAGTTACGGGCCTTGGCTCAGACAGCACGTCAGAAACAGGCTGCCTTTAACAAGGAAGAAGATCCCTTGAAGGGAGCGGATATTATCAAGACTTGGTTTGGCTCAACTGGGCAAAATCTCTATGTCAATCCACGCTTGGTGGTCGATTATGGGGTCAATATCCATCTAGGGGAAAATTTTTATTCTAATTGGAACTTGACCATGCTGGATGTTTGTCAGATTCGCATCGGAGACAACGCTATGCTTGGTCCCAACTGTCAGTTTTTAACTCCCCTCCATCCACTAGATCCGGATGAACGTAATTCAGGTGTCGAATACGGCAAGCCCATCATCATCGGAGACAATTTCTGGGCTGGAGGTGGCGTCATTGTCCTTCCTGGGGTGACACTGGGTAATAATGTCGTCGCTGGAGCAGGGGCCGTGATTACCAAGTCCTTTGGAGACAATGTCGTCCTAGCTGGCAATCCTGCACGTGTTATCAAGGAAATTCCTGTAAAAGAAAATTAAAAAGAACAGCTAGGGCTGTTCTTTTTATGAACTCTAATCTTATAAATTTTTCTTCTTTTTTGCTTTCTTGGTCAAGGAAACATCGCACTGAGGGATGTTGGTTTTAAAAATCTATTAAAGGTAGTCTAGAGTTCAAAAATTGTTTTAGCAGCCCTTTCTAAAAAATTACTAGGCGAAATCTAATCCAAACTGAATTTAAGGAAACTTTCAGAAAAGTTTTAGTTTTGTTTCAGGAATCTTCAGTAGACTGTCTAGCTATATCATACGAAGGAGAGGAAAAAGGTATGAAATCAAAAAAATGGACCCTACTCGCAACGAGTTTAACGGCAATGGTGCTGATGGCAGCATGTGCCCAGTCAACAACTACATCCACTACCAATGAAACGACAAATAGTGCCACAACAACTTCAACAAAGACAAATCAATCATCCTATTTTACAGAGAAGGACTATGATACTTCTTATGATGAAAGCACAGCTTCTAAGATTGAGCTATCTGGCTCATCTGCAAACGTCTCTGGAGATGGCGTGACAGTTTCTGGCTCAACAGTGACCATCACAAAATCTGGCACCTATGTAATTTCAGGTCAGTCTGACGGAGTTCAGATCAAGGTCGAGGCAGATAAGTCAGCAGATGTTCACCTAGTCCTAAAAGGTGCAACCATGACCAATACCAATGCAGCGATATCTGCGACATCAGTCGGCCACGTCTACCTGACTCTGGCAGAAGGAACCACCAACAGTCTCTCTGACTCAAGCTCGAACAGTGACGAAAAAGCCGACGCAGCTCTCTTTTCTAAGGTGGATTTAACCATCAACGGGAAAGGAACTCTTAATGTAGAAGGAAAGAAAAATAATGGTATTAAGGCCAACGACACCCTCCACATCACTGGTGGAACCTATAACATCACAGCAGTTGGCGATGCCTTTAATGTCAATGATGAGCTCAACATCACTGGTACGACCATGATCATTGATGCTAAAGAAGACGGAGTCAAGGTGGATAATGATGAGGATACTTCAGTCGGAACCATGTACCTATCTAATAACAACATCACCGTTACAGCAGGAGATGATGGCATCCACGCTTCTGGAGACCTCGTCATCGATAGTGGGACCTACACCGTCAAGAATTCGACAGAAGGACTTGAAGGTAAGTCCATCACTATCAACGGTGGGGACATTACCATCTATTCGACAGATGATGGAGTCAATGCAGCTAATAAAAACGCCCAACAAAGTGAGATTTTCTTTACCATGAACGGTGGTAACCTGACAGTAGAAGTTGGTCAAGGGGATACAGACCCAATTGACTCAAACGGCAATATCACGGTCACAGGCGGAACCATTAAAATGACTGGTCAGACAGGTTTTGACTTTGATGGAACTGCGACCTACACAGGTGGAGATATCTACCTCAACGGCGAAAAACAAACGGAAATCGTCAACTCTATGTCTGGAGGCGGTGGACCAAATGGAGGCCCTCAAGGAAATGGTGGTCCTGGCGGTCCAGCCCCTGGTGGACAAGGATAAATAAAAAAGGATAGCATTCTAAGAGCAATGTTATCCTTTTTGTATCGTAGATTCATATTTTATGAGTGGTTTTATAATCGTAGCTTTCAAAGGCTAAATTGTTAAGTCTCCCGTTTTTGTTTACTTAAATTTCTTGAATTTTAAGAGAGTATTGAGTAGTTTTCCCCTAAATGTTTTGTTTTGATAGGCGATTGCGAGGGAATTGAAAAATTCAACTGCTAGGTGTTCGTGGTGACCGAGTACCATCTCGCTTGGAGCTGCTTCTGGGGAAAAGACACCTAATTTGATGCGAAGTCTACCTTTTTTCATCTTGAACTGGTGCATGCCATACATCTTGATATCAAGGCTTGGATCGGGCATGAGAGTAGCAGTATCACCTGCCATAGAAATTTTTGTATCAGCATCAGGAATGACTGGTTTTTCAGCATCTAGACTGATAAAGATTTTTTGATAAGTTGGTTGTCCGTACTCTCCAATCAACTTCATCACTTCCTGTCCACCGTGCACCCCAGCAAATACAAAATGTTCAGGGTGAACTTTAGAAGGGAGCGCTTCGTCGCCATTTGAGAGAGTTGTTCTAGACTTGTTTGCTTGTTTTCAAAACGCTGCGTCAGAAGTGTCTCAAAGAGTTGCAATTCTCGGTCAATCAGTTGCTCTGCCAAGTCATACTTGTCTAGGTAGTGTGCATAAAAGGTCCCTTTGCTGATGAGGCACTCCTTTATAAGGAGAGTTGTGGTCAGCTTTTCAAATGGCATCTCAGCTAACATTCTTAAAAAAGTAGCTTCGATTCGTTGTTTGGTTTTGATGACACGGGCATCGGTCTTGTTTTCTTTCATAGAAATACTATATCATAAGATTTATGCTCATTTTACCATAAAAGTATCTATTCATGTACAAGTGTAGGAGTTTTAGTCTGTTTAGAACAACTCCCAATTAGGTCTTGAAAATTTCTTAGTCTGTTTCATATAAAAATGAGTAAAATGAATTTCCATCGCCAAGGTCATTAGAGTTGCGATAGCAATGACGATGGTAGGATTGGCTGAGAAAAGCAGGGGAAGAATAGGCCTTTGAAAAGTGGACAGGAAAGACCATTTCAGAGTATCGAGAAGAGATTTAGAAACAGCTCTAAAAGCAATAGCTATCCATTATAAGCATCAGATAATAATATCTGGTGCTTTATTTTTAAAAAAATTCAGATTTTTTCTTGACAAGTGAGTGACCACTCACTATAATGGGTTTATATTTAGTAAGTGATCAATCACTCACCAAGGAGAAAGTAAATGAAAACATTACTACATTTACAAGATTTAGTAAAATCTTTTGACCATCAAATAGTTCTGAATCATGTCAGCTTTGAATTGCAGACAGGAGAAATTATAGGATTAATTGGTCCGTCTGGTGCTGGTAAATCAACTATGATTAAGACTACGTTAGGAATGGAAAAGGCTGATGGAGGCGTAGCTTTAGTGTTAAATCACACTATGCCCAATCGCCATATTTTAGGAGATATTGGTTATATGGCCCAGTCAGATGCCTTATATGAGGCTTTGTCAGGTCAAGAAAATCTAGAATTTTTTGGTCAGCTAAAAGGGCTATCCAAAAGAGATCTGACAGCTGAAATTGCCCATGTGGCTCAAGTTGTAGATCTGACAGAGCATTTGAATAAAACGGTATCCGGTTATTCTGGAGGAATGAAGCGACGCTTGTCTTTAGCCATCGCGCTTCTGGGGAATCCTCAGCTCTTGATTTTGGACGAACCGACAGTTGGAATCGACCCTTCTCTTCGAAAGAAAATCTGGAAAGAATTATTCGCGTTTAGAGACAATGGGGTTGGGATATTAGTTACTACCCATGTTATGGATGAAGCAGAGTTGACGGATAAGGTCGGCTTATTATTAGGCGGAAAAATCATTGCTTTTGATACACCGCAACACTTAAAAGAAAGTTATCAAGTTTCAAGTATTGAAGAAGTATTTTTAAAAGCAGAAGGTGAGTAAAATGAGAACCATTGCTATTGCTAAAAAAGTTATCAAAGAATTGCTTCGTGACAAACGAACTCTAGCCCTGATGTTTATAGCACCTGTTTTTATCATGTGGTTGATGAACCTCATGTTTTCAGCTAGTACAACCGTGAATGTCAAGTTAGCAACACAGGATCTACCAACTGGTTTGGTAACGAAAATGGATGAGCTCGATCATGTGGACGTCGAGACTTATCAAGACTTAGATCAAGCCAAAGAAGCGCTAGCAAATGAAAAAGTCGATGCTGTGATTTCTTATAAAAACGGTGAGTACCAGGTCGACTACGCAAACACAGACGCCTCCAAAACATCTATGATACGACAAGTGTTACGGACAAGTATCGCCAGTGAAGGCACCGATCAGTTAGTATCTCGTGTTAAACAAGCTCTTCCACAATTGGACTCGGACGCAAAAACACCAGAAATCAAGGAGTCTTACCAGTATGGAGATGAAAATACAAGCTTCTTTACCAGTATGATTCCGGTTTTGATAGGTTTTGTAGTTTTCTTCTTTGTCTTTTTGATTTCAGGTATGGCGCTTTTGAAAGAGCGCACCAGTGGAACACTAGAACGTTTGTTAGCAACACCAGTGAAACGATCTGAAATCGTCTATGGCTATATGTTGTCTTACGGTATTATTGCGATTTTTCAAACGGCAGTTGTCGTTTTAGCAGCAATTTGGCTACTAGATGTAGAAGTTGTAGGAAGTATTTTAAATGTTATAATAGTTAATGTGGTACTGGCTCTTGTAGCACTAGCTTTTGGAATTCTCTTGTCTACTCTAGCAAAATCAGAATTCCAAATGATGCAATTTATTCCTCTCGTGATTATGCCCCAACTTTTTTTCTCAGGAATTATTCCATTGTCATCCATGGGAGAATGGGCTCCAACTGTGGGGAAATTTTTGCCATTAACCTATTCTGGTGATGCAATAAGCCAGATTATTCTTTACGGACACAATCTTGGTGATATTTTGCCAAATCTTGGTGTTTTAATGATTTTCTTGATTATTTTAACAATTCTTAATATTGTTGGATTGCGTCGTTATCGTAAAGTTTAGAAATCAATATAAATAATGCTAAAAAGGTGTGAAGATTAGATGGATAAGACTGTTTTTGAATCGTTTGAAGATTACTTAGAAGAAGCGAATTACCCTCAAGGAAAGAAAAAAATCATGCAGGCAGCAGTGGATCTCATATCAACCAGGAGTTACCATGGGACCTCAACTCTTCACATAGCTGAGCGTGCTGGACTAAGCCAGGCAACTTTGTTTAAGTATTTTAAGACGAAGGATGATCTACTGACGGCTATTTTACATCCTGTAGTCCCAGGCATTTTCGGTAGTTTTTTTGAGGAACTCTTAGCTTTTGAAACGACAGAAGAGAGGGTTCGTTATCTCGTCCACAATCGTATGAGCTATCTCAAAAAAAATCGTGCTTTGATGAAAATCATTCTGCAAGAGAGTTTTTCAAATAAAAAACTAAAAAATGAACAGATTTTTATCTGGAATGCTATTCAAGATAAACTTCGAGTGCTTCATAAGGAATTGCTAGCAGATCCACGTGTAAATCCAGAGTTAACGATTCCTCAAATGGTTCGTATTGGTGTTGGTCCATTGTTGGCTTACTTCGCTCAGCTTTATATCGTTAGCGACAATGGAGAAATAAAAGAGGAAGACTTAGACTTATTAGAAAAACAGATTTTAGGTGGTTTGTGGAAATAAGGGAGTTCTAGAAGAACTAAGGTTTATTTACTTAACTTTCAAACAAGCTAAAAAAGACATGTTCTGCTTATTTCAGATTCATGTCTTTTTGTTATTGGATTTGATATGTTTTTATAAGTCCTCAATCACTTTGCCAAAACAGAAGCCGACTTCTCCAGCGGTGCAACGATTTCTCAAGTGTATAGAAGAGGAGATTTCTGGATTGCTAAAGTCGACTCCTTGACACTCCGTCAGCTTTTGATACAATAGTACAAAATTAGAGGAGGTGAGCTATGATTCAGAAGCATGCGATTCCCATTTTGGAGTTTGATGACAATCCCCAGGCGGTCCTTATGCCAACACATGAGGGCTTGGATTTAAAGTTACCAAAGAAGTGTATCTATGCGTTTTTGGAGGAGGAGGTTGACCGCTATGCTAAGGAAGTAGGGGCGGACTGTGTTGGTGAGTTCGTTTCGGCCACCAAGACTTATCCAGTCTATGTCCTCAACTACAAGGGCGAGGAGATCTGTCTGGCCCAGGCGCCCGTGGGCTCTGCCCCAGCGGCCCAGTTTATGGATTGGTTAATTGGCTATGGTGTGGAGCAAATCATCTCTACTGGTACCTGTGGCGTCCTAGCCGATATAGAGGAGAATGCCTTTCTCATCCCTATTTGCGCTCTGCGAGATGAGGGGACTAGCTACCATTATGTAGCATCTTCTCGTTATATGGAGATACAGATTGAGGCTATCTCTGCCATTGAGCAAGTCTTGGAACAAAGAGGCATTCCTTATGAGGAAGTTATGACCTGGACGACAGATGGTTTTTACCGAGAGACGACTGAAAAGGTTGCCTATCGCAAGGAAGAAGGCTGTGATGTTGTGGAGATGGAGTGCTCTGCTCTTGCGGCAGTAGCTCAGTTACGTAGGGTTGTCTGGGGAGAACTGCTCTTTACTGCAGATTCCTTGGCGGATCTAGATAACTACGACAGTCGTGACTGGGGTTCAGAAGCTTTTGATAAGGCGCTTGAACTCTGTCTTGCTATTGTGCACCACATGTGAGTACTCTTACTGTTTTTATGGTACAATGTAGCTATGGTATTCAAATCATTTTTTGAAAAAATAAAGACGACGCTAGTTCGATTATCACCAGCTCGTCGCATCTTTTTAAGTTTTGCCCTAGTAATCTTCTTGGGTTCTCTCCTTTTAAGCCTACCCTTGGTTCAAGCAGCAACATCACAAGCGACCTACTTTGACCATCTCTTTACGACTGTGTCCATGGTCTGTGTGACAGGGCTCTTCACCCAGCCGGTGGCCTCTACTTACAATATCTGGGGCCAGTTGATTTGCATGCTGTTGATCCAGATCGGTGGATTGGGGCTTATGACCTTTATTGGAATCTTTTATATCCAAGGGAAACAAAAGCTCAGTCTTCGTAGCCGTGAGACTATTCAAGAAAGTTTTAGTTATGGGGAAACCCAGTCCTTAAGGGACTTCATCCGCTCGATCTTTTTGACGACTTTTCTGGTAGAAGGGCTCGGTGCCTTTCTCCTGAGTTTCCGCTTCATTCCTGAATTTGGCTGGGGTCGAGGGATGTTAACCTCTATCTTTTTGGCTGTTTCCGCTTTCTGTAATGCTGGATTTGATAATTTTGGAAGTACGAGTTTGGTAGCCTTTCAAACGGATCCCTTGATCAATCTAGTGATTGCAGGTTTGATTATCACGGGGGGGCTAGGATTTATGGTCTGGTTTGACCTAGCGACCCAGTTTGGGAAAAAGAAAAAACGGCGCCTACGTTTCCATACCAAGTTGGTTCTCTTTTTAACAGCGGGGATTTTGCTCTTTGGAACAGTATCGACTCTCTTAATTGAGTGGAGTAATCCTGGGACGATTGGAAATCTCAGCGCTCCAGAGAAACTGCTGGTCAGTTTCTTTCAGACTGTCAGCATGAGAACGGCAGGTTTTGCCTCTATTGACTACACCCAGGCTCGACCAGTTACCTTACTGATCTACATTTTGCAGATGTTTCTGGGCGGGGCACCTGGAGGGACAGCAGGGGGACTCAAGATTACGACCTTCTTTGTCTTGTTGGTCTTTGCTCGTAGTGAACTATTGGGCTTGCCTCATGCCAATGTGGCTCGGAGAACTATTGAACCTCGAACCGTGCAAAAATCTTTCAGTGTCTTTATTATCTTCTTGCTGACTTTCTTACTGGGCTTGATTTTACTAGGGATAACAGCAGAAGGAAATCCGCGCTTTATCTATCTCATGTTTGAGACCATTTCAGCACTTGCTACTGTTGGGGTAACGGCAAATTTAACACCAGAGTTAGGTAAGTTAGCCCTTAGTATCGTTATGTTGCTGATGTTTATTGGCCGTATTGGCCCCTTGACACTACTGGTCAGCTTAGCAGAATATAAGCCAGACAAGAAAGATTTGATTCACTATATGAAAGCAGATATCACTATCGGATAAGAAAGGAAAAACGATGTCAGATCGGACAATTGGAATTTTAGGTTTGGGAATTTTTGGGAGTAGTGTTTTGGCTGCTCTTGCCAAGCATCATATGAATATCATTGCTATTGATGACCACGAGGAGCGCATTAATCAATTTGAACCCGTGCTGGCGCGTGGGGTTGTTGGAGATATCACGGATGAAGAACTCCTTCTATCAGCTGGAATTGACACCTGCGATACCGTGGTTGTCGCAACGGGGGAAAATCTAGAATCCAGTGTTCTTGCAGTCATGCACTGTAAAAGTCTAGGGGTGCCGACCGTCATTGCCAAGGTAAAAAGTCACATGGCCAAAAAGGTACTGGAGAAAATTGGTGCGGACTCGGTCATCTCACCGGAATTTGAAATGGGACGTTCGTTAGCGCAGAGAATTCTCTTTCATAACAGCGTAGATGTCTTTCAGTTGGACAAGAATGTTTCAATTGTCGAGATGAGAATCCCCCAATCTTGGGGGGGGAAAAGCCTTAGCCAGCTAGATTTACGTGGGCGATACAATCTCAATGTACTTGGATTTCGTGACTATGAAAATTCTCCTCTAGATGTTCAATTCGGTCCCGATGACCTTTTACGGTCAGGCGCCTATATCATGGCGGTGATTAATAACCAACATTTGGATACTCTAACAGAGCTTAGTGAGTAGGAGAGGAAGGGTTGTTTTCTTCCTCAATGATTAATGAATCAATATAAGTATTTTATAAGAGGGATTTAAGAAAAATTTTAACTTTTTCTTAATCCTTTTTAATTTTAGGAGATTATACTAGAGCCATCAAATAAAAAGCTCTAAGGAGAATCCTATGAAATTCAATCCAAATCAGAGATATACTCGTTGGTCTATTCGCCGTCTCAGTGTCGGTGTTGCTTCAGTTGTTGTAGCCAGTGGCTTCTTTGTCCTAGTTGGTCAACCAAGTTCTGCGCGTGCTGATGTCGTCAATCCAACTCCTGCCCAAGTCGTGCCAGACGCAACTTCGGTGAGTGAAAAGAGCGACTTACCAGCAGAGGTTCTCAAAAAAGCAGTCGATGTAGCTCTTCCTTCAGAACGGTCTATTCCAACACCTAAAGCAAGTGTGGATACGACAAGCTCTTCAGAAAAAGCGGACGCAACTGCTAAAGAGCCGGTAGTAGCACCAAAAGAAGAAGTGCAAGCACAACCTGACTCTAAGAAACAAACAGAAGATGCAGTTAAACCTGTGGAAAGTCCTGAGTCTACAGTTTCTGGACAAGACCGTGAAGCCAGTGAAGCGCAACCAGCGACCACCCCAGCTGAAGTCCAAAAAGGTGTGGCTGACAATACTAAAGACACAGTAGATGTTCCGGCTAGCTACCTTGACAAAGCCAATTTCCCAGGTCCATTTACAGCTGGTGTCAACCAAGTCATTCCATATGAATTCTTCGCTGGAGACGGCATGTTAACTCGCCTGATCTTGAAAGCATCCGACAAGGCTCCATGGTCAGACAACGGTTCAGCTAAAAATCCTGCTCTTCCACCAGTAGAGAAATTGGGCAAAGGCCTTTACTTCTACGAAGTGGATTTAGCAGGCACCCAAGGTAAATCTGATAAAGAGCTGCTTGACTTGTTGAAACAAAACGGCACACATAGCTATAAAGCTACCATCAAAGTGTACGGTGCAAAAGACGGCAAGCCTGACTTAACTAATCTGGTAGCGACTAAAGATTTGACTGTTAATTTGAATGGCTTGACCACACCAGCTGAAGTGCAAAAAGGTGTGGCCGACAACACCAAAGATACAGTAGATGTCCCAGCTTCTTACTTGGATAGAGCTAATTTCCCAGGTCCATTTACAGCTGGTGTCAACCAAGTCATTCCATACGAAGCTTTTGGTGGAGATGGTATGTTGACTCGCCTCTTGTTAAAAGCCTCAGATAAAGCCCCATGGTCAGACAACGGTTCAGCTAAAAATCCTGCTCTCCCACCAGTAGAGAAATTGGGCAAAGGCCTTTACTTCTACGAAGTAGACTTGGCAGGCACCCAAGGAAAATCAGATAAAGAGTTGCTTGACCTCTTGAAACAAAATGGTACGCAAAGCTATAAAGCTACCATCAAGGTGTACGGTGCGAAAGATGGCAAGCCTGACTTAACTAATCTGGTAGCGACTAAAGATTTGACTGTTAATTTGAATGGCTTGACCACACCAAATCAGGTTAAAAAGTCTGTTGTTAACAATATCAAAGACATGATTGATGTTCCAGCTAGCTACCTTGATAAGGCTAAGGTTCCTGGACCTTTCTTGGCCGGTGTCAACCAAGTTATTCCATACGAAGCTTTTGGTGGAGATGGTATGTTGACTCGCCTCTTGTTAAAAGCTTCCGACAAAGCCCCATGGTCTGACAATGGAACAGCGAAGAACCCAGCGCTATTGCCACTTGAAGGCTTGGCTAAAGGCCAATATTTCTACGAAGTGGATTTGAATGGCAACACGACAGGCAAAGAAGGACAAGCCCTTCTAGACCAACTTCGTGCCAATGGCACTCACACTTACCAAGCTACTGTCAAAGTGTATGGTTCTAAAGATGGTAAACCTGATTTGACCAATCTTATCGCAACTCGTCAAGTAACGATTCAGCTTCGTGGAAAAGAAATGGCGTCAACACCATCTCAACAAGGTCAGATGAATACGAAGCCTTCTGAAACAGGCTCTACAGGTACGACTGAGGGTATGATGGGTACAAATCACCATATGTCAGATATGAAAGTAGATCAACCAGCTTCTAGCCCAATGGCTAATATGATGAAAAAAGATGATAAAGCGATGTTACCAAATACTGGGGAAGCTAAAACGGCTACAGCTGGCCTTGGTATCTTTGGTCTAGCCTTGGCAGGTCTTGTTGGACTTTTGGGTTTGACAACCAAACGAGAAGATTAAGATTCAAATCATTTAAACATTAGAGAAAATAGTGTTATACTAAAGCAAGTATAACACTGTTTTTATCGAAGGAGTGTCAGATGAAAAAGACAATTTTGCTGGTTGATGATGAAATAGATATTCTAGATATTCAACACCGCTATCTTATACAGGCGGGTTACGACGTTTTGGTCGCCCATGATGGCAAGGAGGGATTAGAGCTTTTCAGAAAAAAATCTATCGACCTCATTATCACAGATATCATGATGCCCAATATGGACGGGTATGATTTTATCAGTGAAGTTCAGTATATCGCTCCGGATCAACCCTTCCTCTTTACAACTGCTAAGACAAGCGAACAGGATAAGATTTATGGATTAAGTTTGGGGGCAGATGATTTTATAGTCAAACCCTTTAGCCCACGCGAATTGGTTTTAAGAGTGAATAATATCTTGCGTCGCCTTAGCCGTGGAGGAGAGACAGAACAGATCGAGTTTGGTGACTTAGTGATCAACCATGTGACTCATGAGGTTCGCATTGGGGAGCAACCTTTGGAATTGACAGTAAAATCCTTTGAACTTCTATGGATATTAGCCAGCAATCCCGAGAGAGTCTTTTCAAAGACGGAACTTTATGAGAAGGTATGGCAAGAGGACTATGTGGATGATACCAATACACTCAATGTTCATATCCATGCTTTGAGGCAAGAGTTGACCAAGTATACGAATTCAAATGCTCCTGCTATCAAAACTGTCTGGGGTTTGGGTTATAAGATGGAAAGACCAAGAGGTAGAACATGAAATTAAAAAACTATATTTTAGTGGGGTATCTAGTGTCGACTCTACTAACGATTTTGGTCGTTTTCTGGGCAGTCCAACGGATGTTGATCGAGAAAAGTGAAGTTTACTTTCTCGTTGGAATGACCTTGATTGCTAGTTTCATTGGCGCTGCAGTGAGCATCTTTCTTTTGTCGCCAGTGTTCTCTTCTCTGAAACATTTGAAAAAACAAGCTCAGGATATAGCAAGCAAGGATTTCAGCACAGAAATTGAAACCAAGGGACCATTAGAATTTCAAGAGCTGGGCCAGGCTTTTAATGACATGTCCCACAATTTGCAAGCCACCTTTCAATCACTTGATGAGAGCGAGCAAGAAAAGAGAATGATGATTGCGCAGCTCTCTCACGATATTAAAACTCCCATTACCTCCATTCAGGTTACTGTGGAGGGAATTCTAGATGGAGTGATTAAGGAAGAGGAGCGACTCCACTACTTAGCCACGATTGGTCGGCAAACCGAGCGTCTAAACAAGCTAGTGGAGGAATTGGATGTTCTGACTCTTAACACCCAACCTCAAGATACTGCTGATGAAGAAGTCGAAGAGGTCTTTTTAGATCAGCTGTTGATTGAGTCAATGAGTGAATTTCAACTCCAGATTGAACAAGAGGAGCGAGATGTTTACATTCAAGTATCACCTGAGTCGGCGAAAATCAAGAGCCATTCTGACAAACTTTCTCGCATTCTGGTCAATTTGTTAAACAATGCCTTTAAATATTCAGAACCAGGAACCAGAATCGAGGTTCTTGCCCAATTAACAGAACAAGAGCTGAGAATCAGTGTGAAAGACGAGGGTCAGGGAATCCTTCCTGAGGATTTGGAAAAGATCTTTAAACGACTTTATCGTGTAGAAACTTCGCGCAATATGAAGACAGGTGGACATGGATTAGGACTTGCGATTGCACGCGAACTAGCCCATCAGCTTGGTGGCGAAATCACAGCAGAAAGTCAATATGGCTTAGGAAGCAAATTTACATTCAGCCTCAATTTGAAATAAAGCTGTAAAATCCCTTTACATATCTAGCTTTTCATGGTATAATAGCCTTTGTGTGAAATAGCAGCAGGAAAGCATGAAGCTCGTCAACAGGTGTCTTATGATAAGTAACCTTGGCTGTTTAGGCGAAGGGCATCTGCACGAATCAGGGCTTTCTAAGTGACTATTTCCGCCAAATATTATTTATATCAGGAGGACATACATATGTCACGTTATACAGGACCATCTTGGAAACAAGCTCGTCGCCTTGGCCTTTCACTTACAGGTACAGGTAAAGAATTGGCACGTCGTAACTACGTACCAGGACAACACGGACCAAACAACCGTTCTAAATTGTCAGAATACGGTTTGCAATTGGCTGAAAAACAAAAACTTCGTTTCACTTACGGTGTAGGTGAAAAACAATTCCGTAACTTGTTCGTACAAGCTACAAAAATCAAAGGCGGAATCCTAGGTTTCAACTTCATGCTTCTTTTGGAACGTCGTTTGGATAACGTTGTTTACCGTCTTGGTCTTGCGACTACTCGTCGTCAAGCTCGTCAATTTGTAAACCACGGTCACATCCTTGTTGACGGAAAACGTGTTGATATCCCATCATACCGTGTAACTCCAGGTCAAGTGATCTCAGTTCGTGAAAAATCATTGAAAGTTCCAGCAATCCTTGAAGCAGTAGAAGCTACTCTTGGACGTCCAGCATTCGTATCATTCGACGCTGAAAAATTGGAAGGTTCATTGACTCGCTTACCAGAACGCGACGAAATCAACCCAGAAATCAACGAAGCACTTGTCGTTGAATTCTACAACAAAATGCTTTAATTTTAAGAAATATCTTACAGAAAGCCTACAACAGTGGGCTTTTTGCTTTGTCTTAAAAGGTTGATTTCTGGGTTTGCTTAGATATTTGCTAGATTGATTTCATTGCTGCTTCAAAGAATGAGACGGCTTTTTTTGCGTTCTCTTTTGAGAGGTAAAAAGAAGCGTGACCCTCCCACAGCTATAGAGCTTTTAGGCGGGAAAACCACACTTCTTTCTTGAATTAATTTTACATCATTTTGACTTAAAAAACAAATAGAGGCGTCCCACCTCCTACCGCAGAAAGATCTGTTTCAAGGGGAGATGGAAAACCTCTATTCGTTAATTTAATTATAGCCTAAAAAACTTTTAAATACAAGGCTATTGAGATAGTAAGGGGGAAAAAAGAAGTAACCATCATTCCGACCACATAGTAGACAGGGGGGAACAAGATTACTTCCTTTATTTACTTAAGTATACAACATTTTTACAAGAAAGCAAAGTAGCAGGTTAGTCTAATGGGGTGCTTGTTGTACTTTAGCAAGTAAGGTGTGCTATAATGCTTTTAACAGGAACTAAAAGCCATTAGTAAATAACTAATATTGGGTCATATTGTTCCGATGTTAGAGAGAAGGAACTTAATGAAATTATGGGAATATGTTGATAAAAATGTTCGCCTTATTTTAGAAGATGGGACCTCCATCAAGGGTAGGGTGGTTGATTGGTTTGACGGTTATGATTTAGATGGTCCTGACGAAATAGTTATAGGTGATCGCTCATATCCTGAAGATATTATCAAGAAAATCAAAATTATTAGTGCTTAGTTCAACCTAGGCGATTTTATCGACTAACTATAAAAAGTATAAGAACTATCGAAAAAATAGCAGAGAGGAAAATAAATGAGTAAACAGCTTTGGAAGTATCTTCGATCAAGGGTTCAGATAGTCACTAATTGCGATAAGATAATCAAGGGACGTGTCATAGACTTTGTTGACGAAATGGACAATGATGAGCAAGATGAAATCACTATTCTCATTGCTAATCCTAGTCCAGATGAAGCTACTGAAATTTCTCTCTTTGAGAGTGAGATTGTCTCGATTAAAACAATCTCATAGGACTTAGAACAATCTAGGTGCTTTTACCTGCCTTATTTGAAAGAAAACACTATGGAAAAGGATTTAGTTTATATGGCAATATTAGATGATTTACAAGAGTTATATGACAATGGTTGGGATGCCTCTTTTGATTATAATGGTCAAGTATGTGGGATTTTTCCTAATTCTGTTCATGATATTGTAGTGGTGATTGGAGATAAGGAATACCAGGTATCATCATTCATTGATCTGATTTCTCTAAAAATTGACGATAACACTTTAGTAGAAATTATGGATGGAATTGAAGTGCAGTATTATTAAAATAAAAATCATCTTTGATGAATGAACTGCACCCCAAAAATTAGATTTTGTCTGTTAAATTTTTGGAACGTAGCTCAATATGCTACAACGTTCTTATTAGGAGGGGAAGGGTAATGGGTTATAGTCAACAAGTATTAGACATGCTCCAGCAAACAGTCAGTGGTCAGATTGATAATTTTTGGGATTTTTCCTTTACGTTTAACGCTCTTTTTGGAGAAGATGCGGAATTTTCCGAGGCTTGGGATAATGAAAACTCTGAAATGTTTGACGCTCTCAATGACTTTGAGTTGATGATATTTTTAGAGGAACATGATCCAAGCGACAAACAAGGTTTTATCGATTTCTTAACACCTTACTACGAAAAAGCAAAGCAATTAGCCAATATTGAAAGGAATATTTAAATGACACTCTGGAAATTTAACCGTACAGATGTAATTATCACGTTAAAAAATGGCGCGGTAGTTAGAGGATTTGTAGAAGACTATTGTGACGCCTCTGACAATGACGAGGAGATTGACTCCTTGCTGGTAGATGTTGATGGAACTCTTTATGAATATTTTGAAGATGAAATCGTCAGCATCATAGAAAGCTAGTAGTGGGAATAGAATCTAAGGAAAAAATCTTGTTTGTTGAGATTGTTTTAGTTGGGATGGTCCTATATGAAAAAGGATGAAATTAAAAAATATTTAGACAAAGATCTTGAATTTAATTATAATAGCCGAGGTGCTTGCTTTTTATCGAGTATATGTGTAGTTGGTTATGATTATGAAGGTCAGCAGTTTGATACAATTGATGAAGCTATGGAAGCTAAAGTATTTGACGGGAAAAGCTTAGTAGATATATGGGATGAAGTTTTTCCACAAGTTTTTTAAAATGAAAAGCACCTTTGATGAACTGCACCCCAAAAGTTAGATTTTTTCTGTCTAACTTTTGGGGTGCAGTTCAAATGTATGAGATATTTTTAGTTTTGATTTAATTTCGATATTTTTCCGGAAAATACTTATTTTTCGGAAAGTCAAGATTTTGTTATTATTTATGATATACTGGTACCGTAATTATATCCTTACAGAGGTTAAGTAAGGGTTTCAGTACACGTCAATAGATGTCAAAATATTGATTTTAAGCGATTTTTGATTTTTGGAAACTCATTATATCGCACTACAAATCAATAAAAACTCTACCTTTTACTCTACCTTTTTTAGATAAATATATCATCTGGATATTGAAGTTAAGCCCTGCTATCATTTCGATGGCAGGGCTTTTTAATGTTTGGGACACTACCTTCTTATCTATATTTTGATGGAGCTGAAGTTGACATCTACAAAGTTTAATGTTAAAATACATTCAAAAATATATTTGAATGAGGTGCTTTATGGTTCAAAATGTTGTTACTTCAATAATCCTGTATTCTGGGACAGCCGTAGACTTACTTATTATCCTAATGTTATTTTTTGCCAAAAGAAAAAGCAGAAAAGACATCATTAACATCTATTTAGGACAATTTCTAGGCTCTGTTAGTCTAATATTGCTAAGTTTACTTTTTGCATTTGTCTTAAATTATATTCCTAGTAAAGAGATTTTAGGTTTGCTCGGTTTGATTCCAATTTTCCTAGGACTCAAAGTTTTGCTTTTAGGAGATTCTGATGGAGAAGCTATTGCAAAAGATGGTTTGCGCAAAGATAATAAAAACCTGATTTTTCTAGTCGCTATGATTACTTTTGCAAGTTGTGGTGCTGACAATATTGGTGTTTTTGTCCCATATTTTATTACCTTAAATTTAGCGAATTTGATAGTGGCTTTACTTACCTTTCTAGTCATGATTTATCTCTTGGTTTTTTCTGCCCAAAAATTGGCACAAGTCCCTTCTGTTGGAGAAACTTTGGAAAAATATAGCAGATGGTTTATTGCCGTTGTTTATTTAGGACTGGGGATGTATATCCTGATTGAAAACAACAGCTTTAACATGCTAAGGACTGTGTTCGGCTAGGAGAAAAAATTATGAAAAAAGATAGTATCTGCCAAGTGAATATTATAAATCAGCAAAATGTTACAACCGCAACGAACTACCTTGAAAAGGAAAAAGTCCAAAAATCACTTCGTATTTTATCAAAGTTTACCGATAATAAACAGATAAATATCATCTTTTATCTCCTTGCTGTTGAAGAACTCTGTGTCTGTGATATAGCCTGTTTACTAAATCTCAGTATGGCATCTGCCTCCCACCATCTTCGTAAACTAGCCAATCAAAACATCTTGGATACTAGAAGAGAGGGGAAAATTATATATTATTTTATAAAAGATGAGGAAATCAAAGACTTTTTTAATCAACTAGGATAACAACTATTTTTACTACTTTATCATGATTATATATAGGACTTATCTATGAAATTTTTTGATAAAAATTACTCACATGAAAGACTACTCGTAGCAAATCTTTAAGAAAAAAGTATAATTTAAAGCAAAGCGACCTAGGTAATGCAGGTCAAGTTAGCCAAGTTTAAAAGGGAGAAATCTGAAAGAAAATGTATCTTTGATAGTAGTCATTTATTGTGAAATATGATATATTTATTGATTAGATGGATGAATATTTCTAAAGTTAAATAAAATATGACAGATACATGCTTTTTAGTGTATCTTGTTTGTACTCAAAATATGAAGTGACTATCCAATATTTAAGATTAATAAATATTATACGATGAGATAGAATACTACAAAATGAAAGGCAACGTAATCTGATGAAGAAAGATAGATTAATTGCATTGACAGATGCTGTTCTAGCAATTATTATGACCATTTTGATTTTAGAGTTAGAAAAACCAACGACACCAAGTCTTCAAGCTTTTTGGGATTTACGGCAAAATTTCTTTGCTTATTTTCTTTCCTTTTTCTGGTTGGGATCGTTATGGATGGCACTAAACACATTATGGGAAAAGGTTGAGAAAATTTCCTCAGAAATTATTTGGTGGAATTTGTTTCTACTCTTGGAGCGGCAGGAGTTCTCTTTGGAGAATTTCATGCCATCCAAGATACCAGTCTGAATGATGTGGTGGACCGGATCTATATAAATGTCAAGGATTTACCGTTTCAGTCCTTGGGAGCTTTAGCTAATATCCTGTCTGATGTTAAGAAGGGACTGATTCAAGACAGTCATATCTGGTCTTTCTTCCAGTCATTTTTCAAACAATATCAGTTGATAATCAGCTTAAATCAGATCTATCAGTTTGTCTATCTTTCTCTGATGGAGATCATGTCCTATCTTCACTTTGATTATTGGAAAAAACGGCTCGGTCAGGAGCTAGTATGAATAAGGAGAACAAATGAGACGTTTAAAAATGTTATGGCATATTATACAGGTTACGGGTTTTACTCGGTTTGCTCTGAGTTTTGTGACCTTTGTTTTTGGGTCAGGAGGCGTGCTTTTCCTAGTTGAACCTGCTATCACAAATTACGGAGACGGTCTTTGGTATGCTTTTGTGACTTCGACGACTGTCGGCTACGGGGATCTCCTAGCTGTGACCTTGATTGGAAGGATTACCAGTGTCTTCTTGACGATTTATGGGCTCATATTTTTTGGCTGTTTATCAGCTGTTATTATTAATTATTATACCGATTTAAATAAGGAAAGAGGAGAGGACAAATGACTGCCAATTATTCAACACGGGAATACCGTGAGAAATTATACGATGACCTTCATGTTCGATTGAGAGATACAGCGATTTTGATGTGTGCAATTTTTATTGCCTCTATCGGTCTAAATATGAATTCAACAGCTGTTATTATTGGAGCCATGTTAATTTCACCTCTCATGACACCGATTGTTGGACTGGGATTCGGTTTAGCTATTTTTGATACGCGTTTAATCAAGCAATCTCTAGAGGTTTTATTGACTCAAGTGTTGGTCAGTTTGCTTGTCTCGACTCTGTATTTCTGGATTTCTCCCTTGTCTTATGCAAGTAGCGAGTTGATCGCACGAACCTCTCCAACCATTTGGGATGTTCTCATTGCTATTGCTGGTGGGATTGCTGGTGTGATCGGTTCAAGGAAAAAAGAAGCAAACAATATCGTGCCAGGAGTAGCCATTGCTACAGCTTTGATGCCGCCTATCTGTACTGCTGGCTATGGTTTAGCTAATGGGAATGTACGATTTTTATTGGGGGCTCTCTATCTTTTCTTGATCAACTGTGTCTTTATCATGCTAGCCAACATTGTTGGAACAAGAATTTTGATGAGAAAATCTCCTTTAACTTCATTTAAAGAGCTGAGCATTAAAATGAGAATTGGCTTGATTTCTTTGATTGTATTGTTGATTCTTCCAGCTAGCTATTCGGCAGTTACTCTGACAATAGAACAAGCGCGCAAAGAAGGGATCAAACAGTTTGTAGGAAAAGAGTTCGCCAATTATACGGTTATTAATCAAGTCTACAAGTCAAGTAACAATGAATTGGTCTTGACGGTTGTTGGAGATCCGATTTCAGAAGAAGAATTAGAAACACTCCACCAAAAACAAGCCTCTTACGGTATTCAATCTGTTCAATTGAAAGTGAATCAAGTTCAGAACTCGCCAACATTAGATAGTGAAGCGACCAAGGAATTTTATGAAAACATTGACAAGTATATTGATCAAAAACTCTCTGAAAAAGATTCACAAAACGATCTCGTAAAAGAAAATGAAGCAGACAAGGATTGAGGACAATGAACTGAATCGGTTTTTACGCCGTGTTTTTCTTGTATCTTCCTCTTTCTTACTTATAGCAGGTTGTTTTTGCTTGAATAAGAAATAAATTAGAAGTTCTATCATCTAAGAAAAATGATGAAAAAAATCATTTAACTAATGGTGTGAACGTTTAGTGTTTATCAGCTCCATTCTCTGTAATTTTGGGGGTAAAATCCACACCATTTAGATAAAATTAGTTGAATTTGATTGGAAAAACGCTTTTATAAAAGCGGAGAAAAGTCTTGATATTACGCTGTTTTTAGTCCAACTGAAATTCATACTTTCCAAACCAGGTCTTAAGAAAAAAGGTAGAGAAAAAGGTAGAGTTTGGATTGAAATACAGTGCAATATATCGCATTTGGCAAAAAGAAAAAACGCTTTAAATCAGCGTTTTTCTTATGTATTGATTCGTATTGAACCCCTACTTAACTTCTGTAAACACTACGTGCTTGCGAAGTTTTGGTGAGTATTTCTTCAATTGAAGACGGTCTGGAGTGTTACGTTTGTTTTTAGAAGTAAGGTACAAGCGTTCACCAGATTCTTTGTGTTCAAGTGTGATATTTACGCGCATGGTATCTCCCTTCTATTATTCAGCTGATGCAGCTTTAGCGATTTTACGTCCTTTGTAGTATCCTTTAAGTGATACGCGGTGAGAACGTGAGTAATCTCCAGTAGTTTCGTCAAAGTTTACAGATGGAGCTGTTACTTTGTAGTGTGTACGACGTTTGTTTTTCTTCGCTTTTGAGGTGCGACGTGCAGGTACTGCCATTTTCTTTTCTCCTTTAGGTATTTAAATTCGATTCAATCTAGTGATTTTCATCAACCATACTAGGATAACACATTTTTTTTGTAAAGTAAAGTTACTTGACAAAAAAAGATAAAAAAATTAGAAGCTAGTAATCGAAATTTTCTGAAAATTCAAGAATTTTATTCTGTTCTTCATGCGGAAATTGTGCTATAATGGTAAAAACTGAAATGGGAGGGAACAAATGACAGAATTAGATACACGTCACCGCAGTAGCGTTTATGACAGTATGGTGAAATCACCAAACCGTGCCATGCTTCGTGCCACTGGAATGACAGATAAGGACTTTGAAACACCGATTGTGGGAGTGATTTCAACTTGGGCGGAAAATACACCATGTAACATTCACTTGCATGATTTTGGGAAATTGGCTAAAGAAGGTGTCAAATCTGCGGGCGCTTGGCCTGTTCAGTTTGGAACCATTACCGTAGCAGACGGGATCGCCATGGGAACGCCTGGTATGCGTTTCTCTCTAACATCTCGTGACATCATCGCGGACTCTATTGAGGCTGCGATGGGTGGTCACAACGTGGATGCCTTTGTCGCTATCGGTGGCTGTGACAAGAACATGCCTGGTTCTATGATTGCCATTGCCAATATGGATATTCCAGCTATTTTCGCCTATGGTGGTACTATTGCACCGGGAAATCTTGATGGCAAAGACATTGACTTGGTTTCTGTCTTTGAGGGTATCGGAAAATGGAACCATGGTGACATGACAGCTGAGGACGTGAAACGTCTCGAATGTAATGCCTGCCCTGGCCCTGGTGGCTGTGGTGGTATGTATACAGCTAATACCATGGCAACTGCTATCGAAGTTCTCGGTATGAGTTTGCCAGGATCTTCATCTCATCCAGCTGAATCAGCTGACAAGAAAGAAGATATCGAAGCAGCAGGACGTGCTGTTGTCAAGATGCTGGAGCTTGGTCTCAAACCATCAGATATCTTGACTCGTGAAGCTTTTGAAGATGCCATCACTGTAACTATGGCTCTCGGTGGTTCTACAAATGCCACTCTTCACTTGCTTGCCATTGCCCATGCGGCTAATGTTGACTTGTCACTTGAGGACTTCAATACGATCCAAGAGCGCGTGCCTCACTTGGCTGACTTGAAACCATCTGGTCAGTATGTCTTTCAAGACCTCTACGAAGTCGGTGGTGTCCCTGCGGTTATGAAATACCTCTTGGCAAATGGTTTCCTTCATGGCGACCGCATCACATGTACTGGTAAGACAGTCGCTGAAAACTTGGCTGACTTTGCAGACCTTACACCAGGCCAAAAAGTCATTATGCCACTTGAAAATCCAAAACGTGCAGACGGTCCGCTTATCATCTTGAATGGGAACCTTGCCCCTGATGGTGCGGTTGCTAAAGTATCAGGTGTGAAAGTGCGTCGCCACGTTGGACCAGCTAAGGTCTTTGACTCAGAAGAAGATGCTATCCAGGCTGTTCTGACAGATGAAATCGTTGATGGCGATGTAGTTGTTGTCCGTTTCGTTGGGCCTAAGGGTGGTCCTGGTATGCCTGAGATGCTATCCCTTTCATCCATGATCGTTGGTAAAGGTCAAGGAGACAAGGTTGCCCTCTTGACGGATGGACGCTTCTCTGGTGGTACTTATGGTCTGGTTGTCGGACATATCGCTCCTGAAGCTCAGGATGGTGGACCGATTGCTTACCTCCGTACAGGTGATATCGTTACGGTTGACCAAGATACCAAAGAAATTTCCATGGCCGTATCAGAAGAAGAACTTGAAAAACGCAAGGCAGAAACAACATTGCCACCTCTTTACAGCCGTGGTGTTCTCGGTAAATATGCCCATATCGTATCATCTGCTTCACGCGGAGCCGTGACAGACTTCTGGAATATGGACAAGTCAGGTAAAAAATAAACTTAAAAAGCAAGCCATTTTCGGCTTGCTTCTTTTCATCTTCAAAAGTGATTTGCCTGCTTATACTCAATAAAAATCAAAGAGCAAACTAGAAAGCTAGGCGCAGGTTGCTCAAAGCACAGCTTTGGGGTTGGAGATAAAGCTGACGTGGTTTGAAGAGATTTTTGAAGAGTATTAACGAGGTGGCAGTCCAAGGGCAATACGGCCGTAGCGACTGATTCGTGTGATCTTCCAAGCAGGCGACCAGGTAACTTCAACCTTGACATCTTCGATACCCTCGATTTGTTTCAGACCTGCGACGATTTCGATAGGCAGGCTTTCGGCGCAATCACAGGCAGTATCGGTGAAGGTCATGACAATCTTACAGAGACCTGTTTCATCCAGATTGATTTCATAAATTAAGCCCAGATTGTACACATCCAATTCCACATCTGTATCAAAAACCTTCTCTAGTTTTTCGATAATTTGGTCTTGTAAAGCCAAAGCGCGGTCATTGATTTTGATATCGTCTCTCATAACAGTCCCTCCACCTGATAAATATCCTCTATTTTCTCATAATTCTGACAATTTGGCAAGTTTTTGATGAATTTTCTGAAAAATATGATAAAATGAAGAAAATATGGAATCAAGGGGAAGTCTATGGAGCAGATTGGAAAAGTCTTTAGACAATTACGAGAGTCAAGAAATATCTCGCTGAGACAAGCAACTGGGGGACAATTTTCGCCGTCCATGTTGTCCCGATTTGAAACAGGTCAGAGTGAGCTTTCGGTGGAAAAGTTTCTATTTGCCCTAGAAAATATATCTGCTAGTGTAGAGGAAATCCTCTTTCTGGCGAGAGGTTTTCAGTATGATACAGATTCGGAGTTGAGAAAAGAAATCACAGATGTTTTGGATTTAAAGAATATAGCACCTCTTGAGGACTTATATCGCAAGGAGTATCAAAAGCATGCCCATTCTCAAAACAAACAGAAACATATTCTAAATGCCATCATTATCAAGTCTTATATGAAGAGTATGGATGAAACGGTTGAGTTAACGGCAGAGGAAGGGAAAGTCCTTCATGACTACTTGTTTTCTACTGAGATTTGGGGAATCTATGAACTCAATTTGTTCTCAGTCAGTTCTCCGTTCTTGTCTGTTTCTCTTTTTACTAGATATGTACGAGAAATGGTCCGCAAATCCGATTTTCTAATGGAAATGTCTAGTAATCGAAACCTTTTTCATACTATGCTATTGAATGGTTTTTTAGCCAGCATTGAGTGTGAAGAATTTACCAATGCCTCTTATTTTAAACGTGTCATCAAAGAGCATTTCTACAAGGAAAATGAGACCTATTTCCGAATTGTCTATTTGTGGGCTGAAGGTCTTCTTGATAGCAAGCAGGGTAGAGTCAAGGAAGGTCAGAAAAAGATGGAAGATGCTGTCCATATTTTTGAGATGCTTGGTTGTAACAAATCTGCTGAATACTACAGAAATACAACCGATTGTTGAATATCTGCAAACTAAGAAAATAATTTGAAAATTTAAGCGATAGAACTTTTGACTACTCTCAGGTCGTTACAAAAGTTCTATCGTTTCTTTGCTCATTTTGTGTGTTGCATATATTCAAAAGTTTTCCCTTTCAATTTCTAAGTGCTATACTATAGTCATACTTCATATAGGGATTATAACAAGAAGGGAGATCACCTATGAAACTATTGTTTAGAAATCAAGCTTATCGACTCTTGACTTTGTCGCGCTTCTTCAATGCCTTTGGTGCTTCGATTTTTAACCTGGTATTTATCGTTTATGCATCGACCTTGCCACAAGCCTCTTTTGCTGTTGCTATGGCGAATATTGTCATGATTCTTCCGACTCTCTTTACAGTTTTTGTAGGGATTCGGGCAGATTACACAAGGGACAAGGTCAAATGGATGGTCTATAGCGGTTTGTTTCAGGCGGTTTTATTTTTTCTGGCAGCCCTAGTTGTTCAGCAAGCTAGTCTCTTTGCCTTTTCTAGCCTGTGTTTGATCAATGTCATCAGTGATGTGATCAGTGATTTTGCTGGTGGTTTGCGCATGCCCCTCGTTAAGGAAAAAGTAGCTGAAGGGGATCTGATGGAAGCTTATTCTTTTTCCCAGTTTATCACCTATATTTCAGCTATTGGTGGTCAAGCTTTTGGAGTTTGGCTCTTAGGTCTATCGGTCAACAATTTTTCCCTTGTTGCGGGAATCAATGCCTGCTTTTTCCTAGTATCAGCCTTTATTCTCTTTTTAGGAAAAAGCAAATTGAGTCTGTCAATGTCATCTGCTGATGGTAAAAAACTAAAAAATGAGAAGCTTTCTATCAAAGACCAGTTCCTAACAATTTACCGAAATTTACGTCTCGTTTTTCTTAAAGGTGGACAGAAAAACTTTGGTTTCATGATCTTTGCTGTCTTGCTTATTAATGCCTTGGGTGGGGCTTTAGGAAGCATCTATAACATCTTCTTTTTGAGCCATTCTCTCTTGAATTTTTCTTACACAGAGGCACTATTTATCAATCAATTCTGTGTTTTAGTAGCAATCATCATCAGTAGCCTTACGGGCAATGATTATTTTGGGAAGCAGTCTTTGCCTAGATTGATGATGTGGGCGACCGTAGGACTCAGTCTAATTGGTCTAGCTAATGTATTCAATCAAGTCGTGCTTGGTTTGCTATTTCTATTTTTAACTCTGTATGTGTCTGGTAAAGTTCAACCAAAGATTAGTGCCATGCTCATGAAAAATCTAGCTCCAGATGTTCTAGCTCGTACCAGTAATTTTTTAGGTTTATTGTTTACCTTATCCATACCTGTGGGAACAGCTTGTTTTTCACTTATAGCTGTATGGAATATACAGTTGACTTGGATGCTATTTGTTGGTCTTTCCTTGCTGGCTATTCTTTTGACAGTTATTAATCTCAAAAATGATATTTGAATCCTAATTTTATTCATACTGTTTTAATCCCTCTATTTATGGTAAAATAAGACTATTAAGTTTAAAGAGGATTCCCAATGAAATTACAAAAACCAAAAGGAACGCAGGATATTTTACCTGCTGAGTCTGCCAAGTGGCAGTACGTTGAGGGCTTTGCTCGTGAAATTTTCAAGCGCTATAACTATGCGGAAGTGCGCACGCCTATTTTTGAACACTACGAGGTCATCAGTCGTTCTGTCGGGGACACGACTGATATCGTAACCAAGGAAATGTACGACTTCTATGACAAGGGTGACCGCCATATCACCCTCCGTCCAGAAGGAACTGCGCCCGTTGTCCGTTCCTATGTGGAAAATAAACTCTTCGCACCAGAAGTGCAAAAGCCAAGTAAGTTCTATTACATGGGCCCTATGTTCCGTTATGAGCGTCCACAGGCAGGGCGTTTACGCCAATTTCACCAGATTGGTGTTGAGTGTTTTGGCTCTAGCAATCCAGCTACCGATGTGGAAACCATCGCTATGGCAGCTCATTTCTTGAAAGAAATCGGCATCCAAGGTGTCAAATTACACCTCAACACTCTCGGAAATCCTGAGAGCCGTGCGGCTTATCGTCAGGCCTTGATCGACTATTTGACACCACTCAAGGAGACCCTGTCGAAGGATAGCCAACGTCGTTTGGAGGAAAATCCTCTCCGTGTCTTGGACTCTAAGGAAAAAGATGACAAGGTGGCAGTAGAGAATGCGCCGTCTATCTTGGACTTCCTTGATGAAGAAAGCCAAACTCACTTTGATGCTGTGCGTCAGATGTTGGAAAATCTGGGTGTAGACTATATCATCGATACCAATATGGTGCGTGGTCTGGACTACTACAACCACACGATTTTTGAATTCATCACTGAAATCGAGGGCAATGAATTGACCGTCTGTGCAGGAGGTCGCTACGATGGCTTGGTTGCCTACTTTGGTGGTCCTGAAACTGCTGGATTTGGTTTTGGACTTGGTGTAGAGCGCCTGCTTCTCATCCTTGAAAAGCAAGGTGTAACCCTCCCTATCGAAAATGCCCTAGATGTCTATATCGCAGTCTTGGGTGAAGAAGCAAATGTCAAGGCCTTGGAATTGGTACAAGCCCTTCGCCAACAAGGATTCAAAGCAGAACGTGACTACCTCAACCGAAAGCTCAAAGCTCAGTTCAAGTCAGCCGATGTCTTTGCGGCTAAGACCCTCATCACGCTAGGAGAGAGCGAAGTCGAAAGCAGACAAGTGACGGTTAAGAACAACCAAACACGAGAAGAAGTTCAAGTATCCCTTGAGACCATCAGCCAAAACTTCTCAGACATCTTTGAAAAATTAGGCTTTTAATAGTAGAAAAACTGGTCAGGACCTTACTCCTGACCGTTTTCTTTTGCAAAATGACAAAAATCATAAACTTTTTGACAAATATAGTTGTCAAAAAGAAAAAGATGTGTTACAATGTAAGCAAGTTAAGAGTGAAGGAGAAAGGAATGCTTAAAAATCGTTTAAAAGAGCTTCGGGCTCGCGATGGTCTCAATCAAACAGAGCTGGCCAAACTAGCTGGCGTGTCCAGACAGACCATTAGCCTACTAGAACGGGACGAATACACCCCGTCCATTGTGATCGCCCTGAAGATTTCGCAGATATTCAATGAACCAGTCGAGTCGGTATTTCGGATAGAGGAGGACGAGTGATGAACAAGTATAAAGTGATTTATTATATGAGTGTTTTTGCCTTTATTGTGAATGCTTTTGCTATGATTGGAACATTACTGGGTTGGTTCTATTTTGTTGAAAGTAAGTATTTGTTTTGGATTAATTTAGTCCTCTTGTCCATTTTCAATCGGTTGAAGAAAAAGGAGAAAAATGATGAACAAGTATAAAGTAATCTATTATGTAGTTGCCATAGCTCTATTAGTCAGCGTATTTCTACTGATTGGGATGGACCTAGGCTGGTTTAATCCATATCAAAGCGACCAATTTGTTTGGACCTACTTTGCTCTCATCCCAGTAGTTGACTGGATTGAAAAGAAATCCAAAAATCTAGCAAGTGAAAAAGGAGAATGAATATGAAAAAGTTTTTAGCAGGTTTTCAAGTCGATACTGAGCACAAAGAACTTGCAGGTGTTTGTGCAGGTTTAGGAAATTATTTTAACATTCAAGCCAATATCGTTCGTTTGGTGACAGTCTTGCTGTTTCTCTCTTCGACAGAGATTGGGATTATAACAGTAACTCTCTATGCCTATCTAGCAGGTTGGCTTGGCAATGAACCCTTGGGAGATGGAGCAAAAAAAGCTAGAAACCAAGCTATTTTCTTGTTTGCTGTTTGTTTGATTTTAGTATCACTTGGAACAGAGGGCTTGACAGCTATTTATGAATCAGGTAAAGTGTTTGGTCAGTGGTTAGTTGGATTGGTTTAGTTTAGAAAGAGTATGAATATGAAAAAGAAACGTGGATTGTTATTTTTAATGGCTGTTATCTTGGGAGGCTTCTTGGGCATGTTTGCAGAGATGTTTAAGGCCTATACCGAAAACTACGGAACCATTTTAGATGTCAAAACCGTGACTCCATGGATATCATCTATTTGTTTACTGTTAGGTTTCATTAGTATGTTTTTGACTTTCGATTTCTTAAAGAAAAGCAGAAAATTTCACTCCTTGTATCAAGAGGAAATGGATGATGATCTGAATGAAACCTATTATGTACAAATGTATCGTAATCTCGAGTTTGGAACTATTGCTTTTAATAGTGCAGGCGTAGCGATTTTTTTGGCTCTTTTCATCTCAGGTAGTGAAGTAATTGTACTAAATATCAGCTATATAACCTTATCTCTTTCTTTTTTGGCATTAGTGATGATTTTCAGTGCTCAAAAATATCTCTATAAGACCATTGCGATCGTTCGTCAGTTTGATTTGGAATTCTTCTCTACACCAAAAGATGTCTTGGACTATATAAACTCCTACGATGAAGGGGAGCGCAAGGCTAATTTGGAACAAAGTTTTCGAATTTTATTCCAATTAAACCAGTATGTCTTGCCAGCTCTCTATTTTCTAATCGTTCTCTTTTCCTTACTGACAGGAGAGATTCAGTTACTAGCCTTCTTGCTTGTAGGAGCGATCCATATTTATATCAATGTGATGCAATTACCTATGGTAAAACGTTATTTCAAATAGGAGTCTTTTATGAAATTACTTAAAAATCTTGGCTGGTTTCTTCTAGCTGTTCTATCCTTTTTCTTTGGCTATGGTCTGGTTCAGAGTACGGCGCTGTCAGCTCTTGGACTAGGGGCTTCAATCTTTGGAGTCTTACCACTTTATGTCGTCCTATCAGGGGCCTATGTTTATGGAGTTTACAGATGGTATCAGACAGAAAAGGTTAGCATCCAGACGACAGCTTTTAATCGTTATATCTGGTTGCCTACTCTGGTTTTGCTAGTGGCGATTACAGCCCAGTTCTTTTTGCCAGAAGATCCGTCAGTCAATCAACAAATCGTATCACAATTGACAGTTGCTCAGCCTGTATTTGGTTTCTTTATGGTGGTAGTCTTTGCTCCTCTGACGGAAGAACTCATCTTTAGAGGGATGCTGGCGCGCTATCTCTTTCCTAAGCAGAACAACAGCAAACAGACAGCTCTGTTTCTCCTCGTATCAAGTGTGCTTTTTGCCTTGATTCATTTTCCAGGGACTTTGCAACAGTTTTTAGTTTATGCTAGTCTGGGATTAAGTTTGGGTCTGGCTTATGTAAGCCGAAAAGGTCTTCTTTATAGTATTTCTCTCCACGCTTTGAATAATTTAATCGGCTTTTTGATGATACTCATGCTATAATAGAGTCAGGAGGTCACATGAAACGAGTAATTTTATTAGCAGTGATACAGGCGGTCGTTCTCTTCTTTATCATCGGGGCACTTGCCTATGCCTTTAAAGGCGATTTCTTTTACAACTATCTAGCAGTTGTCTTTGCGCCTATTGCAGGTGTCTTGCGTTTTGCTTCGGCGTATGCGACGGAGATTGTTCTACCTAAAAAGGCAGCGGAGATTGCCGAAAAGCGCAAAAAAGGTTAATAATCATAATCAGAGAATCCGATGACGTTTTCATCGGATTTTTTGTCTGTTCGTTTTGATTTCTAAAGACAATCAAACTTTTCTGCTGATTTTCATGAAGAGCCTGCGCTTTTATGGTAAAATAGTAACAGAATAAAAGAGGAGAGAAACAATGAAACGTAGTATGTATGCTGGTCGTGTTCGTGAGGAACATATCGGACAAGAAATCACCTTGAAAGGCTGGGTTGGTCGTCGTCGTGACCTTGGTGGTTTGATCTTTATCGACCTTCGTGACCGTGAAGGGATTATGCAGTTGGTTATCAACCCTGAAAAAGTATCTGCAGAGGTCATGGCAACAGCTGAAAGCCTTCGTAGCGAATTTGTCATCGAGGTGACTGGTCAGGTTGCTGCTCGTGAACAGGCAAATGATAAATTGCCGACTGGTGCGGTTGAGTTAAACGTGACAGCTTTGACAGTGTTGAATACAGCTAAAACAACGCCTTTTGAGATTAAAGATGGGATTGAGGCCAATGACGATACACGTTTGCGTTACCGTTACCTTGACCTTCGTCGTCCAGAAATGTTGGAAAATCTTAAACTTCGTGCCAAGGTGACCCACTCTATCCGTAACTACTTGGATGAGTTGGAATTTATCGATGTGGAGACGCCATTCCTTTCGAAGTCAACGCCAGAAGGGGCGCGTGACTATTTGGTGCCATCTCGTGTCAATAAAGGGCGTTTTTACGCTCTTCCTCAAAGTCCACAAATCACGAAACAACTCTTGATGAATGCTGGTTTTGACCGTTACTACCAAATCGTCAAATGTTTCCGTGATGAAGACTTGCGTGGTGACCGCCAGCCTGAGTTTACCCAGGTCGACTTGGAAACGTCTTTCCTTACGGAGCAAGAGATCCAAGATATCACAGAAGGCTTGATTGCACGCGTGATGAAAGAAACCAAAGGCATCGAAGTAACGCTTCCATTTCCTCGTATGAAGTACGATGATGCGATGGCTCTGTATGGTTCTGATAAGCCAGATACGCGTTTTGACATGTTGCTTCAGGACTTGACAGAAGTTGTCAAGGGTGTTGATTTTAAAGTCTTCTCAGAAGCACCTGCTGTAAAAGCTATTGTAGTCAAAGGAGCTGCAGATAACTATTCACGTAAAGACATCGACAAGATGACCGAAGTAGCTAAGCAGTACGGAGCCAAAGGTCTTGCTTGGGTCAAGGTAGTTGATGGAGAATTAAATGGACCAGTTGCCAAGTTCTTGACTGGTATCCAAGCAGAATTGACTGCAGCACTTGGTCTTGAAGATAAGGATTTGGTTCTCTTTGTAGCAGATACGCTTGAGGTAGCTAATGCAACATTAGGTGCCCTTCGTGGCCGTATCGCCAAAGAGCTTGGCTTGATTGATAACGATCAATTCAACTTCCTTTGGGTGGTTGATTGGCCAATGTTTGAATGGTCTGAAGAAGAAGGTCGCTACATGAGCGCCCACCATCCATTTACTCTTCCACAGGAAGAAACAGCTCACGAATTAGAAGGTGATTTGGCTAAGGTTCGTGCCATTGCTTACGATATCGTCTTGAACGGTTATGAGCTTGGTGGTGGTAGTCTTCGTATCAACCAAAAAGACCTTCAAGAACGCATGTTCAAGGCTCTTGGTTTCTCAGCTGAAGAAGCCAATGACCAGTTTGGTTTCCTTCTTGAAGCCATGGACTATGGTTTCCCACCACACGGTGGTTTGGCTATCGGTCTTGACCGTTTTGTGATGCTCTTAGCAGGAGAAGAAAATATTCGTGAAGTCATTGCCTTTCCTAAGAACAATAAGGCAACCGACCCAATGACACAAGCTCCATCAACAGTCGCTCTCAAACAACTAGAGGAACTCAGCTTACAAGTAGAAGAAGATGAAACAAGCAAAACGAATTAAGCGATGGCGCTATTATCTGCGCCGCTTTGCTTATCAGATAAAAATCTTACGAGTTTTACAAAGTATCTCTCGGGAAAAATATGATGAGAAAATCTCGGCTTCTCTGGTTTATGGCTTTCTGTCAGCAGTAGCAGTCAATTTCTTTTTTCAACCAGGACACGTTTACTCAAGTGGTGCGACGGGTCTGGCACAGATTATCTCTGCCTTGAGTCATCACTGGTTTGGGTTTTACATTCCGATATCGCTAACCTTTTATGCTATCAATTTTCCATTGATGATTTTAGCTTGGTATCAGATTGGGCATAAGTTTACGGTCTTTACCTTTATCACAGTATCCATGAGTTCTCTCTTTATCCAGCTTGTGCCAGTTGTGACCTTGACAGAGGATCCCATCATCAATGCCCTTTTTGGGGGTGTTGTCATGGGCTTGGGGATTGGTTTTGCGCTCCGTAACAATATTTCAAGCGGAGGTACAGATATCGTCAGTCTCACCATTCGAAAGGAAACGGGTAAGAATGTCGGTAGTATTTCTTTCCTGGTAAATGGAACCATCATGCTGATAGCAGGTTTGACCTTTGGTTGGAAATACGCCCTCTACTCCATGATTACCATCTTTGTCTCCAGTCGTGTGACAGACGCTGTCTTTACCAAGCAAAAACGCATGCAGGCCATGATTGTGACCAATAATCCTGAAAAGGTAATCGAAAAAATCCATAAAAAATTGCACCGAGGCGCTACCATGATCCACGATGCAGAAGGAACTTATAATCATGAGAGAAAAGCAGTCTTGATTACGGTTATCACGCGAGCAGAGTTTAATGATTTTAAACACATCATGAAACAGGTCGATCCGACAGCCTTTGTCTCTGTATCCGAAAATGTCCACATCCTAGGACGATTCGTAGAAACAGACAATTAGACATGAAAAACCAGCTCTGTGTACTGACCCCAAAAAGTTAGACAAATAATTTAAGCGAAGGATTTAGTTCTGTATTGCACAGGGCTAAGTCCTTTTAGTTTGCCCTTAATTCGTTTGTTGTTGTAGTAATCAATATAGTCCACAATAGCTTGTTCCAATTGTTTAAGCGACTGAAACATCTTCTCATAACCATAAAACATTTCCGATTTGAAAATGCCAAAGAAAGATTCCATCATACCGTTGTCTGGGCTGTTACCTTTACGTGACATAGATGTTTGGATTCCCTTACTCTCTAAAAACCTGTGATAAGAATCGTGTTGGTATTGCCATCCTTGATCACTATGGAGACTCGTATTCTCGTAGTGTTTCTCTGTGAATGCCTGTTCCAACATGGTTTTCACTTGTTCTAAGTTGGGTGAGGTAGACAAATTATAGGCGATAATTTCGCTATTAAAGCCATCTAAAACTGGCGATAAATACAATTTCTGTGTGCTATTTGGAATGGCAAACTCTGTCACATCCGTATAGCACTTTTCCATTGGCCTTGATGCTTCAAACTGACGCTGAATCAGGTTGTCTGCTTTCTTACCAATCTCTCCTTTGTAGGAAGAATACTTTCGTTTCCGACGAATTCGAGCACTTAAACCAAGGACCTTCATCAGACGTTGAACTTTCTTATGATTCACTGTAAAACCACGATTTCTTAGTTCAAGAGTAACTCTACGATAGCCATAATTTCCTTTATGGTCATTATAAATGGCCTGAATTTCGATTTTAAGCTCTTTATCTTTGTCAAGCCCATCTAGTTGCTTCAACTGATAGTAGTAAGTTGAGCGAGGTAAACGAGCCACTTCAAGAAGTAAATTTAGTCGAAATCCTCCTGAAACCATTTCTCTAACTCTTTTAACTTTTTTAGGTAAGCCACCTCAGTCCGTAAGCGTTCATTCTCCTCTTGGAGTCGCTCTAGTTCTGTCATTTCTTCCCAAGTTTTCTTCCGTTTATGTCCCATTTTAGGTACTCTCCCTCTTATTTTCGCAACAATAGTATACCACCCGTTTTTCCTGTATTGCGCCAGCCAATTAAGAAGTATCGTACGACTTGGGAGATCGTATTCAAGAGAAACTCTATCTTTAGTCCAGCCTTCATGTAAGACTTTATTAATCATTTCTTGTTTTAATTCAGGAGAATAGTAACGATCAATCAATTTAATCATGTA